>NZ_JBIUVD010000006.1:0-397416 GCF_044742785.1 Streptomyces sp. NPDC087844 | reverse complement strand
CTACGTTTCTGAGGGCGCCGCTTCCTGGAGGAGCCCTACGCGGCGGACTTTCGACGTACCGGCACGGCCCGCTCCCTGGTCTCGTCGCCGGGTGCGGTATTTGTTTTTCAGCCCGCTCGGGGGATCGCCAGGGTAGGCCCGAGAGGGGCCACGGGATGATCTTTCTAGTGAGTCACCGTACGGTCTGCGGTTGGGGCCGGGGAGTTCGCCAGTCTGGAGGGCGGCGAAGTCGGCGTGGGCCGCCTCGACCGCTTCGGGGTGCGCCTCGCGCTTGGCGTGCTCGGCGAGCGCGCGGTAGATGCTGGCGACGGACGGGCTCAGCCCTTTGCGCTTGCCGGTGGGGATGATCAGGTCGGGCTGGATCTGCTCGACGGACTCGCCGTTCGCCCTCCGCCGGAGCACGGTGTGCAGCATGTCGTCGGTGGTGACCGGCGGCCGTGCTTGCCTTTGCGGGCCGCGGTGTCGAGCCCCTCCAGCGTCGACTCCCGGATGTTCTCCCGCTCGGTCTCCGTCGCCGCCGCGAAGAACGCGCAGCGGCGCCGCGCCGGTGGGGTCGTAGATGCCGGGCAGGGGCCCGGCGAGCATCTCCAGGACCAGGCCGTGGGCGGTGAGGTGGTCGGCGAGTGCGGTGAGTTCGGCGGCGTCGCGGCCGAGCCGCTTCATCTCGTGCACGGTGAAGATGACTCGGCAGTGCGGGGCGTGCGGCTTGATCTCCCGCGCCGTACGCAGGGCCGCCTCGAACTGGGGGCGGACCCGTACCCGGGTGCTGATCTTCTCGCTGAAGATCTTGTCGCGGGGGATGCCGTGCGCGGTGAGCGCGTCGAGCTGGGAGCCGAGGGTCGAGCAACGGGCGTAGCCGATGCGGATGGCCGCGACAGCCGGGGGCGGGGTGCCGGGCCGCCAGGGCTTGCCGGGGTTGCGGTCCGCAGGGGTCGGCACCCGCAGCGCCTTCTTCAGGCGGGGCACCTGGGTGAAGCGGCGGGTGTGGTAGGCGGAGGCGACCGCGCCGCCGCGCGAGCGGCACGGTGAGCCGGGCTGTGCGTCGCGCTTCGGACAGGTGTGCTGTTCGATGTCGTCCACCGTTCGACCGGTCGGACGGTGAGGGGTGCTGCGGGTCCGTCATGGGCTCGGATTTTCGCAAAATGTTCTCTCAGAAGGGGGTCCGCCTCCTTTTTGAGTGAGAGGTCAGGTGAGACGGTCCGGGCCGGTGCGTTGCCGGTCGACGGTCATCGTGCGAAAACGCAACTGGCCGACAATGTCGAGTGTCTCACCGCGCTGTGCCTCTCCGCGGGTCAGCGCGTTGCCCGGAGGCGGGATCGAGAAGGGGCAATTCGCTGCTGGTCTCACCTGGCGGTGTCCGCGCGGGTGGATAGGCCGCTCTGCGCCGCCCGGAAAATGTCTTTAGTCTGTTTTCGTGGACACCGGAACCCACCTCTTGGAGGACCCCGTGACCAGTGCCGACACCCGCACGGACATCGCCACGGTGGACCGGCCCGGGCCCCGGCAGGACTTGTCGGCGTTCGTGGGGAACCACTTCATCTACACCTATGCCAACGGGTGGCGGTACGAGTGGTACGCGCGCAACGAGCGGGAGTGCGACTACCGCATCCACCACGGTCTGGTCGGGGGACGCTGGGTGACCCGGCAGGCGATGGACCTGGCACAGGTCGCGGACGGGATGTACAAGGCGGACTGGCACGAGCCGACCGGGACCTGCGTCAGTTTGCTCTTCGACCTGCCCGCACGGCGGCTGCACGGCACGATCTTCTTCCCGCGGTGGATCGCGGGCGAGGGGCAGCACCCCGAGAGGACCATCTGCTACCAGAACGAGTTCACCGAGGACATGCACGCCTTCCGCGACGCCGGGCCGGCCTACCCATACGTGATCATCCCCGAGTTCGCTGCCATCACCTACCAGGAGCAGCGCGGCCGGGACAACGACGAGGTGATCGCCGCCGCCCCCGGTCAGCTCCCGGACGGCTACACCGAACGGACCAACTGACGTACTTGCCGCCGGCTCGCCCACACAGCAGGAGCGCACCCCATGCAGGTCACCATCATCGGGTCGGGGAACATGGCGGGCGGCATCGCCACCCGCGCCCTCAGCGGCGGACACCGCGTACGGCTGGAGGATCGGGACGCCGCGAAGGCGCGTGCCCTCGCCGACTCGCTCACATAGGCCGATCGCATGTCGCATGCGGTGGCGACGGCAGCCTCACTGATTCCCGAAGGGATCTCTGTCGCCACCCGGTATCTCGATCTTGCCGGTGTCTTCTCCTGCGCGCTGCTGGGAGGCGCCGTAGCCCGCACGGCAGGTCTGGACCTGTACGGGTTCCTGGTGGTGGGCATCATCTCCGGTCTGGGTGGCGGCATGATCAGGGACGTGCTGCTGCAGCACGGCACGCCTGTGGCCCTGACCGATTACGCCTACATGCTGACCGCCATCGCCGGTGCCATGGTGGTCTTCCTCATCAGCATCAGTGAACAGTCGTGGACGCGGCTCTTCACCGCCCTCGATGCCGCCGTTCTGGGGTTCTGGGCGGTCGCCGGAGCCAGCAAGACCCTCGCTGCGGGGCTGGGGTGGCTTCCGGCGATCCTGTTGGGCACCATCTCCGCCGTCGGCGGGGGCGCCCTGCGCGATGTCGTCCTGGGCCGGAGGCCGTCCATCTTCGGCGGCAACAGCCTGTATGCCACCGTCGCCACGGTGGTCGCCGCGGTCACGGTGGTCTGCGCATATCTCGGCATGCCGACGGTGGGTGTCGTTGTGGGGATCGCCCTGGCACTGGCCTTCCGGCTGACCGCGGTACGGCGGGGCTGGAACCTGCCCAACAGCCTGGAGTGGCAGCCCGGCACCGGGACGGCCGCGACACTGCGGCACGGCATCGCCTTCCGCAAGGCCAGGAAACACCAGTCCGACCCAGGCAAGGAGACATCATGAACGACGTGAACCGTGCGGTACTGTCCGGCCTCGCCGAAATCCGCGCCGATCTGGAGGGCCTCTACCGGGACGTGCACCAGCACCCCGAACTCGGCCTGCAGGAGCATCGCACAGCGCAGAAGGTCTCCGATTTCCTGCGGGGCTTCGGCTACGAGGTCACCGACGGCATCGGCGGCACCGGCGTGATCGGGGTTCTGCGCAACGGCGACGGCCCCACCGTCATGTCCCGCGCGGACATGGACGCCCTCCCTGTCCGTGAGCAGACGGGCCTGCCCTACGCGTCCACCGTGACCACGACCGACGGGAACGACACCGAGCAGCCGGTCATGCACGCCTGCGGCCACGATGTCCACGTGACCGCACTCGTGGGCTGCGCACAGCTCATGGCTCAGTCACAGGACTCCTGGCACGGCACCTTCGTGGCCCTCTTCCAGCCCTCGGAAGAGAACGGCGACGGAGCGGAAGCCATGATCAACGACGGGCTCACCACGAAGGCGCCGAAACCCGACGTGGTCCTGGCTCAGCACGTCCTGCCCTATCCCGCCGGCTACGTCGGCACCCGCCCGGGATCCTTCCTGTCGGCCGCGGACAGCCTGCGCATCACCCTCCACGGCCGCGGGGCGCACGGCTCCATGCCTCAGGCCGCGGTCGACCCCATCGTGCTCGCCGCGTTGATCATCGTGCGCCTGCAGACGATCGTCTCCCGTGAACTCGCCGCCACCACACCCGCCGTCCTCACCGTGGGCAGCATCCACGCCGGCAACGGGCCCAACGTCATCCCTGACAGCGCCGTCATCGAACTCAACGTCCGCACCTACGACGACGCCACCCGCAAACAGGTCCGCCAGGCGATCGAACGCATCGTCCGCACCGAGAGCGAGGCATCGCGCTCACCGAAGGCACCCGAGATCGAGCAGATCACCTCCTTCCCTCCCACCGTCAACGACGACGAAGCAACCCAGCGCGTCGCCGACGCATTCGCCGCCTACTTCACCGACGACGCACACACCATCGACCTGCAGACCGCCAGCGAAGACATGAGTGAGGTCCCCGACGCCTTCGGCGTGCCTTTCACCTACTGGGGCATCGGCGGCATCGACGCCAAGCTGTACGCCGAGGCCGCCGAGAAGGGCAGCATCGCCCAGGACATCCCGGTCAACCACAGCCCCGACTTCGCCCCCGTCATCCAGCCCACCCTCGACACCGCAGTCAGCGCAATGACGGTGGCGGCCCTCGCCTGGCTCGGCCGCTGACCAGGCAGCCTTTCCATGGCCGGCGCAGGCCCCCGTCGCGTGGCGTGCGGCGCTCCCGGAGGTTGGTCACGGGTCCTCCCCTTCGGTCAGGCCGCTTCGGTGAAACCGGTGCTGGTCAGATCCTGCTCGCGCAGCGGGGAGATGTGGGGCCAGGTCCTCGGGGTCGATCTCCCATCCCTCCTCCAGGAGCTGGCGGACGATCTCAGCGATGTCCAGGGCGTTGTGGAAGAGGACGGCGTTGACCAGGTCGGCGATGGCCTCGTTGAGCAGCACGAGGGAGAAGTGCCGGTTCGCCACGTACGCCAGTTCGCGCCCGCTCACGCCCGGGATGTGCCGGGCCGCCTCGTACGGGCCCATGTTGGTGCCCTTCACGAAGGTGGTGAGCACGTACCGGCCGAACGGATCGGCGAACTTCGGGTCGTGGCCCGAGGGCGGGCCGAAGCGGCGCCACCACTGCACCCAGTACGCGGTCCGCGCGCAGATGCCGATCAGAGTGCGCTCCGGCATCCTCGCCTTGACCTCCTGCTCCAGCCGCTTCGCCGACGGCCGCTGCCCCTCCGGGCGGTGCACCTTGAGCGACGGGATGCCGGTGGACGGGTCGATCACCAGGCTCTCGTTGTCCGGGTACCCGGCGTCGGCCGCCGCGGCGGCGGCCCGCGGCCGGTCCTCCAGCTGGCGACGGAAGACTCCGGCGTCGAAGCCGACGGCCTCGCCCTCGTCCTCGGCGAGCCCGATCTCCACCAGGTTGGCGGGCAGCTCCTCCTCGACGATCTCCCACGCGAGCAGCTGCTTGGACCAGTCGCCGTACTCCTCCGATCCGGCCACCGCCACATCACCGGTGCGCAGTTCCTCGGCGAGGTAGGTGAAGACCATCGCCTCGAAGTGCCGGCGCACGAACTGCCCCGGCCGCGTCCGGTCGGCCACGGCCATCTGCCAGTTCTGCGTGGCGAAGGAGATGTCGACCGCGCGGCCGTCCTCACCGAGCGCGCTGATGTACTCGCCGCGGGCCGCCTGGTTGCGGCGGGCGTGCGCGAGCGTGGCCAGCACCGTCCGGTCCTCCGAGGTCGCGGCGGACTCCGACTTCCCGGCCAGGTCGAACATCAGGGCCCGGTCCCGGCCGATCTGCCCGTACAGCGGCACCTCCCAGAAGTTGCCGTGGTGGGCGAAGACCTTCTCGATCTGTTCGTACTCCCTGGCGAACCCGCCGAACCCCTCCACCGCCCTGGTCACCGTGCCCAGTCCTCCGGCCTGCACCGTCATGGCCTTGAGGAAGGCGAGCACCGCCGGGGAGACCTTCCCCTCCAGCCGCCGGGCGACCTCGTCGGCCGGAGCCTGTTCGTCCAGGCCCTGAAGGGCTCCGGCCGACTCGGCGGTCAGCGCGGCGGCCTTCGCCAGCGCCTCCTGGGCCGGGCCGCCGTCGTCGAGGTGCTTGAGCACCGTGCGGTAGTTGCTGATCAGCGTCTCGGTCAGCTCCCGCTCGGCGAGCCGGAGCGCCTCCAGCTCCTCCTTCGTCTTCTTCGTCTTCGACCCGACCCGCTTGCAGAACATCGGCGCTAGCTCGTCCCGCACCCGCATCCGTGCCTTATGTACCAGGCACGCCATCAACGCGACCCGCTTGACGGGCGTGTACGCCTTCAGCTCGGACGCGTCCGCCTCCCCGGCGAAGTCCGTGACCTTCCGCGGCGCCACACCGTCCGTCCACAGCCCGGAATCGCCCAGCCCGTCCAGCCGTTCCAGCTGCGCGATCAGCCGCTTGGAGTGCGACCAGGTCGGACTCTGCGTGAACTGCTTCAGCCGGTTGTACTGCGTGGTGCCGTCCGCGTCGCGCTCCTCCAGGAGCCGCAGCAGCCCCGCCCGCTCCACCGCGCTCATCGCGTCCAGGGTGGAGAACGCCGGCAGCTCCAGCCCGGCCTCCACGACCTTCTCCAGCGCGGTGTTGATCAGGTCCGCCGGGCGGTTCTTCACCGCGGCCTCGCTGCGAATCGACGCCTCGGCGATCCCCCCGCCCGGCTGTTCAGGCCGATGGGGGGCTGGGGGCGCAGCCCCAGGGGTGTGCGGCTCAGGGCAGGCGGGGAAAGCGGGCTTCCAGGTTCCAGATGGCCGGGTTGTCCCGGAGCCCTTCGTGGAGGTCCGTCAGGTCGGCCAGGATGTCGTGGAGGAAGTCGCGGGCCTCGCGGCGGAGTTCGGTGTGGGAGAAGGTGAGCGGGGGCTCGTCCGCGGGCATCCAGTCCGACTCGATGTCCACCCAGCCGAAGCGGCGCTCGAAGAGCATGCGGTCGGTGGACTCGGTGAAGTCCAGTTCGGCGCGCTGGGGGCGGGAGGCCCTGCTGCCCATGGGGTCCTGGTCGATCTGTTCGACGATGTCGCACAGGGCCCACGCGAAGTCGAGCACGGGTACCCATCCCCAGCCCGTGGACAGCTCCCGGTCCGTCTTCGTGTCGGCGAGGTAGACGTCTCCGCAGAACAGGTCGTGGCGCAGAGCGTGGACGTCCGCACGGCGGTAGTCGGTCTGCGGGGGGTCCGGGAAGCGGGAGGAGAGGGCGTAGCCGATGTCGAGCACGTGGGTGATGGTGTCACGCCGTTCTAGGATCTCCGCCATGTCCCGGTCTGTTGTCCTTGGTCCCGTCGCGGTTCTGCTGGTGTGCGTTCTGGTCGGCTGCGACGGGGGTGTGGAGGGGGTCGCGGGGTCCTCCGGGGTGCGGGATCCGTATTTTCCCAAGGCGGGGAACGGGGGGTACGACGTCACGCATTACGGGCTCACGCTCGACTACGAGCCGAGGACCCGGCGGCTGGTCGGGAAGGCGGAGATCCGGGCTCGGGCGGAGAAGGACCTCAGCGCGTTCAACCTTGATCTGAAAGGGATGGACGTGCGGTCGGTCGAGGTGGGGGGAGAGCCCGCTCGGTTCAACCGCAGTGGTGATCATGAGTTGACCGTTCGGCCGCGTGAGGATCTGGGCGGCGGGGATTCCTTTGTGGCGGTGGTGCGCTACGAGGGGGTGCCGGAGGTCGTCACCGATCCCGATGGTTCGGAGGAGGGGTGGCTTCCCACCGAGGACGGGGCTCTGGGGCTGGGGGAGCCCACCGGGTCCATGGCGTGGTTTCCCGGGAATCACCATCCGGGCGACAAGGCTTCGTACGACATCGTCGTTGATGTGCCCGAGGGGCTGGAGGTCGTATCCGTCGGGGAGTTGCGCGAGAAGACGGTGGACGGTGGGCGGGCTGTTTTCGACTGGCGGGTCTCGGAGCCTGTGGCCTCCTATGTGGTGACCGTGGCCGTGGGGGAGTTCGAGGTTCGTCGGTCGGTGGCGGGGCGGCTGCCTGTCTATGTGGCTGTGGATCCCGAGGAGGCTGAGGCCGGCGCTGAGGTGCTCGATCGCATTCCCGAGGTCATGGAGTGGGCTCAGGACAACTTCGGGCCTTATCCGTTCTCGTCGACGGGCGCGATCGTGGAGCGGGAGGACGACGCCGGGTACGCCCTGGAGACCCAGAACCGGCCCGTGTTCCCCGGTGCGCCCGGCGTGGAGCTTCTCGTGCACGAGCTGGTCCATCAGTGGTACGGGAACTCCGTCACCCCGAAGTCGTGGCGTGACATGTGGCTGAACGAGGGCTTCGCCACGTACGCCGAGTGGCTGTGGGACGAGGACCACGGCGGGGATTCCGTACAGGACGTCTTCGACGCGCTGTACGAGGGTGACTATTTCGAGGAGGAGGCGGAGAGCGATGGTGTCTGGGCTTTTCCGCCCGCCCGCCCGCCGGATGCCGCGCGGATCTCCGACAGCCCGGTGTACGAGCGGGGTGCCATGGTGCTGCACAAAGTTCGGCGGACGGTCGGTGACGAGGTGTTCTTCGACATCCTGCGGGGGTGGGCCGCCGGCCGGCGGCATGGCAACGCGGACACGGACGACTTCACCGCCTTTGTGGAGAAGGCGGCGCCGGACGAGGACTTCTCCGGGATCTGGGACGACTGGTTGTACGGGGAGGGGCGGCCCAGGAGTCCCTGAGGCCCACGGGACAGCCCTCAGTGAAGGATTTTGCGTAGTACCGCGCAGGGGCGGCCCAACCGGCGGTCCTCGCGGTGGCCGATCGTCTCGTATCCGATCGTCGTCCAGAAGGCGAAGGCCCCGGGGTTGTTGTCCAGGGCCGCCAGGCGCACGGCGTCCCGGCCCGCCTCGCGGAAGCGGTCCTCGATGCGTGCCGCCAGCCGCCGTCCGTGGCCCTGGCCCTGGTGGGCGGCGTCGACCAGCAGCAGGCCGATCCAGGGGTCGGGGTCGCCCGGGTCCGGGTGATGGGCGAGCGTGATCGCGATCGCGACGAGCTGTCCGGCGCTGCGGGCCTGGAGGACCTCCACGTCCGGGTTGGCCAGTTCGTCCGCCAGTGCCTTCGCGACCTGCTCCGGGCGGATGTCGTGCGGGTCGGGGAAGTCACCGCTGAGGGCGTAGAACGCGTGGTTCGAGGCGTAGAGCGCGGTGAGTTCGGTGAGGAGGGGGCCCGGCAGGTCGTGGTCCGGGGTGAGGGTGAGTGGTTCGAGGATCACGCCGGGAAGGGTAGGCGCTCCGAGGGGGGTGAGGGGTGGCGGCTGGTCGCGCCGGTTCTCCGCGACCGAGGGGCCCCGGTCCGGCTGCAGCCGGACCGGGGCCCCTCGCGGTCTTGCGCGTGCTGGATCAGACGTTGACGCCGAAGTCCTTGGCGATGCCCGTGAGGCCGGACGCGTAGCCCTGGCCGACCGCGCGGAACTTCCACTCCGCGCCGTTGCGGTACAGCTCTCCGAAGACCATGGCCGTCTCCGTGGCCGCGTCCTCCGAGAGGTCGTAGCGGGCGAGCTCGGTGCCGCCGGCCTGGTTCACGATGCGGATGTACGCGTTGCGGACCTGGCCGAAGTTCTGCGAGCGCGTCTCGGCGTCGTAGATGGAGACCGGGAAGACGATCTTGTCGACGTCGGCCGGGAGGCCCGCGAGGTTGACGTTGATCGCCTCGTCGTCGCCGGCGCCTTCACCCGTGCGGTTGTCGCCCGTGTGGACGATCGTCTGGTCCGGGGTCTGCTTGTTGTTGAAGAAGATGAAGTGGGCGTCCGAGTAGACCTTGCCCTCGGGGTTGACCGCGATGGCCGAGGCGTCCAGGTCGAAGTCGGTTCCCGTGGTGGAGCGGACGTCCCAGCCGAGGCCCACGGTGACGGCGGTCAGGCCCGGAGCCTCCTTGGTGAGCGAGACGTTGCCACCCTTGGACAGGCTTACAGCCATTGTTGGGAGTCCTTCCCTCGTTATTCGTGCGTACGGATCGTGCGGTGCTGCGCGTCGGGCTTCGTACGGGACGAAGCTACCGCCATCCCTAAGAACGCCGAGGGGGGTCCCCAGGGTTCCGCTCCTCTTTACTTTCTTTACCTGCGGGGCCGCAGGGCCGGGCCGGTGACCGTTTCGGTGCCGAAAAGCTGGTGACGTGGACCGGACGGACAAGGGACCATGGATCCATGTCCGGTCCTTACGTCATCCGTGGCTCCGTCTCGCTGCCCGAGGCCGAGCTCATGTGGCGTTTCTCGCGCTCCTCCGGGCCGGGCGGCCAGCACGTCAACACGACCGACTCGCAGGTCGAACTGCGCTTCGACCTCGCGAAGACCCAGTCGCTGCCGCCGGTGTGGAAGGAGCGCGCACTCGCCAAGCTCGCCGACCGGCTGGTCGACGGGGTCGTCGCGGTGCGCGCCTCCGAGCACCGGTCCCAGTGGCGCAACCGGGAGACAGCGGCCGTGCGGCTCGCCTCCCTGCTCGCCGAGGCCAGCGCCCCGCCGCCCAGGGCCCGCCGGGCCACCCGTATTCCGCGAGGCCTCAATGAGCGTCGGCTTCGCGAGAAGAAACAGCGGGGCGACACGAAGCGTGGGCGTTCCGGGCGCGACTGGGGGTGAGGGGGGGAGAGGGGGTGAGGGGGTGAGGAAAAGGGTGTCGGGTGGGTTCGGCTCTTCCCTCGGCTCTTCCCTCGGCTCTTTTCCCGGCACGGGTTTGTGACGGCGGGAAAAAAAGCACCGGAGACACGTGTGGCGGGCGCCCGCACGGCTTCACAGTCGTACACGGTCGGAAACCCGGCGGACTTTCGGAAGCGGCGCTAGCCCAACTGCCGGTAACGGCCCCGGAAATACGTGAGCGGTCCGCCGTCGGCGCCCGGCACCGAGGACGTCAGGACGCGGCCGATCACCAGGGTGTGGTCGCCCGCGGTCACCCGTTGCTCGGTGCGGCATTCCAGGGTCGCCAGGGCGCCGTTCAGCAGTGGCGCGCCGGACTCCTTCCCCCGGACGAACGGCACGTCCGCGAAGAGGAGGCGGTCCGAGATGCGGTTCTTCATGGCGAAGCGGCTCGCGACGGAGCTCTGGCTCTCGGCCAGCAGGGAGACCGCCCACAGGGGCTGTTCGTCGAGCAGGTCGTCCATGCGGGAGCCCTCGCGCAGGCCGATGAGGACCAGGGGCGGGTCCAGGGACACGGACATGAAGGAGGTCGCCGTCATGCCGACGTCCTCACCGCTCGGGCCGTCCGGGTCGGCCTGCGGCTCGTGCGCGGTCACCAGGACCACGCCGGCGGCCAGCCGGGACATGGCCGCGCGGAACTCGTCGTTGCTCACCCCCACAGCATGCACGGGCGGGGCGGGCGGAGCTGCAGAGGGAGTGTTCAGCACACGAAGACGCTATTCTCCGCCGTCGGTGGACACATCCGACCAACGTCCGAACCGGGTCCTAGGACTGAAGTGGGAGTGTGACTCGGATCTCTTACCTGGCGCGCGCACATCTTCCACCAATTTGCGTTCAGTAAACGCACCGCGAAAACGCAGAAACTCTACTCAATTGTTCATCTTCGCCTGTGACTTGAGTCACAGGTGCCATATTTTGTTGACCCTGTGTACCGAGTGGGCAGCGCGCTGTGATTCAGTGGCGGGGAAGCTGGCAGGTAGTAGACGGGGAGAGGGCCCTGGAGTTGCTGTCGAGGTCTTCGAGGGGAGGGCGAATGGAGACCGAGTCGGAGCCGTACGTCCGCCTTGCGACCCTGCGGCAGCTGCACACGGTCATGGCGGACATGAACACGGCCCGCAGCCTGGCCGACACGCTGCAGACCGTGGCCGACGGAGTCGTCAACGGACTCGGCTACGAACTGGCCTGCGTCAACCTCGTCGGTCCCGACGGCGACCTGGTGGTCGCCGCCCTCGCCGGCAACTCCGCCGCCGAGGCGCTCATCACCGGCCGCACCGGCTCCCGCGAATCCTGGGAGCGCCGGCTGAACATGGGCGAGGCGTGGGGCGACCTGCGGTTCATACCGCACACCGAGGGCTGGGTCCTCGACGAGGACGACGTCCCGCAGTGGTACACCGACGGGCCCGAACCGCGCTTCGAGGACGAGTGGCACCCCGCCGACCGGCTCTTCGCCCCCATGTACACCCCGAGCGTCCCCGGCGGCTCCTGCGGTGAGCTGATAGGCGTCCTGTCCGTGGACCGTCCGCGCAACGGACGGCATCCGGGCGCATGGGGCCGCGAAGCCCTGCAGATGTACGCGTTCCAGGCCGCCATCGCCATCAGCAACGCACGTCTGCGAGCCAACATGCAGCGCGCGCTGGTCCGCCTGGAGCGTGAGCAGCAGGCGCTGCGGGCCAGCGAGGAAAGCTTCCGGCAGGCCTTCGAGTACGCGCCCTCCGGCATGGCCGTCGCCGAGATGGGCGGCGACCAGCACGGCCGGATCCTGCGAACGAACGACGCGCTGTGCCGGCTCCTGGGCCGCCCCGCCTCCTCGATGCGCCGCTACTCGTTCTCCGACCTCGTCCACCCCGAGGACATCGGCACCCTGCTCAGGACCTCCGCCGAGGGCGGCCGTGCCGAGCTGCGACTCTGCCGCCGCGACGGGACGTACGTGTGGGTGTCGCTGCGCAACAGCGTGGTCGCGGACGCCGCCGACGGGCCGCGCTTCCTGCTCACCCACGTCGAGGACATCGAGGAGCGCAAGCGCCGCGAGCTGCAGCTCGCCCACCGCGCCTCCCACGACGCCCTCACCGGCCTGCCGAACTCCGCGGAGCTGCGCTCCCGGCTCGCCGCCCGGCTGTGCGCCCGCCCCACGGCGGCGGAACCCGGCGTGGTCGACACGATCGACGCGGCGTACGGGGAAGTGGTGGCCGCGCGCAACGCGAGTGCCAACGCCTACGACGTGAACGCCTACGACGTGAACGGGCACGGCTTCGACTACCGGCCGGTCCCGGACGCCCTGGGCGCGTACGACCACCATGTGCACACCGTCACACCCGAGGGGGAGCGGGACGACGGCACGAAGGGGCTCGCGGTGCTCTTCTGCGACCTCGACGGCTTCAAGTCGATCAACGACCGCTTCGGGCACAACGCCGGTGACTACGTGCTGATCGAGGTGGCCCGCAGGCTGGGCGGCGCCGTGCGCGACGGGGACACGGTCGCCCGGCTCGGCGGCGACGAGTTCGTGGTGCTCGCCGACGGGCTCGGCCGGGCCGACGCGGAGGACCTCGCGGTGCGGCTGCGCAACGAGATAATCCAGCCGATCCGGGTCGACGGACGGGCCATGCGGGTCGGCGCCAGCTTCGGTATCGGGTGGGCACATTGCGGCATGACGGCGGACGAGGTCCTGCAGTCCGCTGACGAGCGGATGTACGTAGAGAAACGGTCTCGTCCCAAAGCGCACAGGCGTGCCGGCTGAGCCGCAGATCAGCGCCGTCGTGCGAGCTGAGTCACCCGTTCGGGGCACCGGGACCGGGTAGGCTCGCCTTTCGATCCCCCGTACCGCATCTGTACCGCACCCGCTAGGAGACCAAGGGATGACGCCCGGCAACAACGGCGCGAGCACGCCCGAGGACGACGACCCGTTCGGCTATCTGTACGAGGACGGGAAGGCCGCCGGAGCCCAGCCGCCGAGCGGCGGTGGTGGTTACGGCTACCCCGGCTCGGTCAACCGGGTGCGTCCGGTCGGTGAGCGCAAGTACGGCCAGTCCGCCGCGCAGGCCGCCCCCACCGCGCAGTACGGGCAGGTGCCGCCGCAGCAGGGCACGTACGGGCAGCCGAACGCGAACGCGAACTACGCCACGTCCGAGAACTTCTCCGGTGGCGCGCCCACCACGCACCAGCAGACGCACGGCGGCCGGGGCGGTGGCGGCCGGGGCCGCGGGCCCAACACCAAGGGTCTGCTGATCGGCGCCGTCGCCGTCGTCGCGGCGGTGGTGATCGGCATCGGTATCGCGATGCTCGGCGGGGACTCGGACGACGACAAGAGCGGCGACGACACCGCGGGGCCGACCGCGTCGGCAGGCCAGAGCGCCCAGCCGAGCGAGACGTCCAGCAAGGAGGCCGAGGAGTCGGCGGCCGAGCTGCCCGACATCGACGCGAAGGCCCTGAAGCTCGGTGCCGGTGTGACGACCGCCTCGGACATCGAGGGCGCGAGCGCGGCGGGCGGCATCTATGTGACCGGCCTCAACCAGGTCGGCGCCGAGGTCACCTGGACCGTCAACGGCATCCCGAAGTCCGGCACGTACACCGTCTTCACGAAGTACAGCGTCGCCGGCAAGGACGCCAAGATGACGCTCACCGTGAACGGCAAGGAGTTCGGCACCAAGCTGAACCTCGGCAACTTCGCGAAGGCCGGGGAGAACGAGTGGGAGAAGGGGTGGACGGAGACTTACTCCTGGCCCACTCTCACCAAGGGCACGAACACGATCTCCATCTCCTGCCAGCAGGGTGACGACTGCGATGTCCTTCTTGACCAGCTCCGGTTGAAGGCGGGGCAGGTCAAGAACTGAGGGGCGGTTCTGGGGGTTTCCGCTGGCCGCTGTTGTCGGGTGCGGGTCCGGTGGGGCCTGGTTGCGCCGTTCCCCGCGCCCCTGAGGGCGAGAGGCTAAAGATTGCGCCGTTCCCCGCGCCCCTTGCAGTTCCCGTGCCCCTTGAGGCGCAGGGTTCATGCTTCGGTGGGCTGGCTCGTTACGGACACTCGGGCCAGCAGGTCCTCGTAAGCGGGCCGGTCGAACTCCCCGGCCACCGGCGCCAGTACCGTTGCCGCGGACAGCGCGACCGCCCGGGTCAAGCGCTCCGGCCACGGCAGTTTCTCCACCAGGCCCGACAGCAGGCCCGCGACAGCGGAGTCGCCGGCGCCCGTCGGATTCCCGCGGACCGGCCGGGGCGGGGCCGCACGCCAGTCGCCCTCGGGAGTGCGGGCGAGCAGCCCCTCCGCGCCGAGCGACGCCACCACCGCGTGCGCCCCGCGCCGACGCGCGTCACGCGTGGCCTGCGAAGGGTCGTGCGAGCCGGTCAGCTCGGTCAGTTCGTCCACGTTCGGCTTGACGATGTCGGGGCGGGCCGCGATCCCACGCCGCAACGGCTCCCCGCTCGTGTCGAGCAGCACCGGAACCGCCAACGCCCTGGCGGTGCGCACGAGTTGCGCGTACGCCCCGACCGGCACCCCGGGTGGCAGGCTGCCGCACAGGGCCACCGCCGAACAGGAGCGCAGCAGAACCTCGTACGCCTCCTGGAAGCCGGCCCACTCGGCGGAGGTGATCTCCGGGCCCGGCTCGTTGAGTTGAGTCGTGTCACCGGTCGTCGTGTCGGCCACCGCGATCGTGCGGCGGGTCGAACCGCTCACCGGGACCAGTGCGTCGACGACATCCGGCGTCTGCGCGAGCCGGCCCCGCAGGGCCCGCCCGGTGACGCCGCCCACGAAGCCCGTCACGGTCACCTCGTGGCCGAGGGCCGCGAGCACCCGGGCCACGTTCAGGCCCTTCCCACCGGGCCGTTCGGTCATCTCGTCGACCCGGTGGGACGTGTGGGGCCGCAACTCCCGTACGCGGTACGTGATGTCGAGAGCGGTGTTCAGCGTGACCGTGAGAATCACCCGGGCCTGCCTCTCTCGATGTGGACGCGCTCGCCCGGTGCGCGTACGTGCGCCACGGATGTGCCCGTCCGAAAGTCCGATCATGCCAAAGGCAACGGCCGTCGGCCCAGCCCCCGGCTCAGGCGGACTGGGGTTCGACCAGCCATTCGCCCCGGCGCATCACACCCCTGACCTCGAAACCGGAGTCCAGGACCACCAGGTCGGCGTCCTTGCCCGGCTCCAGCGAGCCCACCCGGTCGTACAGGCCCAACTGCCGGGCCGGATTGGCGGAGATGGCCGCGACGACGTCCTCGACGGGCAGCCGGTCCACGGTCACCGCGCGCTTGAAGGCCCGGTCCAGGGTGAGCGTGGAGCCCGCGATCGAGCCGCCCTCCACCAGACGCGCCACGCCGTCCGCGACCTCGACCTCCAGCGGGCCGAGCATGTAGCGGCCGTCGCCGAAGCCCGCCGCGTCCATCGCGTCCGTGATGAACGCCACCCGCCCGCCGCCCGCGTGATGGAAGGCCAGCTGGAGGGAGGCCGGATGCAGGTGGATGCCGTCGTTGATCAGTTCGACGGTGATCCGCTCGTCCTCCAGCAGGGCCGCGATCGGGCCCGGCGCGCGGTGGCCGAGCACGGGCATCGCGTTGAACAGGTGCGTCGCCACGGTCGCGCCCGCGTCGATGGCCTCCACCGTCTGCTCGTACGTGGCGTCCGTGTGCCCGATCGCCGCGATGACGCCGTGCTCGACGAGGAGGCGTACGGAGTCGATGCCGCCCGGCAGTTCGGTGGCGAGGGTGACCATGCGGGCCTGGCCGCGCGCCGCGTCGATCAGTTTGCGGACCTCCGCCGGGTCGGGGTCGCGCAGCAGTTTCTCGGAGTGCGCTCCCTTGCGGCACGGGGAGATGAACGGGCCCTCGAAGTGGATGCCCGCGACATCGCCCTGCTCGGCCAGTTCGGAGAGCAGTCCCGCGCGCTGGGCCAGACCGTCCATGTCGCCGGTGACCGTGGAGGCGACGAGGGTCGTCGTGCCGTGCGCGCGGTGGGTGCGGATGCCCTTGAGGATGTCCTCGACCGTGCCCGAGGTGAAGGAGCCTCCGCCGCCGCCGTGGTTGTGCATGTCCACGAAGCCGGGGACCACCCAGTGGTCGCGCAGGTCCATCGTGGGGGCGCCTTCGGGAGCGCTCCCGGCGATGTGCGTGCCCTCGACGATCAGGCGGCCGCCGGGCACCGTTCCGGTGGGGAGTACGACGTTCGCTCCGGTGAGGACCACGACCCGTGGGTCGGTGGGGGCTTGTCGCGCCCCCGCGGCGGAGCCGCATGATGTCTCGCCCCGCGCCCCTGACGGGGCGCTCTTGGTGGTCATCGGGCGGTTACCTCCGCGGCAGGGGTGGATGGGGTGGTCAGCAGGTCCCAGGCGAGGAGGCCCGCGCCGAGGCAGCCGGCCGTGTCCCCGAGTGCCGCGGGGACGATGGGCGGCAGTTTCTGGAAGGTGACGCGCCGCTCGACCGCGGCCCGCAGTGGTGTGAACAAGGTTTCCCCCGCCTCGGCGAGACCGCCACCGATGATCAGGACGCCCGGGTCCAGCAGAGTGAGCGCGGTGACGAGTCCGTCGGCGAGCGCGTCCACGGCGTCCTGCCAGACCGTCCGCGCCCGGGTGTCGCCCGACTCGACGGCCTTCGCGCAGTCCGCCGCGTCCGCGTCCCGGTCGCCGCAGGCTTCGGCCCACGCCTCGCTGACCGCGGCCGCCGACGCGTACCGCTCAAGGCAGCCGTGCTGTCCGCACGGACAGGGGGCGCCCCCGGGGCGGACGACGACATGGCCGATCTCGCCCGCGAAACCGTGCGCGCCCGCCTCCACGCGGCCGTCGATGCCGATCGCGCCGGCGATGCCTGTGCCCAGCGGTACGAACAGGAAGCGGTCCGTGCCCCGGCCGGCGCCGATCCGGCCCTCGGCGAGACCGCCGGTGCGTACGTCGTGGCCGAGGGCGACCGGTACCCCGTGCAGCCGTTCGCTGAGCAGGTTCCGCAGTGGTACGTCGCGCCAGCCGAGGTTGGCCGCGTAGGCGGCGATGCCGCGGTCGGCGTCCACGATGCCGGGGACGGCGACGCCCGCGGCCGTCGCCGGCTCGCCGAGGTGGTCCTCGCCGTGCGCGCGCAGGTCGGCGGCGAAGGCGAGGATCGACTCGACGACGGAGTCCGGGCCGCGCTCCCGGCCCGTCGAGCGGCGGGCCTGGTGCAGCAGCTCGCCGTCCGCCCCCACGAGGGCGGCCTTCATTCTTGTGCCGCCCACATCCAGGGCGATGACGTGTCTCACACCCACAGTGTCGCCCCTTACCCCGTGAGAGGTCTAGTCCACTTACGTGGTGTAGACCTTAGAGCGAAAATTGCGATTCGAAAGTTTGGGATCGCATGAGCGAATCGGTGGGATACGCGGGCACTTGGGTTGCGCGGACGCCCGGACGCGCTCATGGGACGAACAGGGTTGGGGACGGCAGTAGTGCAGCGGCGAGTGACAAATCTGATCGCGGTGGTGTCCGCACTGGGTGTGACCGCGGCCCTCGGAGGCTGCGGCAGCTCCGCCGAGTCCGGGGACGTCACGCTGAGACTCGTGGCGGCCGACTACGGCGACTCCAAGGCGAACAGCTCCCAGAAGTACTGGGACAAGCTGACCCAGGCCTATGAGGCGAAGCACCCCGGCGTCGACGTCGAGGTCAGCGTCTACTCCTGGAACGACGTGGACGCCAAGGTCAAGGCCATGGTCGACGCGGGCAACCCGCCCGACCTGGCCCAGATAGGCGCGTACGCCGACTACGCCGACGCGGGGGAGCTCTACCGCGCCGGCGACGTGCTCTCCATAGACACCCAGGCCGACTTCGTGTCGCAGCTGTCCGCGGCGGGGGAGATAAACCGCACGCAGTACGGCATGCCGTTCGCCTCCTCCACCCGGCTGCTCTTCTACAACAAGACGCTCTTCGCCGACGCCGGCCTCACCCCGCCGGAGAGCTGGAGCGACCTCGCCTCCGACGCTGCGGCCCTCAAGGCCCAGGGCGTGAAGTACCCGTACGCGCTGCCGCTGGGGCCGGAGGAGGCGCAGGCCGAGACCATGATGTGGCTGCTCAGCGGCGGCGACGGGTACACCGACACGGTCGGCTCCTACAGTCTCGACTCCCCGCAGAACGTCGACACCTTCACCTGGCTCAAGGAGAAGCTCGTCGACAAGGGCCTCACCGGGCCGGTCGCGCCCGCGAAGCTCAACCGGGCGGACGCCTTCGCGGCGTTCACACGCGGCGAGGTCGGCATGCTGAACGGCCACCCCACGCTGATGAAGGCCGCCGCCGCGAAGGGCGTGAAGTTCGGCATGGTGCCGATGCCCGGCGCCAAAGGGCGCTCCAAGGCCACCATGGGTGTCGCCGACTGGATGATGGCGTTCAAGAAGAACGGGCACGCGGAACAGATCGGGGACTTCCTCGACTACGTGTACAGCGACAAGAACGTCCTTGAGTTCTCCCACGAGTACGACCTGCTGCCCGTGACGACGTCCGCGTCCGAGGCGATGGCTCTCGACAAGGACGACACGGACCTCGTCGACTTCCTCGGCGAGCTGCCCAACGCCGAGCTGTATCCCGTGGGGCAGACGTCCTGGGCGGCGGTCAGCGCGGACATCAAGCGGCGGATCGGTGAGGCGGTCAGTCCGGAGGGGAAGCCGGGGGCTGTGCTGGGGCAGTTGCAGCGGGCTGCTTCCGCGGCCCAGAACGCGTCTTAGCTCCGCTGGTGGGTGTGGGTGCGGGTTGTTGTGGCTGGTTGCGCCGTTCCCCGCGCCCCTGAAGACGAACGACAAAAGATCGCGCCGTTCCCCGCGCCCCCTGGTGGGTGCGGGAGCGGCTAGCTTCTTGGGTATGGGTATGGGTACGGGTGTGGGTACGGGTGATGAGGGGTTGAGCTCGCTGGAGCGGGGTGTGCTCGCGTTGGAGGGGCGGGGGTGGGTGGCGCCGGGGGCCAAGGAGCGGGCCATCCGGGAGGAGCTGGGGATCGCCCCGGTTCGCTACTACCAGGTGCTGAACGCCCTCCTGGACGCGGAGCGGGCCCTCGCGCACGACCCGGTGACGGTCAACCGCCTGCGGCGCGTTCGCGAGGTACGCAGGCGCGAGCGGGAGGCATAAGACCCCACCTCGGCGGATAGGGTCGCAGCATGGCCAGTCACCCCGACTCATCGTCGCTGCCGAGCCCCGTGACCACGGCGGGCCGAGACGGTCTCGCCGCCATCCTCGCGCGGCCCCACAAGGCCGTCCTCGCCTTCGACTTCGACGGCACGCTCGCGCCGATCGTCCCCGACCCCGAACAGGCCCGCGCCCACCAGGACGCCGTACCGGCCCTGGCGGCGCTGGCCCCGAAAGTGGCGTCGGTGGCCGTCGTCACCGGCAGGCCGGCGTCGGTCGCCGTGCGGTACGGCGGTTTCGCCGGAGTCCCGGGCCTCGACCACCTCGTCGTGCTCGGCCACTACGGGGCGGAGCGCTGGGACGCGGTCACCGGTACGGTCCGGGCCCCGGCGCCGCACCCCGGTGTGGCCGCAGCCCGCGCCGAACTTCCCGGCTTCCTCGACGGCATCGGTGCCTGGCAGGGCAGCTGGATCGAGGAGAAGGGCAGGGCCGTCGCGGTCCACACCCGCCGTGCCCAGGACCCCCAGGCCGCCTTCGAGGCACTGCGCGAACCGTTGGCCGGGCTGGCCCAGAAGCACGGCCTGATCGTCGAACCGGGACGGCTGGTCCTGGAGCTGCGTCCGGCGGGCATGGACAAGGGCGTCGCCCTCGGCGAGTACGTGCGTGACGTCGGAGCCGAGTCGGTCATGTACTGCGGCGACGACCTCGGCGACCTGCCGGCCTTCGCCGCCGTCGAGAAACTCCGCTCCGACGGCATCCCGGGCCTCCTGGTCTGCAGCGGCAGCACAGAGGTGACCGAACTGGCCGACCGTTCGGACCTGGTGGTGGACGGACCGGAGGGGGTCACGCGACTGCTCACGGCCCTGGCCACCCACTTGGCGCCCCGCTAGGGCGCCCGCCAGGGGTGCGGGGAACCGCGCGACCGGCCCCCTCCGGTCCGCGGCTCCGAACCGACCCCGCGTCAGCGACCCGTCACGCGTCCAACGCGTGCAACTGGTCCAAGAACCACTGCGCCGGAGGCAGGGCGGTCGCCGCCACAGCCAACCGCTTCGTCCGCTCGGCCCGCTCCGCGAGGGGCACTGCCAACGCCTCGTACAGCGCCTCCGCCGTGCCGACGACGTCATACGGGTTCACGACGATCGCGTCCTCGCCCAACTCCTCGTACGCCCCCGCCTCCCGCGACAGCACCAGCACGCACCCGTCGTCGGACACGACCGGCACCTCCTTCGCGACGAGGTTCATACCGTCGCGAATGGGGTTCACGAGGGCCACGTCGGCCAGCCGGTACGCCGCGAGTGAGCGTGCGAAGTCGTCCTTCACGTGCAGCACCACCGGCGTCCAGCCGGCCGTCCCGTACGCGGAGTTGATCTCGTCGGCGACCCGCTGCACCTCGGCCGTGTAGTCGCGGTACACCGCAAGGTCCTGCCGCGACGGGTACGCGAACGCCACGTGCACCACCCGCTCGCGCCACTCGGGCCGGTCGTCAAGCAGCTGCCGGTACGCCAGCAGGCCGCGCACGATGTTCTTGGACAGCTCGGTCCGGTCCACCCGCACGATGGTCTTCCGGGCGCTGCCGTCGGGCGCGGTGCCGATCTGCTCGCGCAGCGCGGCCATCCGCTCGTCGACGTCCCCGCGGTGCGAGCGCTCGCGCAGGAAGTCCGCGTCGGCGCCCAGCCCGTGCACGCCGATCCGCGTGTCCGGGTCGAAGCCGTCCCCCAGCACGGCCCGGCAGCACTCCGTGAACGCGTCCGCCCACCGCCGGGTGAGGAACGCGGCCCGGTCGGCGCCGAGGATCCCGTCGAGGACCTTCGCCGCGATGTCGTCGGGGAGCAGCCGGAAGTAGTCCGGCGGGGCCCACGGGGTGTGCGAGAAGTGCCCGATCCGCAGGTCGGGACGGAGCTCGCGGAGCATCCGCGGCACGAGGGACAGGTGGTAGTCCTGTACGAGGACCGCGGCGCCGTCCGCCGCCTCCTCGGCCAGTGCCTCGGCGAAGGCGTGGTTGTACGTCTCGTAGGCCGCCCACTGGCGCCGGAACTCCGCGTCGAAGACGGGCTCCAGGGGGGTCTGGTAGAGCATGTGGTGGACGAACCACAGCGCGGAGTTCGCGATGCCGTTGTACGCGGCGGCGTGGGTGTCGGCGTCGATGTCGAGCATCCGGACGCCGTCCTCGCCGGTTCCGCGCCGTACGGCCTCGCGGTCGCCGTCGCCGAGGGCCGAGCAGACCCACAGGGCGCCGGCGTCGGGGCCGATGGCGGAGAGGCCCGATACGAGTCCGCCTCCGCCACGCCTGGCCGTGAGCTCGCCGGACTCGTCCTTCGTGTACGAGACGGGGCCGCGGTTGGACGCGACGAGGACGGAGTGTTTGCCGTGGGTGGAAGCCATGACTCGAAACCTAGCCGCAGGTCCATCCGCTCAAACGTTCCCACTGGCCGTGGCGGAAGCGCGCGGGTCGGCCGGAGGCCGGGTGGGGGCGTGCCGCGCCGTTTCCCGCGCCCCCAAAACCCGGAGACAGAAGATTGCGCCGTTCCCCGCGCCCTCAAAAAGGTCACGCCGCGCGGCGTGAGACGTACTCCCGGATTTCGGCCATCGGCGGACGTTCCTCCATGTCCACCGAATGCGTGCGCGGCTCGAACCCGCGTTCCCCCCGCACGAACTGCGTCAGCGACGGCCGGATCATGTGCCCGCGCGCAAGCCGAAGCTGAGCCGTGCGATAGATCGCCGCGGACATCCGGCCGAGCGCCTGCCCGTCCTGGTGCCGGTGCTTGCGGACGCCCACGTCGACCTGCGCGAGGGCGTCAAGACCGACCAGGTGCAGCGCGTCGACCAGCATGCCCAGCTCCACGCCGTAGCCCACGGGGAACGGGAGCCGTTCGAGGAGCGAGCGGCGGGCCGCGTACTCCCCGCCCAGCGGCTGGACGAAGCCGGCCAGCTGCGGCCAGTGCATGTTGAGCAGCGGCCGGGCCATGAGTTCCGTGACCCGACCCCCCTGACCTGCTGCGGAGCCCAGAGGGCGGTCGTACATCGCCTTGACGAGGTCGACCCCCGGATCCGTCAGCAGCGGACCGACGATCCCGGAGACGAAGTCCGCCGAGAACTCCTTCAGGTCCGCGTCGACGAAGGCCACGATGTCCCCGCGGGTGACGAGCAGCGAGCGCCACAGCACCTCGCCCTTGCCGGGTACGGCCGGGATACGGGGCAGGATCTCGTCCCGGTGCACGACACGGGCGCCCGCGGCGGCGGCGACCTCGGAGGTGCGGTCCGTCGAACCCGAGTCGATCACCACGATCTCGTCGACGAGCGGCACTCGCGCGGTCATCAGCTCACGGCGGATCACGGCGACGATCTCGCCGACCGTCTCCTCCTCGTTGAGCGCGGGCAGTACGACACTGACCGTGGAGCCCGTGGACCGCTTCGCGGCGATCAGCTTCTTGAGCGGGCGGTCCTCGACGGACCAGGAGCGCGTGCTCAGCCAGCGCTCGACGTCTTCCAGCACGTGCGGCTCTCCCTTGCGTTCATCGGGATGCGTGCGTCCCGCCGCGACGGAAACCGGTGTGACGGTCATCTCGCGGTTCGGACGGCTCTCTCCACCATCCATGCCGTCGGTTACAGTCTTGAACAACGCTGATGACCATCGCATGTCGGGGGTCGTTGCGCGTACAACTGAATACCGCTCATCCAGAGGGGCAGAGGGATACGGCCCGTTGAAGCCCCGGCAACCCTCCAGCCGGTCTCGTCCTGATCATCGCTGATCAGTGCCGCGAGGCTCCCGGCTCGGGAAGGTGCCAAATCCGTCTCATGGCGAAGTGCGTCGTGAGGAAGATGAGGAAAGGGCCTCGCCTCCATGGCTGCGCAGACAGTTGCAAGCACCACGAACTCCACCCCCACCCCCGCCTCCGCCGCGGGCTCCGCGAACGCCGTCGACCTCGGTCCGGCCGCCGCGCTCTCCTGCCGCGAGTGCGGACACCGCGTCCCGCTCGGTCCGGTCTTCGCCTGCGAGGAGTGTTTCGGCCCGCTGGAGATCGCGTACGACTTCTCGGGTTACGACACCGAGGAACTCCGCAAGCGGATCGAAGCGGGGCCCGCGAACATCTGGCGGTACGCGCCGCTGCTGCCCGTCCCCGCGGACGTGGCGGACAAGCCGAACATCAACCCCGGCTGGACCAAGCTCGTCAAGGCCGACAACCTGGCGCGCGAGCTGGGCGTCGACGCCGGCAAGCTCTTCGTCAAGGACGACTCCGGCAACCCGACGCACTCCTTCAAGGACCGTGTCGTCGCCCAGGCGCTGGAGGCCGCGCGCGCCTTCGGCTTCACCACGCTCTCCTGCTCCTCCACCGGCAACCTCGCGGGTGCGGTGGGCGCCGCCGCCGCGCGGGCCGGCCTCCGTTCCTGCGTGTTCATCCCGCACGACCTGGAGCAGGGCAAGGTCGTCATGGCCGCGGTCTACGGCGGCGAGCTCGTCGGTATCGAGGGCAACTACGACGACGTGAACCGCTTCTGCTCCGAACTGATCGGCGACCCGGCCGGCGAGGGCTGGGGCTTCGTCAACGTCAATCTGCGGCCGTACTACGCGGAGGGCTCCAAGACCCTGGCGTACGAGATCTGTGAGCAGCTCGGCTGGCGGCTGCCGGACCAGCTGGTCGTGCCGATCGCCTCCGGCTCGCAGCTGACGAAGATCGACAAGGGCCTGAAGGAGCTGATCCAGCTCGGCCTCGTCGAGGACAAGCCGTACAAGATCTTCGGCGCCCAGGCCGAGGGCTGTTCACCGGTGTCCGTCGCCTACAAGGCCGGGCACGACGTCGTACGCCCGCAGAAGCCGAACACGATCGCCAAGTCGCTCGCCATCGGGAACCCGGCCGACGGGCCGTACGTGCTCGACATCGCCCGCCGGACGGGCGGGGCCGTGGAGGACGTGAACGACGACCAGGTCGTCGACGCGATCAAGTTGCTGGCGCGGACCGAGGGAATCTTCGCGGAGACCGCCGGCGGGGTGACGGTGGGGGTGGCGAAGAAGCTGATCGAGAGCGGGCTGCTCGATCCCACCCTGACGACTGTCGTCCTCAACACGGGGGACGGGCTGAAGACGCTGGACGCCGTCGCCTCCGACACGGGGCTGACCGCCACCATCCGTCCGAACCTCGACTCCTTCCATGAGGCTGGGCTCGGGTCCTGATCGTCGTCCGAACGCTGCGGGCCCGCGGGGGCCGGCAGCGCCCCGCGGCGGAGCCGCAGATGTCACTTGCCCCGCGCCCCTGAAGAAGGGGCGCTGTACTACAGCCCTACCTGATGGAGGCCCCGTGAGCGTCAACGTCCGTATCCCCACCATCCTGCGTACCTACACGGGTGGTCAGGCCGAAGTGGCCGCCGAAGGGGCGACCCTCGCCGAGGTCATCGCCGATCTGGAGAAGAACCACACCGGTATCGCGGCCCGTGTCCTGGACGACCAGGGCAAGCTGCGGCGGTTCGTCAACGTGTACGTGAACGACGACGACGTCCGCTTCGAGCAGGGTCTTGAGACGGTCACGCCGGACGGCGTCGGGGTCTCGATCATCCCGGCGGTCGCCGGAGGCTGAGCGCCCCGCTCGGTGCCCCGTTCGGCGGCGCCGATCATTACCCTTGGTAATGCCGAACACGCAGAGTTCATCGAATTGCCCCTTCCGCGCCCGAAGCGGAGGGGGCAATTCTGTATGATTGAGCGCGGTACAGTTGGGGAAGCTGCTTCGCTTCGCAAGGTCGGCGCATATGAGTTGGCGCCCGGGGCCCGACAAGAAGCAGCCAAAGTAACGGGTCCTTTTCAGCCGTTTATGGCATTTACCGGGCCCGACTTGCCCTGAATCTTCGTAAATCCTTCACATATTTCCGATCATCCGTGCCCGGAATTCTCGTCGGATTGACCTGTTGCAGACGGCAGTTGGACGGATACATTCGGCCGCGGTCGACGCGTTCCGGCGCACACCCCCAACCGTTGGGGGGTGAGGTCTGACCCGGATCCGCGAAGTGCGGGTCTGTGCAAGGGCCAGTAATAGGGGAGTTAGGCATGGCTCAGGGCACCGTCAAATGGTTCAACGCGGAGAAGGGGTACGGCTTCATCGCGGTCGACGGTGGTGCGGATGTATTCGTCCACTACAGCGCGATTCAGATGGACGGCTACCGCACCCTGGAAGAGGGTCAGCGGGTCGATTTCGAGATCTCGCAAGGCCAGAAGGGGCCGCAGGCGGACATGGTCCGGCTGGCGACCGGCTGAAGCACGCGCCGACTTACTGCAGCGACGTTCTTCTTCCGAAGGGCTCGTACCTCCCGGGTACGGGCCCTTCGGCATCCGGGGGCCGTCCGCGGTCGGCACAGGCGCCCGCATGGTCATCGGGCGCCCCCGGCTCGCACCCCCTCCCACCTGCGGATCATCGAGAGGCGCTTGCACTCGCATGGGTCGAGTGCTAATCATTGGCGTTAGCACTCTGAAGGTGAGAGTGACAACGAGGACCGGGTCAGTGAGGCCCGCCGGCCGGGTGGGGCAAGGAACCACCGAGGTCGGCAGGCCGTCCGTCGCGGGCGCAGGCGCGGTCCTGGAGATTCCACCCCAGTCCGGGAGGACCACTTCACATGGCCAAGATCATCGCGTTCGACGAGGAGGCACGGCGCGGTCTCGAGCGCGGGATGAACCAGCTCGCCGACGCCGTCAAGGTCACCCTTGGTCCCAAGGGTCGTAACGTCGTCCTAGAGAAGAAGTGGGGCGCCCCCACGATCACCAACGATGGTGTTTCCATCGCCAAGGAGATCGAGCTCGAGGACCCGTACGAGAAGATCGGCGCTGAGCTGGTCAAGGAAGTCGCCAAGAAGACGGACGACGTCGCCGGCGACGGTACGACCACGGCGACCGTGCTCGCCCAGGCGCTGGTCCGCGAGGGTCTGCGCAACGTAGCCGCCGGCGCCAACCCGATGGCTCTCAAGCGCGGTATCGAGAAGGCCGTCGAGGCCGTCTCCGGTGCCCTTCTTGAGCAGGCCAAGGATGTCGAGACCAAGGAGCAGATCGCTTCCACGGCCTCCATCTCCGCCGCCGACACCCAGATCGGCGAGCTCATCGCCGAGGCGATGGACAAGGTCGGCAAGGAAGGCGTCATCACCGTCGAGGAGTCCCAGACCTTCGGTCTGGAGCTTGAGCTCACCGAGGGTATGCGCTTCGACAAGGGCTACATCTCGGCGTACTTCGCCACCGACATGGAGCGTATGGAGGCCGTCCTCGACGACCCCTACATCCTGATCGCCAACTCGAAGATCGCCAACGTCAAGGACCTGCTCCCGCTCCTTGAGAAGGTCATGCAGGGCGGTAAGCCGCTGCTGATCATCGCCGAGGACGTCGAGGGCGAGGCTCTGTCGACGCTGGTCGTCAACAAGATCCGTGGCACCTTCAAGTCCGTCGCCGTCAAGGCTCCGGGCTTCGGTGACCGCCGCAAGGCCATGCTCGGCGACATCGCCATCCTCACGGGCGGCGAGGTCATCTCCGAGGAGGTCGGCCTGAAGCTGGAGAACGCGGGTCTGGACCTGCTGGGCCGTGCCCGCAAGGTCGTCATCACCAAGGACGAGACCACGATCGTGGACGGCTCCGGCTCTGCCGACCAGGTCCAGGGCCGGGTCAACCAGATCCGTGCCGAGATCGAGAACTCGGACTCGGACTACGACCGCGAGAAGCTCCAGGAGCGCCTGGCGAAGCTGGCCGGCGGCGTGGCCGTCATCAAGGCCGGTGCCGCCACCGAGGTCGAGCTCAAGGAGCGCAAGCACCGCATCGAGGACGCCGTTCGCAACGCGAAGGCGGCCGTCGAGGAGGGCATCGTCGCCGGTGGTGGCGTGGCTCTGCTCCAGGCTTCCTCGGTGTTCGAGAAGCTTGAGCTCACGGGTGACGAGGCGACCGGCGCGAACGCCGTGAAGCTCGCCCTGGAGGCCCCGCTCAAGCAGATCGCCGTCAACGGTGGTCTTGAGGGTGGCGTCATCGTCGAGAAGGTCCGCAACCTGCCCGTCGGTCACGGCCTCAACGCCGCGACCGGTGAGTACGTGGACATGATCGCCGAAGGCATCATCGACCCGGCGAAGGTCACGCGCTCCGCTCTGCAGAACGCCGCCTCCATCGCCGCGCTGTTCCTCACCACCGAGGCTGTCATCGCCGACAAGCCGGAGAAGGCTTCGGCCGGCGCCGGCGCCGGTGGCGGCATGCCGGGCGGTGACATGGACTTCTGATCCGGAAACGGATCGGAGGTTCACCGCCGCAGCACCGCTGAGGCACCGCTGCATCGCAGCTGTACGAACCGAGGGCGGCACCCCACTCCAGGGGTGCCGCCCTCGGGCGGTTCCGCCGCCGGTCGACGCGGGTCACGTCGACGCGGGTCACGGCGAGTGGAACCCACCAGGTACACCACGTCCGATGCGGACCGCTGGGCCGCGGCTGTCAGATGAAGCGCGTCGGTGAACCGGGTCAGTGAGAGCTCGCGCAGCGCAAGGCCCAGCGTCAGGCTGCGCAGGTCCTCCCAGTGCCCGCTTCTGTCGGGGGCAGGCCACCACCCCCGACGCGGTTGAGGCCACGGAGCCTCATACCCCCCGGCCGGCATTCTGGCGGCGGCTTGCCGGTCAGGCCGCGCTCGGCGCTGCCGGAGCTGTCGGCTCGGGACTCGTCAGCCGGCTGTCGTGGTGGTTCAGGGGCCACTGACCGGCGGGCGGCTCGGTTGTCGGCTCCGCCGCCGGCATGTCCGGGGTCACAGAGGTGTGCGGGGGTGTGGAGGAATGCCGTGGGCGCCGGGATGGTTGACCGGGGAGTTGTCCATGCGTGTGCACATACCTGTTGGGATGTGCAATCCCCTTCCCCCACGAGGAGCCCCCACGTGACTGTCGCCCCCTCCGCCTCCCGCGCCGCCGAGGTTCTTTCCCGGCCTGTCGCCCTCAACGGCCTGACCGTTCCGAACCGGATCGCGATGGCGCCGATGACCCGGCAGTTCTCGCCGGGCGGAGTTCCGGGGGAGGACGTGGCGTCGTACTACGCCCGCCGTGCCGCCGCCGGTGTCGGTCTGATCGTCACCGAGGGCACGTACGTGGACCACGAGTCGGCCGGGAACAGCGATCGGGTGCCGCGGTTCCACGGGGAGGAGCAGCTCGCCGGGTGGGCGAAGGTCGCCGCGGACGTGCACGCGGCGGGCGGGACGATCATGCCGCAGCTCTGGCACATCGGCATGGTGCGCTCCGCCGGGGATCAGCCGTTCACGGACGCGCCCGCGGTCGGCCCCTCCGGCCTGCGTCTCGACGGCACCGCCGGCCAGGGCAAGGAGATGACCCGGGCCGACCTCGACGACGTCATCCAGGCCTTCGCCGACGCCGCTGCCGCAGCCGAGCGCATCGGCTTCGACGGGGTCGAACTGCACGGCGCGCACGGCTACCTGCTCGACCAGTTCCTGTGGGCGGGCACCAACCGCCGCACGGACGGGTACGGCGGTGACCTCGTCGCCCGTACGAAGTTCGCCGCGGAGATCGTGGCCGCGGTGCGGGCGGTCGTCTCGCCTGCCTTCCCCGTCCTCTTCCGCTACTCGCAGTGGAAGCAGAACGTCTACAAGGCGCGCCTGACGGAGACCCCGGCGGAGCTTGAGTCCTTGCTGGAGCCCCTTGCCGCGGCCGGAGTGGACGCCTTCCACGCGTCGACGCGCCGCTACTGGCTGCCGGAGTTCGACGGCTCCGACCTGAACCTGGCCGGCTGGACGAAGAAGCTCACCGGCCGGCCCGTCATCACCGTCGGCTCGGTGGGCCTCGACGGGGACTTCCTCAAGGGCTTCCGTGGCGAGGGCGCGCCGGTCAAGGGCATCGACGATCTGCTCGACCGGCTGGAGAGCGAGGAGTTCGACATGATCGCGGTCGGCCGCGCGCTGCTCCAGGACCCGGAGTGGGCCGTGAAGGTGCTGGGCGGGCGGTTCGGTGAACTGGAGGCGTTCAACGCGGAGGCGCTGCGCTCGCTCAGCTGATTTCGGGTGCGGGTGCGGGTGTGGGTTCGGGTTCGGTGGGGGTTGGGCCGCAGGATTGCGCAGTTCCCCGCGTGCCTAGGTGGCCAGGGGCGCGGGGAACTGTTGGGTGGGGGTCCCGGGGTGGGACGGTCAGGGCTTCAGGGGCAGGTGGCGTTGTGTCCACTTCTCGAAGGAGGTCAGTTCGATGCCGAGGTCCCTGGCGTACTGGGGGCGGCCGGGCTGGCCGACGACGTTCAACCGCTCGTGCGAGGCGCCCATCGGCGGCATGCCCGCGGCCAGCGCCTCCTCCTCCGTCATGTCCGGCGCGGGCAGATGCACGCCGAGCGCCCCGGAGAGGATCTCGGCGATCCGCGCCATCGACAGGTAGTCGCTGGCCAGTTCCAGCTCGACGCGGTCGAACCGTTCCGGTGCGGCGACGGCGGCGGCCGCCGCCGTGCCGATGTCGTCCACCGCGGCGAGGGACAGGCGGGTGGTGGGCTTGAGCACGCTCACGATGCCGCCCTCTACACCGCGCGGGAACAGGAACCGCATCGAGGGGAGGAAGTTCTCCATGAAGAAACCCGGCTTGAGCAGCGTCCAGCGGGGGAAGCCGGCCTCGCGGAGCCGGTCCTGGATCGCCCGCTTCGCCTCCAGCGTGGCCGCCGTCGACGCCCACCGGCCCTCGGCCCAGCCGGGGTCCTCGGTGTGCTGACCGGCACCGCTGACGGAGGTGTGCACGAACTGCGGCACGCCGGCCGCCCTGGCGCCCTCGATGAGGTTGACGCCCTGCCTCACCTCCCCGTCGAAGTCGAAGCCGTCCTCCGTGACGCCGGCCATCTGCACGGAGAAGACCGCGCGGACGCCTTCCGAAGCGCGTGCCACGGAATCGCGGTCGTGGAGGTCGCCGGTGACCAGCTCGGCGCCGAGCGCCTCGACGGCCTTGGCGCGGGTCGCGGCCGGGTCACGTACCAGCGCCCGTACGGGCACGCCCGCCGCGAGCAGGGCGCGTGCGGTGGCTCCGCCCTGCCTGCCGGTGGCGCCCGTGACCAGGACGGGTGCGGAGTCTGAGTCGGTGTTCTTGGGCATGCGAGTGCTCCTCCGAGGTGCTGACGCAGCAAAACGGCGGGGCCCGCCGTTTCCTCTTCGCCTAAGATATGGCGGGGCCCGCCATTTGACAAAGCACGAGGTGAGATCCGATGCCTGATCGTCAGCGCGCCGATGCCAGGCGCAACTACGCGCGCATCCTCGCGGTGGCCGAGGAAGAGGTCGCCGCGCACGGGGCGGATGCGTCCCTGGAGCAGATCGCGCGCACCGCGGGGGTCGGGTCGGCCACGGTTCGCCGGCACTTCCCGACGCGTCGCGCGCTGCTGGAAGCGGTGTCGCGGACGCGGATCGAGGCGCTCCGCGTGCGCGCCGAGGAGCTGACGGATCAGGGCCGCGGCAGGGATGCCCTGCTGGAGTGGATGGGCGATGTCGTCGCCTACTGCGTCTCCGCGCGGGGGTTGGCCGCCGCGCTGACGTACGACGGGTCTCCGGCCGACCCGGTGCACGAGAACTCGTGCTCGCGGTCGTTGGAGGAGGCGGGGGGTCCGCTGCTCCAGCGTGCCGTGCGGGACGGCGCGGTGGCGGCGGACGTCACCGTCGGCGATCTGATCACGCTCGCTGTCGGCGTCGTGCTGGCCACGGAACACCACCGGGACACGGCGGCGGAGGCGGACCGGTTGTTCCGGCTGGCGGTGGTGGGGCTGAGTCCGCCGGGCGGGAGCGGGAGCGGGAGCGGCGGCGGGAGCGGCGGCGGTGGCGAGGGCGGTGGCGGTGGTGCGGGCCGGGCAAGTTCGCGCCAAAATTGCTGACAATTTTGTGGGCGATTTGCTCGATATGGCGGCGGACCAGGCAGTACGCGGGTGTTCGGGCCGGTGGCCGATTCTCTGTGCTGTCGCCGAAGGGGCAGGGGAAGTCCTCAGGAACGGCTGGTGCACTGGGTGCTTCGAGCCGTGCTTGAAGACAGGAGACGGACGTGAAGCGCAGAGCAGTGGTCGTGGGGCTTACCGCGACGACCGTGGGGACGGCGGCCGGGTTCGGTTCCGGGGCGCGGGCCGCCACGCAGGATTGGCGGGCCGGGGCCGGGGCCGGGGCGAGGGCTTCGGCGGATCTGGTCTTCGATCCGGACGCCTGTACCGAGTCGACCCTCACCATCAAGGACACCGCCGGCGTCGCCCACGAGGTCGTGTACCGCTTCTACAAGGTCGCCTCCTATGTGGCCGAGCCGGTCGACGCGACCTACCAGTCCCTCAACGTCAGCGTGCCGGTGAAGATCGACGGCACGGCCGTCGATGCCACGGGCGCGCCCATCCTCCTCGCCAACGGCATCGGCGGGTACATGCCGTCGTCCGTGGCGAACAACACCGGGATCGTCGCCTCCGGGATGGGCGGCGGAACCAGCCGCCAGGCGCTCGCTCTCGCCGCCGGGTACGTGGTCGTGGAGCCCGGCGCCCGCGGTCGTACGCTCGTCGACGCCTCGGGGGTCTACTACGGCACGGCACCGGCCGTCATCGTGGATCTGAAGGCGGCCGTGCGGTACCTGAGATTCAACAAGGGCCGCGTCCCGGGCGACGTACGGCGGATCGTCTCGTCCGGGGTCAGCGCGGGCGGGGCGCTGTCCGCGCTGCTCGGCGCGTCCGGTGACAGCCCGCTCTACGACCCGTATCTGAAGGAGATCGGTGCGGCCGACACGAGCGACGCGATCTTCGCGGCCGGAGCCTGGTGTCCGATCATCGACCTCGAACACGCCGACATGGCGTACGAGTGGTGCTGGGGCGCCAACCCGCTGAACGGCGGCGCGCAGGTCGATCCGGCGGTCTCCGGTGAGCTGAAGGCCGCGTACGCCGAGCACCTGGCCGCGCTCGGGCTGCGGGCGAAGGGCTTCGGTGCCCTCACCGCGCGCAACCTGGACGCGTACCTGCTGAGGACGCATCTGGAGCCGTCGGCCACGCGGTACCTGGCGGCGCTGCCGGGCGCGGACCGGGCCGCCTATCTCGCCGCGAACCCGTTCATCACCTGGTCCGGCGGCGGCTCAGGCGGGCGGGCCACCTTCTCCTGGGACGGCTTCCGCACGCACGTGGGTGCCCGGAAGAAGAACGCGCCGTCGTTCGACGGCTTCACCCTGGCCACCCCCGAGAACAACCTGTTCGGCACGGGGACCACGAAGGCCAGGCACTTCACGCTCTACAGCCTGCGGCACGAGAGCGGCGACAGCGCGCGCCTGGACGCCGACATCCCCGCGAAGCTCGACCTGATGAACCCGATGCACCACCTCGTCGAGAACCCCAACCGCAACCGGGCGAAGCACTGGTGGATACGCCTCGGCACCAAGGACACCGACACCTCGCTCTCGGTCGCGGGCAACCTCTCGGCCCGTCTCACGAGTCTGGGTGACGACGTCGACACCGCGTACTACTGGGACGCGGGGCACGGGGCCGACCAGGATCCGGGCGACTTCGTCGAGTGGATCGGGGAAATCTCGGGCTACCGGCTCTAGATGTTTCCCATCGGTTCGATGTCGACCTTCACCGGGGTGCCCCAGATGCGCAGCACCTCGTAGTCCGTGAACTCGTGGATCAGACGGTAGGCCATGCTCGGGCGAGGGCTGCGGCGCTGTGCGGCGAGATACAGCTCGGCCTCCTGCTTGTCGCGGCGCGGCGTGCCGCAGAGCTGCCAGGCCTGGCCGGTCCACATCTCGGGGAGCCAGCGCTGCTGGGGCTGGGGCCGGTCGCCCCGGACGCCGTAACGGGACTTGGTGCGTTCCGAACTGTCGTCCGGGGCCGTCGGGCGGCCCTGCGGGAAGGAGTCCTGGAACGAGTTGTTCACCTTCGAGCGGCGGGCGAGGCGGCGGCGGGTCTCGCAGAGCAGGCACAGGTCGGGGGCGTCCTCGTCCACCGGGCCCGTGGGGTGTTCCGCGCAGCGGGTGGTGGGGGCCGCGGTGGTGACGGTCTCGTCCAGGAGGCTCAGGGCACGCTTCAGGTCCGCCTTCACCTCGTGGAGCTTGGCGTCCGGCATCTCGGTGGACAGGGCGTCTCCGTGCTCGCCCAGCACGCGGAGGGCTCTGCCCAGGGCGGTCAGTTGCGCGTGGTTCACGGTCTCGGGGTCCCTTCCTTCGGCTTCACCAGCCTCGCACGAGGTACTGACAGTGTGGGGGTTCGGCGGCCGTGGGGCGGTGGGGGCCGGTCGCGCCGTTCCCCGCGCTCCTGAGGAGGGGCGGTCAGGGCTGGTGTGTTGTTGCCAGGGCTTCGCGCAGGTGGCCGTCTGTCTTCTTGAGGAGGTGGGCGGCTGTGGGGGCGTCCACAGTGCCCAGGATCGTGAGGATCGCGTTCTTGACCTCGCCGTCCGTGGCGGCCAGGGCCGCCTCGATCTCCTCGTCGGAGGCACCCGTGGCGAGCGCGACGATACGGCGTGAACGCGCTCGCAGCTTCTCGTTCGAGGCACGTACGTCGACCATCAGGTTTCCGTACGTCTTGCCCAGGCGGATCATCGTGATCGTCGAGAGCATGTTGAGGACGAGCTTCTGCGCCGTGCCCGCCTTCAGACGGGTGGAGCCCGTGAGCAGTTCGGGGCCCACGACGACCTCGATGCCGTGGTCGGCCGCCGCCGCCAGCGCGCTGTCCGCGTTGCAGGACAGTCCGACCGTCAGGGCGCCGAGCGCGCGGGCGTGCCCGACCGCTCCGATCGCGTACGGGGTGCGGCCCGAGGCGGAGACACCGACGACCGTGTCGTCCCGCGTGAGGTTCAGCGCGGACAGGTCCTCGACGGCCAGTTCCGCGGAGTCCTCCGCCCCCTCGACCGACGTCGTCATCGCGACCGGGCCGCCCGCGATCAGCCCGACGACCTCGGTCGGGTCCGTGTTGAACGTCGGCGGGCACTCCGACGCGTCCAGCACCCCGAGCCGTCCGGCGGTGCCGGCGCCGGCGTAGACGAGCCGGCCGCCGCGCGCCATCCGCTCCGCGATGGCGTCGATCGCGGCCGCGATGTTCGGCAGCTGCGCGGCGACGGCGGTCGGCACGGTGGCGTCCTCACCGTTCATGATCTTCGCGATGTCGAGCGTCGGCAGTCGGTCGATGTCGGAGTGCTCGGGGCGGAACGCCTCCGTGGTCAGGCCCTCCAACTCGGCCCGCACAGTGCGGTGATCGGAGGACGAGGGGGCGTCGGCGGCGTCGGCGCTTGAGGTCATGTACGGCGGCTCTTTCTGGTGCGGGCGGGGCGGATCGTTTCGCTCTTCGGGGGCGAGGGGAACGGCGCAATCTTTTGTCTTTGGCCGGTAGGGGCGCGGGGAACGGTTCGACCGGCCCTCACCGGCTCGCGGACGACCCCCGGCCCGCTAACGAGGCGCACTCCGATGCCGATGCGCCAACGCCTCGTACGACGCGGACAGCGCCGGCGCCGCCGTCTCGTACGTCCGCTGGGCGACCCCGATGAACAGGCAGTCCACCACCAGCAGTTGGCTGGTCCGGGACGACATCGCCGCCGGCCGCAGCTCGCTCTCCCGGGCCGTGGACGTGGTCAGGATGTGATCCGCGTACTGCGTGACGGGACCGTCCGGCCGTCCCGTGATCGCGATCGTCGTGGCCCCGTGCTCGAATGCGACCCGCAGCGGCTCGATGACGTCGCCGGTCGCCCCGGAGTGCGTGATCGCGATCGCCACGTCCTTGACCCGCAACTGCACGGCGTTGGTCACGGCGAGATGCGGGTCGTTGTGCGCCTGGGCTATGAGGCCGATGCGCAGCAGCTTCTGGGTGAGGTCCTGGGCGACCAGGCCGGACGCCCCGACGCCGTACACGTCGATACGGCGGGCCGCCGCGAGCGCTCCGACCGCCGCGCCCAGCTGCACCGTGTCCAGTGCGGCCGCGGTGTCGGCGAGCGTCTGCTGCTCGTCGTACGCGAGCTTGGCGACCACGTCCGCGATCGGGTCGTCGACCGCGATGTCGGCCGTCACGGCGGGGGCGCGGCCCGACTGCTGCTGGGCGGCGAGGCCGGCGAGGGCGAGGCGCAGATCGCGGTAGCCGGGGTAGCCGAGGAGGCGGGCTGTGCGGACCACTGTCGCCTCGCTGGTGCCGGTCAGTTCTGCGAGGCCGGTGACCGTGAGGGCCGCGCAGCCTGCGGGGTCGTGGGCCACGGCCTCTGCCACTCGCTGCATGGAGCGGGTCATCGAGGGGGCGAGGGTGCGGACCTTTGCGGCGAGGGCTGCGGGGGGTGGCGGGGGTTCGCCCGCGAAAATTTCCTTCACTTCTTGGGTCACGTATGAAAGGTATTTTCGGGCGGGGGGAGGGTCAAGGGGTGGGGTGGTGGGTGCGGGGCGGTGGGGTTCGGGTTGCGCAGTTCCCCGCGCCCCTACCAGCCGAAGACGAGAGATGGGATGAGAGCCGGAGTCCGAGACGGAAGTGGGGGCCCGTCCGGGCTGGCGCACAATGGAGGTATGGAATCCTCCGTCGCTCCTCTCGAACAGGCTCTTCATGCGGCTCGGGCCCTGGTGATCGCTGATCTTGTGGCGGCGGAGGTCGCGGAGGCCGATGTCGTGTCGATGGTCGAGGAGTCCGTCGTGCGGCGGCGGTGGTGGGTGGAGCAGTGGCCCGAGGGTGTCGAGTACGTGGCCGGGCTGGTCGCCCAGGACGTACAGGACGCGTTGCTGGAGACGTACGGGCGGTGGCCGCTGTGCCCCGTCTGCGGTGACGGCGATCCGCATGCCCTGGAGGTGGAGCCGGAGCTGGGGCCCGACCCGCACTGGGTGTGTCACAAGGCCGGGGTGAGCGTCGCCCCGGTGGGGGCGCTCGGACCGGCCCTGGGGAGTGGAGCGAGTTCTTCGTGACCGTGTACATCGACCCGCCCGACTGGCCGGGGCACGGCCGCATGTGGTCCCACCTGGTGAGTGATGTGTCGTTCGAGGAGCTTCACGAGTTCGCGCGCGGGCTGGGCGCCCCCGCCCGCGCCTTCGAGCGCGATCACTACGACATCCCCTCGTACCGGTACGAGGACGCCGTACGGGCCGGCGCGGTGCGGGTGCGCAGCCGCGAGGTCGTACGCATCCTGTACGCGTCCGGGCTGCGCAGGCCGAAGGGGCGGCCCGGCTCAGCCGCGTAGCTCGTACGCGTACTGCTCCCCGTCGTCGCCCACCGTGCCCACCCGGGTGAAGCCCACGCGTGCGATCACGCCCTGGGAAGGGGAGTTGGTGCGGTCCACCGTCGCGAGCAGGTACGTGACGTCCTCGCGGGCCAGGGCTCGGGCGGACATGGCGCGCAGGGCCTCGGTGGCGTAACCGTTGCCGCGGGCCGCCCCGGTCAGGTCGTAGCCGACCTCGGCGCGGCCCTCCTCGTCCGGGGCGCCGTGGAAGCCCATGCCGCCGACCGCGCGGCCGTCCTCGCGCCGTACGAGGACGAACATGCCCCACTCGGGGCGGTGCACCCCGGCCTCGTACGCCTTCACGACCATGCCCGCGGCGTCCCGCGTGCCCTGGAAGGGGCCGCCCTCGATCCACTCGAAGCCGCCCGTGCCGCCCGCGCTCAGGTCGGCGGCGGCCGCGGGGGTGACGCCCTGGAGGGTGAGGCGTTCGGCGGGTATGACGAGGTTGTTGCTCCACCGCCAACTGGTGAGGGGCGCGCGGCCGGGCAGTTCGCCGCGGCCCGTGGCCCACAGGAGGGTCCGCCAGTGGTCGGGGCCGGGTTCGGGGCGCACGTGCGGGAAGATCCGCGTCAGCACGTCGGCGCAGAGCGCGGCCGGCGGCTCGTACGCGATGCCCAGACCCTCCGCCACGTCGTGCGTGTGCAGCAGCACCTCGGCGACACCCATCGCGGCGAAGCCCTCACGGTTCGCGCTGCGGAAGGGGTACGAGTGGTAGGCCCGCACCTCTCGCGGGGTGGTGCGCACGGTGGCCACGAGGAGGGCGCCGATCGCCTCGACGACCTGGAGGACGTCCTCGGGGCTCTCGCACTCGTCGAAGGTGATGTCGAAGGGTACGTAGCGGTCGGCGGGGCGGCCCGCCAGCTGGCCCGCGTACAACATGAGGGCCGACGCGATGTGCTCCGCCGTCCTGCGGCAGCTCCATTCGAGACGGCCCGCCCTGACGTCCCAGTCCCGGTCCCGGTCGGTCGCGCTCCGCAGGGCCGCCACCGCGCCCGAGACGGCCTCTTCCAACTGGTCCCCGCCCATGGCTCGCATGCCGGTGAGGATAGGTGATCAGTTCGCGGAGGGGTTCATGTTCTTCTCCGCCCCGGTGTCGATCCTCGGTGCGGCTCGGGTGACCACCCGCGATGACGCCCCGCGCCGGTACAGACGCAGCGAGATCGCGGTCAGTACGCCCGCCGCGACGGTCAGGGCCGCTCCCGCCCAGGCCGGGGAGGCGAAGCCGAGGCCCGCGTCGATGGCGGCGCCGCCGATCCAGGGGCCACCGGTGTTGCCGAGGTTGAAGGCGGCCGTGGTGGTCGCGGCGGCCAGGGTGGGGGCGGAGGTCGCGACGTCGAACAGCCGGGCGTTGAGGGCCGGGGCGGTGTAGAAGGCCGAGACGCCGAGGAGGAAGGCGAGGGCGGCTGCCGCGACGGCGTACTGCGCGAGCAGGGCGAGCGCCACGAGCAGGACCGTCGAGGCCGCGATGCCGGAGAGCAGTACTCCGAAGAGGTGCGCGTCCGCGATCCGGCCGCCGATCGTCGTCCCGATGAGCGCGCCGATCCCGAACAGCGCGAGCACGGCCGGTACCCAGCCATGGTCGAGCCCGGCCACGTCCGTGAGCAGCGGGGCCAGGTAGCTGAACGCGCAGAAGACCCCGCCCGCGGAGAACGCGATCAGCGAGATGGTGAGCCAGACCTGTCGGTCGCGGTAGATCCGCAGTTCGTTCCTGAGCCGGGGCTTCTCGGCGGGGAGCGGGATACGGGGGATGAGGGTGGCCACCCCGACGAGCGCGACCGCGCTGGCCGCGCCGACCGCCCAGAACGCCGAGCGCCAGCCGAGGCTCTCACCGAGGAAGGCGCCCGCCGGGACGCCGAGGACGTTCGCGATCGACAGGCCGCCGATCATCACGGCGAGCGCGCGGGCGCGGGCGTTCACCGGGACCATGGCGACGGCGACGGCCGCGCCGACGGCCCAGAAGCCTGCGCAGGCGAGCGCGCTCACGACCCGGGACGCGAAGAGCACGGTGTAGTCCGGGGCGAGGGCGCCCGCGATCTGGCCGAGGCCGAAGACGCTGATGAGCGCGATGAGGGTGGTGCGGCGGGGCAGCCGGAGCGTGGCCACGGCCAGCAGGGGCGCTCCGACGACCATGCCGACCGCGAAGGCGGATATCAGCAGGCCCGCGCGCGGAATGGACACGTGCATGTCGTCCGCGACCGCCGGCAGGAGACCGGAGAGCATGAACTCGCTGGTGCCCAGTGCGAAGACGGAGAGCCCGAGGATGTAGACGGCCAGGGGCATGGGCGCGGGCCTGGGTTCGGGTGTGGGGGAGGGCACGGGCGTGGGGGCGGGCATGGGTGAGCCGGGGCTCGTGGGGACGGGCATGTCACGTGCCAACCTCGACGGTGGACAGCCCATTCCAGCGGGTGGGGTTCAGGCCGTCAACAGGGTCAGCTCGCTCGTCAGGTTGTGCCGGGCCGGACCCTCCCATTCCCTTGTTCCGTAAGGGGTGTGGAAGAGGCGCGGCAGATCGAGGAGCTGGCGGAGGACGGCCGCGCGGCCCGTACGGAAGGCGTCCGGGGGCACGAAGGCGTACTCCTCGCGGACCGCCGCCGTGTAGGCGGCGTACACGTCGGACGGTGCGGCGAGGATCGCCAGGTCGGCGTCGCACAGGACCTGGCCGTTCCGGTCGTCGCCGGCCGGCGCGTGCGTGACCGTCAGCCGGACGAGGCGGGCGACCTCGGCCGTGGCGGCGGCGGAGAGGCCGGCCTCGGGGAGCGCGCGCTCGGCGAGCCGGGCCGAACGCTCCTCGTTCTCGGAGCGGTCGGGAAGGTAGACCGCGTCATGGAACCACGCGGCCAGCCGGACCGGATCCGGGTCGTCCGCGGCCTCTGCCAGCACGTCGACATGGTCCAGCACCGCCGTGAGGTGATCGAGGGTGTGGTAGCGCCGCTGGGGTTCCGACCAGCGGGCGAGCAGGTTGTCGGCGTAGGGGGTGGGGTCGGGGACCGAGGGGACGGGAGCCTCCGTCCCACGGCTGCTGCTGCTGTAGCTGTGGCTTCGGCTTCGGCTTCGGTGGAGGGTGTCGGACCAGCGGGTGCGCAGGGCGTCGGGATCGGCCATGCGTTCCATTGTCCGCCTGCGGTCCCCCTCGTTCAGAGGCGGTGCACAGCCTCGTGCTCCTGGTACTCCTCGCGCTCCTTGTACTTCTGGTGCTCCTGGTGCTCCTCGTACCTTCCGTACTCCTCGGCCGCCCGCTCGATGAGAGTGAGGGACGCGAGAGGGGGCAAGGCCGCGGTCCCGAGCAGTTCGTGGGTGAGCGTGCAGCGGGTGATCACGGCCGGGTCGGCCGACAGGCGGCCGGTGCCGTCGGCTTGCACGTAGGCGACGGGCGGGGCGTCGTCGAAGGTCATCAGCTTGAAGAGGCCGTCGAGGCCGGTGTGCGCGTTCTCCGAGAGGGGCAGCACCTGGGCGATGATCCGGTGGCGGCGGACCAGCGCGGCGATGTGACGGAGCTGCTCGGCCATGGCGTGCGGGCCGCCCACCGGACGCCGGACGACGACCTCGTCCAGGATCACCCGGTAGCGGGGCCCTGCCGGGTTGCCGAGGATGTGTGCGCGAACCTGCCGGGAAGCCATCCGTCCGTCGACGTCCTCGTCCGTCCCGACCGGTTCGTACGCCTGGATCACCGCCCTGCTGTAGGCGGCGGTCCGGAGCAGGCCGGGGACCAGGTCCGGTGCCCAGTCCTTGACCGACTGCGCCAGGCTCTCGAATGCGACGACGTCCGCCAACGCCGGTTGCGCGTACTTCGGCTGGGGCGGGTCGAGTCGCTTGGGCTCGGGCATCACACAACTCCCTCTCGCGCGGCTGGCGTTGTCGGACGTCGCCAGGTCGAGGGTAATTGCGGACAGTGACAGCGTGTGCGCGAATGGTGATATCCGCTGATCTCTGTCATGGGACGCGTAGGCTGGGCATTGGACTAGACCTGTAACCCGCCATCTGTAGCCGCCCGAGGGAAGAAATCCTATGAGCAAGCGTGCAGTCCTGGAGGTGATCGCCCTCGACGTCGAGGACGCGGTCGCCGCCGAGGCCGGAGGCGCGGACCGGCTGGAACTCGTCACCGACATGGCCGCCGACGGACTCACCCCGCCGGTCGCGACCTTCGCCGGGATCCGGGCCGCCGTCGGCATCTCGCTGCGCGTGATGCTGCGTCTGGCGGACGGTTTCGCGGCCGGGGACGTACGGGCGCTCGTACGGGCGGCACGGGAGCTGCGGGCGGCCGGGGCGGACGAGTTCGTGCTCGGGTTCCTGGACGAGAACGGGGAGCCCGATCTGTCCGCGCTGGAGTCGGTGCTCGCCGAACTGGACGGCTGCCGCTGGACGTTCCACCGGGCGATCGACCGCGCGGCCGACCGGGACGCCCTGCGCAAGCGGCTCTCCGACCTTCCCGGTCTGGACACGTATCTCACGGCGGGGGCTGCGGGTGGCGTGGAGGACGGGCTGCCGACGTTGCTCGCGGAGGCGGGGCGGAGGGGGGAGCCGGGGTATGAGCCACAGCTCCTTGTCGGCGGGGGGTTGCGCCTCGGCCATGTCGCTCCGCTGCGGGCGGGGGGTGTGGACGCGTTCCACATCGGGGGTGCGGCGCGGCCGGGGGGGTGGGCGGGGCCGGTCTCTGCGACGTCGGTTCACGCGTGGAGGTCCGCGCTGGATGCCGGTTGAACGTGGGGTCTGGGCCTGCGTCTGCGGGCCGGTGGGGCTGGTTGCGCCGTTCCCCGCGCCCCTGAAGGCTGAAAGATTGCGCCGTTCCCCGCGCCCCTGAAAGCCAGAAGATTACGCCGTTCCCCGCGCCCCTGAAAACCGAAAGACTGCGCCGTTCCCCGCGCCCCTAGGTTTTTTGGGCTCCGGGAGGTTCAGGGGCGCGGGGAACTGTGCGAGCAACCCCCGTCGGTCCGCACCCGTCGGACACCGGTGGTGGCCCCCGGGTGTGGCGTGCCTAATCCCGCAACTGGGGAGGCAGGGCGTTCGCGTGGGTCACGATCAGGCCCGAGACCGCCCGCGTCAGCGTGACGTACAGGCGGCGCAGGCCCGTCCGCTCGTCCGGCTCGCCGTCCACCACGGCCTGTGGTTCGTCCAGCACCACGTAGTCGTACTCCAGCCCTTTCGCGAGAGACGCCGGCACCAGCGTGAGGCGCGCCGCGGCGGTCGTCTCCTCGCCGGGAGCGAGATGGGGAAGGCCCGCCTTCGTCAGCGCCTCGGACAGCGACGGCACCCGCCCGTCCGCCGCGATCAGCCCCACCGAACCCTCATGCGCGAGCAACTCCTCGCAGGCCGTCACCACTTCGGCGGTGGCGTCGGTCTCCGCCGCGGTCCGGCGGACCTCGAAGAAGCCCGGGTTCTCCCGGACCGACGCCACCGGCGCCAGGCCCGGAGCGATGTGGGGGAGGAGCCGGGAGGCGTAGGTGATCACGTCCGTCGGGACGCGGAAGCCCGCCGTCAGCTCCTCCACGACCGCCTCCGACTTGCCCAGGTGCGCCAGCGCCTCCTCCCAACTCCGCGTCGCCCAAGGCGTCGTCCCCTGCGCCAGATCACCCAGCACGGTCGCCGAACCGGTCGTGCAGCGCCGCCCCACCGCCCGGTACTGCATCGGCGAGAGGTCCTGCGCCTCGTCGAGCACCACATGCCCGAGAGAGTGCGTGCGCTGTACGAGGTCGGTGGCCTCGTCGATCAACACGGCGTCGGCGGCGGCCCACTCGACGGACTTCACCGACCGCACGGGCTTCGCCCAGCGGATCGTCTCCTGCTCGTCCTCGGTGAGGACCCCTGCCGCGTGCAGCGCCAGGAAGCCGGCGTCCGAGAGCAGGCGGAAGACCAGCTTCGCCGGGTCCACCGGCGGCCAGATCGCCTTCACCGCCGCCTTCACCGCGGGGTTGCGCGCGACGGCGTCCTGCACCCGGTCGTCCGGTGCCTCGCCCGACCGTTCCATCCGCACCAGCACGGCGTGCGCGATGCGCTGCGGCAGGGCCTCGCGGGCGGCGCCGTACCGGATGTCACGGTCCAGCAACTCCTGCACGATGGCGGTCAGTTCGTACTCAGGTACGCGCCAGCGCCGGGAGCCGCGGACCACCACGACCTGCTCGGTGGGCGGGGTCACGTGCGCGCGGACCGCCCGGCGCAGCACCTCGGCCATCCGTGCGTCGCCCTTCAGGACGGCGGTCGCCGCCTCGTCCGTGCCCCGCACCTCGACATGCGCGACCAGGTCGGCGACCGTGGCCTGCTTGACCTCCAGCTCGCCCAGCGCGGGCAGCACCTGCTCGATGTAGTGCAGGAAGGACGCGTTGGGCCCGATGACGAGGGTGCCGGTGCGGGCGAGCCGGTCGCGGTGGGCGTAGAGGAGGTACGCGACCCGGTGCAGGCCGACGGCCGTCTTGCCGGTGCCCGGACCGCCCTGCACACACACCGTGCCGCCGAGACCGGACCGTACGATCTCGTCCTGTTCCGGCTGGATCGTCGCCACGATGTCGCGCATGGGGCCCACGCGCGGGCGCTCGATCTCCCGCTGGAGGAGCTTGCTCGTGGCTGCGGCCTCGGCGGGGTCGGAGAGGTGCTCGTCCTCGTACGCGGTGAGGTCGCCGCCGGTGTAGCCGAAGCGGCGGCGCAGCGCGATGTCCATCGGCGTCTTCTTGGAGGCCCGGTAGAACGGCTGGGACACCGGCGCACGCCAGTCGATCACCATCGGGTCGCCGCCCGCGTCGTGCACGTGCCGGCGCCCGATGTAGAAGCGCTCGCCCTCGGCGCCCTCCGCCTGCTCGGCGCCCGGGGCGCGCAGGTAGTCGAGGCGGCCGAAGAACAGCGGAGTGTGGGACAGATCGGCGAGGGCCTTGATGCGCTCGTCGATCTGGCGGGTCAGGACCTCCGCGTTGACCCAGTTCGCGGTGACGTCCCGGATGTCGAGGGACTGGACGTCCTCGCGCATCGAACGCAGTGCGGCACGGGAGTGCGCGAGATGGGCGCGCTCACGGGAGAGAGGGTCGTCGGACGGCATGGCGGAGTCGGACGGGTTGGACGGGGTGGACACGGGTGTTGCCTCCGGGCCTGCGGGAGCCGGGGCCGGTGGGCCCCATTGAGTGGCGGTGAACCGGCCGGTTTCCGTCCGGGCGGCGGCGCTCCACGACGGGAGGCGGGCAAGAGCGGAGATCCTAGGCGAGCGGGGGCGGCCGGGGCCAACCGTTTTCGTGCCCCGGTCCCCTAGGGGATGCCGGCCCCTACCTACGGGGTAGATGTCGCTCCCGAGTAGTACGAGGAGACCGGGCGGGTTCGGCCCGTGGGCCGATGAAGTCGGAGCGCTCGTGTTCCACCATGGATACATGAGCACTGCGACGTTCACCCAGGCCCCCGCCCGCCCCCGGCCCCCGACCGGCGCGACCGCCCTGCGGGGCAGTCACCGCCATCGGTTCGGCGACGCCCTGCGCGCCGTCAAGGTCTTCGCCGGCGCCGCCCTCGGAGTGGTCCTCCTCGGCGAGTACGGCGAGGAGGCGGGCGTACGCAGCCGGTAGCGGCCCCTCCGAGGTGCCGACCCGTCAGTTGTCGGCCAACAGCTCGTCCGCGTCCACGATCCGGTACGCGTAACCCTGCTCGGCCAGGAAGCGCTGGCGGTGGGCCGCGAAGTCCTGGTCGATGGTGTCGCGGGCCACGACCGAGTAGAAGTGGGCCTGGTGGCCGTCCGCCTTCGGGCGCAGCACCCGGCCGAGGCGCTGGGCCTCCTCCTGGCGGGAGCCGAAGGTGCCCGACACCTGGATGGCGACCGTCGCCTCCGGCAGGTCGATCGAGAAGTTGGCGACCTTGGAGACGACCAGCACACTGATCTCACCCTGACGGAACGCCTCGAAGAGCTTCTCGCGCTGCGCGTTCGACGTCTCGCCCTTGATGACCGGCGCGTCCAGATGCTCGCCCAGCTCGTCGAGCTGGTCGATGTACTGCCCGATGACGAGGGTCTGCATCCCCGCGAACCGGCGGACCAGCGCCTCCGTGACCTTGCGCTTCGTCGCCGTGGTCGCGCAGAAGCGGTACTTGTCCTCCGCCTCGGCGGTCGCGTACGCCAGCCGTTCGGAGTCCGTGAGGTTCACCCGGACCTCGACGCAGTCGGCGGGAGCGATGTACCCCTGCGCCTCGATCTCCTTCCAGGGCGCGTCGAAACGCTTCGGCCCGATCAGGGAGAACACGTCCGACTCGCGGCCGTCCTCGCGCACCAGCGTGGCCGTCAGACCGAGCCGGCGGCGCGCCTGGAGGTCGGCGGTGAACTTGAAGACCGGCGCGGGCAGCAGATGCACCTCGTCATAGATGATCAGCCCCCAGTCGCGGGAGTCGAACAGCTCCAGGTGCTGGTAGACACCCTTCCGCTTCGTCGTCAGCACCTGGTACGTCGCGATGGTGACCGGCCGGATCTCCTTGCGCGTACCGCTGTACTCGCCGATCTCCTCCTCGGTCAGACTCGTGCGCTTGACCAGCTCGTGCTTCCACTGCCGGGCCGAGACGGTGTTCGTGACGAGGATGAGGGTGGTGGCCTTCGCCTCGGCCATGGCGCCCGCGCCGACCAGCGTCTTGCCGGCGCCGCAGGGCAGCACGACCACGCCCGACCCGCCGTGCCAGAAGTTCTCCACCGCCTGCTTCTGGTAGGGCCGCAGGGACCAGCCGTCCTCGGCCAGCCCGATGGCGTGCGCCTCCCCGTCCACGTACCCGGCGAGGTCCTCGGCCGGCCAGCCCAGCTTCAGCAGCGTCTGCTTGATCTGCCCCCGCTCGGAGGGGTGCACGGCCACGGTGTCCGGGTCGAGCCGGGCGCCCACGAGCGGGATGATCCGCTTCGAGCGCAGGATCTCCTCAAGGATGGGCCGGTCGGTGGTGGTGAGGACGAGCCCGTGGGCGGGGTGCTTGCTCAGCGTGAGACGGCCGTAGCGGCCCATCGTCTCCGCGATGTCGACCAGCAGCGCGTGCGGCACCGGATAGCGGCTGTACTGCACGAGCGCGTCCACGACCTGCTCGGCGTCGTGCCCGGCCGCCCGCGCGTTCCACAGCCCGAGCGGGGTCACCCGGTAGGTGTGGATGTGCTCGGGCGCGCGCTCCAGCTCGGCGAAGGGAGCGATGACCCGGCGGCACTCGTTGGCCAGCTCGTGGTCGACCTCCAGAAGCAGGGTCTTGTCGGACTGGACGATGAGTGGACCATTCACGCGCGTCCCCTTCTGCACAGCCGTGCGATGTGCACGGCCAAACGTCCAGTGTGCCTGATCGGCGGTGCCCGCCGTCGCGAACGGTCGTCGCTCACGGTCCTGTCCTACTGAATGTCTATTCATTCCAATGAGTGGTGAGAATTCAGATTTACGGTCGCTGCCCCGAAGAATGGCGATCCCGCAGGTCACTGCCCCAGGTCACCTCGCTCACCGCCCGGTTCGTCGCCCAGGGAGAGCTCACTGTTGCCTCATCACAGCCACGCCCCGCAGCCCGAGCCGCACCCCGAGACGCCGCCTGCCCCCGCGCAGCCGAGCGCGACCCTCGGTTACGCGCTCTTCGCCACCCGCTGGCTCCAGGCCCCGCTGTACTTCGGACTGGTGGCCGCACAGGGTGTGTACGTCTACAAGTTCTTCAGAGAGCTGTGGACTTTAATCATCCGGAGCGTGACCGGGCAGGCGGACGAGACGTACGTGATGCTCGCCGTGCTGAAACTGGTCGACGTCGTCATGATCGCCAATCTGCTGATCATGGTGATCGTCGGCGGCTATGAGACGTTCGTCTCGCGCATCGGTCTCCAGGGCCACCGGGACCAGCCGGAATGGCTCTCGCACGTCAATTCCAACGTGCTGAAGGTGAAGCTCGCCACCGCCATCGTGGGCATCTCGTCCGTGCATCTGCTCCAGATGTTCGTGGATGTGCACCACACCTCGCACCACTCGCTGTTGTGGGGGACGGTCATCCACATGGCGTTCATCGCCTCGGCCGGGATCCTGGCGTACATGTCGGGACCCATGGCGGCCCATGCGGAGAGCGTGCACAAAGGGCATGGGCCCGTATCCGGACCGGGGCATGAGCAGGCGTACGCGCAGGCACCCGCGCAGGGGCAGGAGCATGGGCTCGGGCATGCGTATGCCTCCGGTGCGGGGCCCGGGGGCGGGGGCGCCGGGAGGGCGACCGACGGGATGACCGGGGCCTCCGTCCCGGCCGAGTTCGCGTTCGCGGCCAAGACCGTGCCCGTCGCACGGGTCCCCGCCCCGGTCGCGGGCCCGTCCGCCTCACAGGTCGCCGCGCAGGTCACCGCCCCGATCCCCATGCAGACGGTCTCCTCCCCGTACGACTCGCACGAGCCCTACGACGTGTACGACCCCACCGAGCCCGGTGCCGAGGCCCGGATCCGTGACGCCCGTTTTCCCGCCCGGAAGCTGCTGGAGGAGTTCGACGAGGAGTACCCCCGGGTGCTCGACCGGGAGGCCGTGGCCCGGCTCGGCGGCCTGGACTTCGTCGCGGCCCGGCGCAACGTGGTGTTCATCGGGCCGCCCGGCACCGGCAAGACCCATCTCGCCGTCGGTCTCGGCGTGCGGGCGTGCCAGTCGGGGCACCGGGTGCTCTTCGCGACCGCGGCGCAGTGGGCCGCGCGGCTGGCGGGGGCCCGGTCGGCCGGCCGGCTCACCGAGGAACTGGCGGACCTCGACGCCTGCCCGCTGCTCATCGTCGACGAGGTCGGCTACACCCCGTTCGACCCGGACACCGCCCACCTCTTCTTCCAGCTCGTCGCGCACCGCTACGAGCGGTCCTCCCTGATCGTGACCACCGACCGCCCGCTCGGCCGCTGGGAGGAGGTCTTCGGCGGCGCCGCCCCCGCGATGGTCGACCGGCTGGCGCACCACGCCGAGATCGTGCGTCTCGAAGGGGACAGCTACCGCATGCGCCGGCTCACTTCAGCGTGGGCAGAGTGATGTTGTTGATCAGCGGCCCCTCGATGCCGACCCCCTCGGTCACCAGCGGTTCGACGGCGGTCACCGGCAGAGGCACTGGCAGTGCGGACGGGGCGGCCGGTACGGACCGGGGTGTCCGGGCGGCCGTCCTGGCCGCGGCGGCCTGCGGGGCGAGTACGCCGATGAGCACGGCCGAGACGATGAGGACGACCGTGGCGGCGGTGCGCGCACGGTGGATACGGCGCTCGGCGCTCACGGGACCAATGGGACTTACAGGACTTACAGGACTTACAGGACTTACAGGACTTACAGGACTTGCAGGACTTGCAGGACTTACGGAGGGCATGGAGGGCACGGAGGGCATGGAGGCCGTGGGGCAGGTGGGTTGCAGCATGAGTCGGATGGGGCGCATGGGAGCTACAAGACCTTTCGGGTACCGCTGAGCCGGGGCGGGGCCCACGGAAGGGAGGGAGGAGCGGAGGGAGGAGCGGAGGGAGGGAGGGAGGAAGCGGCGGAGGAAGCGACGGAGGGGACGGGCCGGACCCGGGATGGCCGGGCCCGGCCCGCAGGGCGTGCGAGGCGTACGAGGCCTGCGCGGCCCACTAGGTGTACGAGGCGAATCGGGACTTACGGGGTGTGATGAGGCGCGTGGGGGCGACTCAGAGCGTCAGGCCCCCGCCGAGATCGATGCCGATCGCCGCGGCCTGTGAGGCGAGTGCGCCGAGCAGCGCGGCGGTACCGATCAGAACGGTGGCGACACGACGGGCAGTACGCATGGGATTCCCTCTTCTTCGTGTGGGTTCGTTGCGTGAGCAGGACGCCCAGTGGCTGCCCAACGACTCGCGCGGGGATGCCGGAGAACCCAGAAGGTCCCTCATGGGTGGGAAGCGTCCGGCGTGGCGCGCATGAACCGCCGCCTACACCCGAACGAGTGAAACTGGGTCCGGTGAAACTGGGTCCGGTGAGACGAGGCCTGGCGAGACGAGGCCCGGTGAGACGGGGTTCGGTGAGCGAGCGGGTTCAGGCCTGTTCGTCCGCCAGTTCCGCCACACCCGTCACCCGGTGCAGGGGATACGTCCGGACCTCGTCCGCGGTGTGGTCGTACGCCGTGACGAAACCGCCCTCCACCCGGACGGGGGCGATGACGTGCTGGCTGGCGGAGCCCTCGGCGTTGACGTAACCCATCCAGAGGGTGCTGCCGGTGAGGACGGCGGCCTGCATGGTGGCGAGGGTCTCGGCGGAGGTGGTGCGCGGCAGGGTGCCGTTCCGTTCGGTGCCGGAGGTGCCGGAGGAGCCGGCGGAGGCGCCGGTGGAACCGGAGGGGGACGGCTTGCGCGGGGTCGTGGAGGCCAGGTCGCCCGCGCGGATGGCCCGGATCGCGGCGCCCAGCAGGGTGGTGTCGGGGGACGGCGGGCCGTCGGGGACCGGCTCGGGCGCCGTGCGCGGGGGCGTGCGGTGCGCGAGTGCGCGGGTGATCAGCACATCGCCCTCGGCGGACTCGGCGGCCGGTGCGAAGCCCATCGCGCGCAGCCCTTCGAGAAGCGTGGCCGGGTCGGCCTGGGCGGCCAGCACCGTGGGCGCGAGGCGGCGCAGCCGCAGCCCCTGCGAACGCTTGTCGGCCATGATCTCGTTCAGGACAGCGTCGTCGTCGCAGCGCACGTACGCCGACGCCGCGCCGATCCGCAGGTGGCCGTGCCGGCGTGCCACGTCGTCGATCAGGTAGGCGAGCGGCTGCGGTACCGGCGTACGTGAGTGGGCGGTGAGGAGCGCCTGGAGGTCGGAGGCCGAGCGGCCCGCGTCCAGGGCGCGGCGGACCGAGCCCGGTGTGAAGCGGTAGACCGTGGCCCCGCCCTTCGACTCCACGTCCGCGAGGACGTCCAGCACATCGGCCAGCGGGCGGCGCAGCGGACCCGGGGCCACCGCCGTCAGGTCCGCCTGGAGGAGGACGTGGTCGAGGGGCTCGGGAAGGAGCGGCGCCAGCAGCCGGCCGGCCAGGGCGGCGGCGGAGGCCAGCTCGGCGGGGGAGCGGGGTTCCGGCGAGGGCACCAGATGGTGCGGATGCCGGTGGTGGACGGGGAGTTTGTCGCCGGGCCCCGCGGCGGGCGCGGGGGCGGAGGCGCCGGGCGGGGCCCCCAGAAGCGCCCGTCCGTGGGCGGACAGCGCGCCCCTGCCGGTGATCCCCAGGGACTCGGCCTCGGTCAGCGTCCACCGGGCGATACGGGACCGCAGGTCGTCCGAGGAGGCGGCGCCGCGCAGGGCCCGCTCCCAGTGGAGGCGCGCGACGAGCGCGTCGGGGGACGCGGAACCGCCCTCGGGCAGTGCGGCGAGGAGCCGGAGGACCCGGTGCCGGACCTCGGGCGCCGCGGAGCGGTCGAGGCCGGGGCCCAGCGCCGCCAGGGCGCGCTCCTTGGTGTCGCGTCCGCCGACCACGCCCGCCGTGCGGGTCGCCGACAGCCATGCCGTGGCGAGCCGCGTCCAGCGCTCGGCCGCCGGGAGCTCCAGCCACTCGTCGTAGGCGGGCGTCGCCGCGTACCGCTCGTCGGCCCTGCCGTCCGGGGCCAGCAGGCCCGCCGCGTAGGCGAGTTCCACCCAGAAGGCGGCGACCGGCTCCGGTACGTCCAGGGCCACGGCCGTCCGCTTCAGGTCGCGCACGCTCAGACCGCCCGCGCGCAGCGCCGACGGGCCGCCCTCGTCCCAGTCCTTCAGCAGCTCCTCGACGGTGGCGAGTGCCGTGTACGCCTGCCCGGCCGCCGTACTGTCCACAACCTGTGGACGGTGTACGGAGGTGGGCTCGACCGGCGGAGGAAGCGGTTCCGTCCTGCGGTGCGCCCGCCCCGCACGCAGATGGAGGGCCACCTCGCGGGGCAGTACGACCGTGCCGGGCGCCGTCGGCAGCAGCAGTCCGCGGTCGAGGAGCCAGCGCAGCCGGGTCGCCGGATCGGCGGTCACCTGGCCGTACGGCGGCCCCCAGACCAGCCGGGACAGGACCTCCAGGGAGTCCGGCGGGGCCGAGTCGAGCAGGGCGGACATCCGGGCGCGGTCGGTGAAGAGCCCGGTGAGCGACTGCACCGCGGACACCGCGTCGTGCGTCGTGGGCAGTCCGGCCGTCGTGAGAAGTTCCTGGATCCGGCCCGGGGACATGCCCGCGGTGGCCTCCGCGACCGTCGGGCCGAGCCCCGTCGGGGAGGGGTGCTGCGGCGAGGGCGCGAGCAGTTCGCGGGCCGTGCGCACCAGCCGGAGCCGGTCGTCCGAGCCCCACACCAGCGCCTGCTCACGCAGGACGGCCACGGCGCGCGGGAGCGCCTCGACGACCGCCCTGTCGCGCGCGTCGCCCGCCAGCAGGTCCTGGAGCGTGCCGTACGGCGCCGGTTCCGGGGCCACGGCCAGCGCCTCCGCACTCTGCAGGGCGAACCGGTCCAGGCGCTCCAGGGCACGGATCACGGAGGCCCGCGTACCGGCCCGGGTGGCCAGCTGGGTCAGGTCGGTCGGTACGGGAGTGATGAGGTCCGGGCGGGCCCGCAGCAGCGCGGCCAGGGAGGAGTCGTCGCGGGCCCGCAGGTCCTCCGCGAGGGAACGAGGGTGTGCCCCGGCGGGGGCGGGCTCCTCTGTGGACGCCCCGCCGGGCTCCTCTGACGACTGCTTCTGGACGCTCATCCGATCCACGGTAGCGGGTGGGCCCCCGCCGCCGTTCCCGTTGGCGTGCGCCACGGCCGTGCCGGGGCCCGTCACCGGCGACGGGCGCGGTACCGTCGGTCGCGCGGGAAATCGCAACGTGGGCGTCCCGGAGGGGACTTCGTGGGGATCGAGAGCGACCAGCTCGTATTCGACTATCTGAGCCGGGTGGGCGACCTGGCCCAGCAGAAGCAGCTGCCGTCGGGGACGCGCATGCGGCTCGTGTCCGAGCTGCGCGGCGAGATCGACCGGCGCCGGACCAAGGCGACCCTCGACAGCCCGGCCGCGGTCCGCCGCATCCTCGACCGCATCGGCACCCCCGAGTCGGTGGTCGCGGCGGCCAACTCCCGGACCGACGGCACGGGTACGGGCACGGGTACGGGCACGGGTACGGGCACTGGTACAGGTGCGAGTACGGACAAGGCGGGCAAGGGCGGCGGCACGACTCCGTCCCCGTCGAAGCGGTCCGCCGTCCCCGCGCAGCGCGCCAAGGAACCGGCGGCCCGTCCCAGGCGCCTGCGCCGCGCGGTGCCCCGGCCGCGTTCCGCCAACCCCGAGTTGGCCGAGACGGAGCCGACCGGGATGGTCGGCTCCACGCCCACCCCGCCGCACCTCGCCAGCACGGAAGAACTGGGCACCGGGCCCCAGCCCGACTGGTGGCGGGTGGAGAGCGGCCCGTTCGGGGCGACGGACAGTGTGCCGGGGTTCACGGGCGGCGTCGAGATCCCGGAACTGTTCGAGCCACCGCCGGTCGACGAACCTGATAACTCCGATGATCCCGACAAGTCGGGCGAGGTTGCGCCGAAGTCCGCGGCGGCGGCGGAGGTCGTCGAGAATCCCGGGCCGGCCGGGCGCGTACGCCGTCGTTACGTACCCCGCCTGCGCCCTCTCGGCGGTGGTGCCGCGGTCGGTGGTGGTTGGTCCAACCCTCTGCTGCTGCTCGCCGCCGCCCTCCTGGTCGCCGGCGCGGTCATCGGCAACCTCGTCATGCTGGGCCTCGGCTGGCTCATCGCCTACCTCTCGCGCCGCCTGAGTCCCGCCGAGGCGAAGTGGGCCGTCCTCGTCGTGCCCGGCATCGTCGCCTCGGGGGGCGTCGTCTGGATCTGGGGCCGTACGGAGGGGCGCTGGGGCGCGCCCATCGCGCAGGACCAGATGAGCGACGCGATCGCCGAGACCTGGCCGTGGGTCCTGCGGAGCGCGGCTGTCGCTTCGGCGCTGTATCTGGTGTGGCGGTCGCAGCGCCGGAAGTGACGGTGCCGTTCCGGGCAGGAACTTTGGTCTGTCCCTCCCCGGGCTCTCCGGGCTCTCCGGGCTCCCGGGCTCTCCGGGCTGGGATGCGGCGCCCCTGAAGGCAGTCGGCGGGGGCGTACATGTCACGGGTAGGTGCTGCTGCGTGGTGGGCACAATGGCTCATATGACTTCTCGTGTGCTGACCGTCGGGTTCGACCTCGACATGACCCTTATTGACTCCCGTCCCGGGATCCGGGCCTGTTACCAGGCGCTTTCCGTGCGGACGGGGACCTTCATCGACGCCGATCTGGCCGTAACCCGGCTCGGGCCGCCGCTCACGGAGGAGTTGGTCAACTGGTTTCCGGCCGAGGAGGTCGGGGCCGTGGCGGACGTCTACCGGGAGATGTATCCCACCCACGCCATCGCTCCGACGCCCGCGATGGCCGGCGCCCGTGAGGCGATGGCGGCGGTGCGGGCGGCCGGGGGCCGGGCGATCGTCGTGACCGCCAAGTACGAGCCGAACGCCAAACTGCATCTCAGCCACCTCGGCATCGACGCCGACGCGGTCATCGGCGACCTGTGGGCCGAGCGCAAGGCGGAGGCCCTGCGCGAGTACGACGCGGGCGTCTACGTCGGCGACCACACCGGCGACGTACGCGGCGCGCGTACCGCCGGAGCACTGTCCGTCGCGGTGGCCACCGGCCCGTGCGACGCGGAGGAACTGCGCGCGGCAGGCGCCGACGTGGTCCTCAAGGACCTGCTGGAGTTCCCGAGTTGGCTGGCGGCCCACCAGTGAGCGCCCGGTGGGCGATCGGAGCGATCATGAACTCCCGCGTGCCTGTCGGCGGCCGTCGGCGATCGACTGGAACACCCCCGCTCCCGCGATGAGGAATCCGACGCCCATCAACATGCTCAGACCGAACATGTACGTAGGAAAGGGCGTCGTGTCGAGCAGCAGCGGGGCCACGGTGACCAGAGTGGCCAGAGCTCCGACGAAGAACACGATGGCACCGGCACGGATGAGCCGTTCTCCGGCCGCGGCGGAATTCGGTTGGGTTCTGTCACGCACTCGACCAGGGTAGTTCCCCGCCCGGAGGAACGATCCGGCGACGTCTTGTCAGCAGCCGCCGGACCATCGGGACCGGGCGGCGTCCGGGCGTGAAGAGGGCCGCGTGCCCGTGAAGTCGCTGCCGGCCCTGGTCGACCGAACGACTGCCGAGGCGAAGCCCGGTCAGGCCCGGCTGCACCGCCACGGCCGTGACGACGGCCCCGTCCTGGTCCGCACTCCCGCCGCGCTTGCGCACTACGGCCTGCCGCTGGGAAAGCCAGGCAGACCGACCGCGCGACCGGCACGGCAGACCTGGAAGAGATGAGCGTCATGAAGGTTGCTGCAAAGCACGGGACCGGTCGGGCAACGGTCTTCCGGATCAAGGGAGAGGCCAAGGAGAGCCAGGCCCCCGCAAGCTCGGGGCGCCTCTGCCTTCACCAGGTGGGGGCTCCGTCTTGTGTTTCCAGGCGTGATTAAGCCTGTGTGTCGTTGGGGAGAGCCTCGGTAGGCTGTTCAGCGGCAGTCTGACAAGCGTCCGGCCCCGTCCGGGACCGATCGAGGGAGCGTGTGCTTTGCCGACTGGCAAGGTCAAGTGGTTCAACAGTGAGAAGGGCTTCGGCTTTCTCTCCCGCGACGACGGCGGCGACGTCTTCGTTCATTCCTCGGTCCTGCCCGCCGGAGTCGATGTTCTCAAGCCGGGTCAGCGCGTGGAGTTCGGTGTGGTCGCCGGACAGCGCGGTGACCAGGCACTCTCGGTGACGCTCCTGGACCCCACGCCCTCGGTCGCGGCCGCCCAGCGCCGCAAGCCGGACGAACTGGCCTCCATCGTCCAGGATTTGACGACCCTCCTGGAAAACATCACCCCGATGCTGGAGAGGGGCCGCTATCCCGACAAGGCATCGGGCGCAAAGATCGCGGGTCTCCTGCGCGCGGTGGCGGACCAGTTGGACGTATAGCGCCCGCCCTGTGGGGGCGCGGGGAACCGCGCGACCGGTCCCCACCGGGCCCGCTCGCGCACTCCGTGCCCCAGGACTTCCCCGTCAGGGAAAGTCCAGCGCCCCCGGCGCGAGCGCCGGCACGAGCCCCTCGGCCGCCGCTCGCGTGAGGAGGCCGCGGACCGCCGCATACCCGTCCTCACCCAGATCCGCCGTGAACTCGTTGACGTACAGCCCGATGTGCTGATCGGCGACCGACGCGTCCATCTCCTGCGCGTGCTCCAGCACATACGCCCGCGAGGCCTCGGGGTCCTCCCAGGCCGCGCGCACGGACGCCCGGGCGGACTCGGCGAGCAGCTCCAGCGCGGCCTCGCCCAGCGACCGCCTGGCGATGATCGCGCCGAGCGGGATCGGCAGGCCCGTCGTCCGCTCCCAGTGCTCGCCCATGTCCGCGAGCTTGTGCAGGCCGTAGTTCTGGTACGTGAAGCGGGCCTCGTGGATGACCAGTCCGGCGTCCACCTTCCCGTCCCGTACCGCGGGCATGATCTCGTGGAACGGCATGACCACGATCTCGCCGACCCCGCCGGGGACCGTGTCCGCGGCCCACAGGCGGAACAGCATGTACGCGGTCGACCGCTCGCTCGGCACGGCGACCGTGCGGCCGGTGAGGTCCACGCCCGGCTCCCGGGTGAGGACCAGCGGCCCGCAGCCCCGCCCCAGAGCGCCCCCGCAGGGCAGCAGGGCCCATTCGTCCAGGACGTACGGCAGGACGGCGTACGACACCTTCAGGACGTCGAACTCGCCGCGCTCGGCCATGCCGTTGGTGATGTCGATGTCCGCGAAGGTCACGTCCAGCGCGGGCGCCCCCGGGAGCCGGCCGTGCGCCCAGGCGTCGAAGACGAAGGTGTCGTTCGGACAGGGCGAGTACGCGATCCTCAGGGGCTGTGTCTGCGAGGAGGTCCGCGGGGTCTGCGAGGGCTCAGTGGGTGAGGTCATGTGGGTTCCAACTCTCCAGTACGGGCGTGAGCTTCCCGAAGGCCCCGGTGAGTGCCGCGAGGGCCTCGCCGATCCGCCAGGCGGCACGGTCGCGGGGGCCCACGGGATTGGACACGGCACGGATCTCCAGGACGGGGACGCCGTGCGCGGCGGCCGCCTCCGCCACCCCGAAGCCCTCCATGGCCTCGGCGAGCGCCCGCGGGTGGCGCCGGCGCAGTTCCACCGCGCGCGCGGCGCTGCCGGTCACCGTGCTGACGGTCAGGACGGACCCCTGACGTGCTCCCGTGACGGCCGCGATCTCTCGTACGAGTGAAATCGGCGGCCAGTGGGTGACGGTCCCGAATCCCAGTTCGGTGACCGGGATGAACCCGTGGGCGGTCTCAGGGGTCTCAGGGGTCCCAAGGGTCCCGGATGTTCCAGAGGGCTCTGTGGCCTCGGCGGTTTCGGCGCCGAGGTCCGCGACCGTGATCTCGTCGGCGAGGACGAGCGATCCGACAGGGGCGCCGGGCTGGAACCCGCCGCCGATACCGGCGGAGACGACCACGTCGTACGGCGCACCGCCCAGCGCGGCCGCGGTGAGCGCGGCGGCGGTCGACGCGGCGGCCGCGGCCGGTCCCACGCCACCGGCGAGAAGATCGAGGACGAGGCGGCCACCGGGATCCGAGGGCGCCGGGAACGCCACCCTGCTCAGGACCGCTCCCGGAACCGTGTGCGTCGATGCCGACGCGGATGCCGGCGCCGTGAACGCCGCGGCCACCGCGTCCCGTTCGGCGGGGACCGCGGTGGTTACGAGAACACGCATGAGCGGCGCTTCACGGGGATCGGGCGGCTCAGCGGCGGCTCAGGCGTCCGCGTTCTCAAGCTTGAAGTTCCAGACACCCTTGAACTGCGTACCGGCCTTGTTCTGCTGGACGACGCTGATGTAGATCGTCTTCGGGGCGGCCTGGCCCGACTGCTCGGCGAAGAGGTCGACGCCCTCGAAGGCGTAGTACGTCTTCTTGAAGGGGGAAGTGACCTGCTGGCCGTTGAGCCACAGGGCCCAGCCCTCGTCGGCGATCTCCGGGTCGACACCGATGCGCAGCGTCTCACCCTGCGAGACGCTGATCGTGTCGGAGGACTTCTTGAGGGCGCACTTGGTCGCTTCCTCCTTGCCGATGGTCTTGCCGTCCTCGTAGCACTCGGCCTCGACGCTGACCGAGTGCTTGCCGACCGTGACGGTGGCCATCGGCGTCGGCTTGTCACAGGCGGACAGCACGAGAAGTCCGGCGGAAACGGCACTTGCGGCGGCGACGGCGCGGCGACGGCGCGCAAGGGGACGCTGGGAGCTCATGGGCGAAGGTTATCGGGCGGCTCGCGCGGCCCGGCTATGTGGGTGGGCTACGCGGCGTGCCGCGGGCCCGGATCACTCCGGCGAGCAGGTGGTGACCGGTTGGTGGCCGGGTGGCGGGCGAGTGAAGGACCGGACGGTTCAGGCCAGGTGCGCGTGTTGCCGTCCGCCGTGCCGGGCCGCGCTCAGCAGACCGCGGATCGTGGTGAGCCAGCCGAGCGCGATGATTCCGGAGGCCACCGCCATCCCGAGCGTGCCGATGAGCGGCAGCGCGATACCGATCGCCCCGCCGACCACCCAGGCCATCTGGAGGAGCGTCTCCGAGCGGGCGAACGCAGAGGTCCGCACCAGTTCCGGTACGTCCCGCTGGATCAGCGCGTCCAGGGACAGTTTGGACAGCGCCTGGGCGAACCCGGCGAACGCGGCGAGCACCGCCACCAGGAGCACCCCGAAGAACACCGTCGCCGTGATCGCCACGCCGAGCACCACCGCGACCACGGTGACGATGATCAGCTCCGGCGCGCGGGATCTCAGGGCCGCCCCGACCGCCGTGCCCAGCGCGTTGCCCACGCCCGCCGACACGCCCACGACGGTCAGTGAGACCGCCGCGCTGGCGCCGGCGAGGGGGTGCTCGCGCAGCAGGAACGCCAGGAAGAAGATCAGGAATCCGGAGAGACCGCGCAGCGCCGCGTTCGCGGCGAGCGCGTGCGTGACCCCCGTGCCGACCGTGCGCAGGCCGGGGCGCTTGGGCTGCTTGCGGTGCGGCCCGTGCAGATGCTGCTCGTCCGCGGCGAGCAGGGCCTTGTCCTCGCCCTTGGCCGAGTCGACCTTGTGCGGCAGGGAGAACGACAGGAACGTACCCGCCACGAAGATCAGGAAGGCGCCGTAGAGCGGATAGCGGGGGCCGAGGGCCTGGAGGCCCGCTCCGATGGGGGCCGCCACGCCCGTCGCCAGCAGGCCGCCGAGCGTGACCCGCGAGTTCGCCTTCACCAGGGAGAACGCGGGTGGCAGGAGCCGGGGCACCACGGCGCTTCTGACCACGCCGTACGCCTTCGAGGCCACCAGGACGCCGAGGGCCGCCGGGTACAGCTCGATGCTGCCCGTGACGACCGCGCCCGACAGCAGCAGGGCCATGAACGCGCGCGCCATGAAGGCGCCCGCCATCGCGGCGCGCCGGCCGTGCGGGAGGCGGTCCAGGAGGGGGCCGATGACCGGGGCGAGCAGCGTGAACGGGGCCATCGTGATCGCCAGGTAGAGCGCCACGCGGCCACGGGCCTCGTCCGTCGGGACCGAGAAGAAGACCGTCGAGGCGAGCGCGACGGTGATCAGCATGTCGCCTGCGCCGTTCACCCCGTGCAGTTCGATCAGTTTGCCGAGGCCCGACTCGCCCGCGCCGTGCGCGTGTGTCGCTTTTCTGATGCCTCTCGCCGTACCGCTGAACGGCAGGCGCAGGGCATGCCCGACGGAACGGACGGCCCCGCGCACCGGACCCGACCCGCTCTTGCGTCCTGCCCCGGCCTCACCGATTTCGGTGGCGCCTTGGGGCGACCTCGCGGCTGCCACTCCGCAATAGTGCCCCGAGAACGGCGGATGTAGCGCGGTTACCGCCCGTATAGCGGCTGAGTGGGCGCGGTGGATCGGGTGCCGGACAGGGGAGAAGGGCGCCCTGCGCGCCGGCGGCGAGCGCCCCGCGCGCCTGTACGGAACGGCCCGTGGACCTTGCCGGAAGCGCCTCGTGCACCCGGTCCGGAGCGTGCCGTACCCCCGGTGTGGAACGTGCCGGGCGTCCGTCCGGAGCGTGCCGTGCACCCCTCCGGGGAAACGCCGCGACAGCATGAAGGCAACGCCGGTGTAGGCCCAGCGCCGACGAGACGGTAGCGTGCGTAGCGCGCCCGCGGCGGTTGTTCTCGGCCGCGCGCCTCTCGGTCATCCCGCAGAATGGATGACGTAGGTGCGCCCGAGTGCGATCGGGCGCGGACGTCGACGCGGCCCTCCGGTCCGCTCCGTCCGCACCCCCGTCGAGGGATGGCGCACTCGTGAGACGGCGTAGGAGAGAAGCGATACCTGTGAGCGCGACAACGCGAAGCCGAACCCCCGACCGTCTGTGTGCCGAGGCCGTGGACCTCGCCCGGGCAGCCGCCGAGGAGGCAGCCGCTCCCGGCGTTGTAGGGGAGCACGCGGGACTGGTCAGTGAAGGGGACCGCGTCGTCACGCACTTCTTCGAGTGCAAGGAGATGGGCTACCGCGGGTGGCGCTGGGCCGTGACGGTGGCCCGTGCCTCACGGGCGAAGGTCGTCACCCTCGACGAAACCGTGCTGCTGCCCGGCTCCGATGCCCTGCTGGCACCCGAGTGGGTGCCGTGGAGCGAGCGGCTCCGGCCGGGGGACATGGGTCCCGGGGACCTGCTGCCCACGGACGCGGAGGATCTGCGTCTGGAGCCCGGCTACTCCGGCGAGGACGAGCCCGCTCCGAACGCGCCGATCTCCGAGGAGATGGCCCAGCTGGCCGAGGCGGAGGACGCCGAGATCACGGCGCGGGCGCCGGCCGAGCTGCCGCTCGTGCCGTCCCGCGGCTCGATCGCGTCCGTGGCCGAGGAGCTGGGGATGCGGCGGGCGCGTGTGCTGTCCCGGTACGGGCTGCATGTCGCGGCGGACCGGTGGGAGGAGTCGTACGGGGCGAAGACCGCGATGGCGCAGGCCGCTCCCGCGACGTGTGTCAGCTGTGGGTTCCTCAACCCCATCGGGGGATCGCTCGGACAGGCGTTCGGTCTGTGTGCGAATGAGTTCTCGCCTGCGGACGGTCGTGTGGTCGCGCTGTCCTACGGCTGTGGGGGGCATTCCGAGGCGGCGGTCATGCCTACGCCTGCCCGGCCCGCGCCGCCGGTGATCGACGAGACGCGGGTGGATCCGTTCCCGCTCCGGCCTTCGCCCGACTCGGGGTCCGTGCCGCTGGGGCCGGACGGGTCCGCATCGGAGTACGGCCACAGTTAGCCTGTGGGGGCGGGGGCGCATCGCGTGTGTCTGATCGCGCGGTCCCCACCCCCCTCAAAGCCAAAGGATTGCGCCGTTCCCCGCGCCCCTTGAAGGGGCTGCGCCCCATCTTCAGGGGCGCGGGGAACGGCGCAATCCTTTTGCCCTCAGGGGCGCGGGAAACCGCGCGACAAGCCCTCACCCGGCCCCACCCGCCCGCACCCGGGAAGCCGGCGGAGCCGCCCCTTCCGGCCCTGGCTCCCTGCCGAGGCACCCGCGCGGTACCTTCTTGCGGCGGCCGGCCGATGTGCGCGGGCGTACGACGATGAGGGAGTGTCAAGCGTGAGCAACTTCGTGCGGCCGGCTGCCGAGGGTGCGGATCCGTTCGGGACGGCCCGGCTGCGACGCGGGGTGCTGGACGCCTGGGCGACGAGTCCGGCGCGGTTCCGTGAGGACGCCAACTCCGAGGAGGACCTCGTACTCGGCGGCTACCGCGACCGCCTCGTCGTGGAGCTCGCCCAGAACGCCGCCGACGCGGCCTCCCGCGCCGGCGTCCCCGGCCGCCTGCGCCTCACCCTCCGCGACGGAGTCCTCGCCGCCGCCAACACCGGCGCCCCCCTGGACGCCACCGGTGTCGAATCCCTCTCCACCCTGCGCGCCTCCGCCAAGCGCGACGACAGCGACAGCGCGGTCGGCCGCTTCGGCGTCGGCTTCGCGGCCGTCCTCGCCGTGACCGACGAACCCGCCCTGCTGGGCAGGCACGGCGGCGTCCGCTGGTCCCTCGTCGAGGCCCGCGACCTCGCCGTCGACATCGCCCGCCACAGCCCCGGACTCGGAGACGAACTGCGCCGCCGCGACGGCCATGTACCCCTGCTCCGGCTGCCGTTCGCGGCCGAGGGCTCCGCGCCGGACCCGTACGACAGCGTCGTCGTCCTGCCGCTCCGGGACCCCGCCGCCGAGGCACTCGCGGAACGGCTCCTCGACGGCGTCGACGACGCCCTGCTGCTCGCCCTGCCCGGTCTGGCGGAAGTCGTCGTCGAGAGTGGCGACGGCAGCGTACGGACCGTCCGGCGCCGCACCGAGGACGACGGCGGCGGCGTGGTCGTCGAGGACTCCCGCGACGGTACGACCCGCTGGCGCACCGTCTCCGCGCACGGCTCCCTGGAGCCCGGCCTGCTCGCCGACCGGCCCGTCGAGGAGCGTCTGCGCCCCCACTGGTCGGTCACCTGGGCCGTCCCGGTCGACGCCGACGGCACGCCGGGCCGCCCCCGCACCGGCCCCGTCGTGCACGCGCCCACCCCCAGCGACGAACCCCTCGGCGTGCCCGCGCTGCTCATCGCCTCGCTGCCGCTCGACACCACCCGCCGCCACGCGGCCCCCGGCCCGCTGACCGACTTCCTGGTGCAGCGCGCGGCGGAGGCGTACGTCGAACTGCTCGCCGCCTGGCGGCCCGTGACCACCGGGATCATCGGCCTGGTGCCGGGCCCGCTCGGCAAGGGCGAACTGGACGGGGCCCTGCGGCAGGCGATCCTCGAACGCCTGCCGCGCACCGCCTTCCTGCCCCCCGCGGTCGAACCGGCCGGCGGGACCGGTGACGCGGACGCCGACTCCAACGCCGACTCCGATCTGCCCGAGGCCCTGCGCCCCCGCGACGCCGAGGTCATCGAGGGCGCGGGCGCCGACACCGTACGGGTGCTCGCGGAGGTGCTGCCCAGCCTGCTGCCCGCCGGGCTCGAACGGCGGGCGGAGCTGCGCACCCTGGGTGTCGCGCGGGTACCGCTGGCCGAGGCGGTCGACCGCCTCGCGGGCCTGGAGAAGGCCCCCGCGTGGTGGCGGCGCCTGTACGACAGCCTCGCCGGGGTCGACCCGGACCGCCTCTCCGGACTGCCGGTCCCTCTCGCTGGGGGCACCTCCCAGGCTTTTGGCTCTGGGGGAGCACGTACGGCGATCGGGCCGCGGCAGGTCCTGCTGCCCACCGCTGAAGGAATCGAAGCAGGGGCGCAGGCCGCACCCGACGCCCTCGCCCGGCTCGGTCTCAAGGTCGCCCATCCGGACGCCGTCCATCCGCTCCTGGAGAAGCTGGGCGCCCTGCCCGCCACCGCGCGGGCCGTCCTGACCACCCCGCAGGTCCGCGCCGCCGTCGCAGGCTCCCTCGACGACGACCGCGGCGCCTGGGACGACGACACCACCCCGGACGCCGAGGAACTGGCCGACATCGTCCTCGCGCTCGTCCGGGACGCCGACCTCGAACCCGGCGACGAACCCTGGCTCGGCGCCCTCGCGCTCCCCGACGACGAGGGCGAGCTCGTCCCAGCCGGCGAACTCGTCCTCCCCGGCAGCCCCTTCGCCCAGGTGATGCGCGAGGACGAACTCGCCTCCGTCGACCCCGAACTGGCCGAACGCTGGGGCGAGCAGCCGCTCGCCGCCTGTGGCGTACTGGCGAACTTCCAGCTCGTACGCGCCACTGACGTCGTCCTCGACCCCGACGAACTGGAGCCCAGGGACGGCGACTTCGCCGAACCCGACGACGCCGGGCTGCTCGACGCCGTGGACGTGTGGTGCGAGGACTCCCTGGACGCACTGCCGGACTCGCCGGTGCCGCCCGTCGCGACCGAGATCGTCGCCGTGCGCGACCTCGACCTCGTGGACGACGACCGCTGGCCCGAGGCCCTCGCGCTGCTCTCCCGCCCGCCGCTGCGGGACGCCCTCACCCAGCCGGTCCGCGTCCTGCTGCCGGACGGGACGCACGAGATCATCCGCTCGTACACCGCCTGGTGGCTGCGCGGGCATCCCGTCCTCGACGGCCGCCGCCCGGCCGGCCTGCGCGCCGAGGGCGGCGACCCGCTCCTGCACGGTCTGTACGACGCCGCCGACGCGGCCGGTTTCGACGACGAGCAGGTGCTGCGGGCCCTCGGCGTCCGTACGTCCGTGGCCGCGCTGCTCGCCGAGCCGGGCGGCGGTGCCGAGCTGCTCGACCGCCTCGCCGATCCCGACCGCGAGGTCTCGGCGTCCCAACTGCACGCCCTGTACGGCGCGCTGGCGGACCTCGACCCCGACCAGGTCACCCTGCCGGACGAGTTGCGGGCCGTGGTGGACGGCGAGGTGCGGGTCGTGGACGCGGCCGACGCCGTGGTCGTCGACTCGCCCGACCTGCTGCCCTTCACCGCGGGCACGCCCCTGCTCCCGGTACGGCCCGCGCGGGCCGCGGACCTCGCGGAGCTGTTCCAGGTCCGGCGGCTGAGCGACTCCGTCACGGGTGAGGTGACCAGCGAGGGCGCGGAACACGCCGTACCGGAGTCCGTACGGACTCTGCTGGGCCCCTCGACCCCCGCGACCTATGTCGAACACGAGGAACTGGTCGTCGACGGCACCGAACTGGACTGGCGCCGCACCCGCGACGGGGTGCTGCACGCCTCCACACTGGAGGGTGTGGCCGCCGGCCTCGCCTGGGCGGCCGGTCAGTGGCCCCGCCGCTTCGAGGTCGCCGCCCTGCTTGAGGACCCGTCCAGGACGGAGGAGCTGGAGCGGGACCGCTGGTTCGACTGAGCGCCGCCCGCCGGGGCGCGGCTGTACGCCGTGTGCCCCGGCGTGCCGTGGAAGTGATCTGCATCACATGATCACGAAAACTTCACCTGCCGTACAACCATCGGCCCCCGCGGTGTATCTGATCATGCGAGTCAACAGGCTCCAAGATCACTCGGGCCCACGTGAAGTCGACCGTCGGGCCCCTTTCCCACCAGGGGAAACACATGCGCATACGTGCCACCGTGGCTGCCGTCACCGGCGCCCTGGCCCTTTCCGCGTTCGCCGTCCCGGTCGCGCAGGCCGACGACCCCTCGTACCGCGAGACCGCCGCCGCCGCCTTCGAGGCTGCCCACAGCGGCGGGGCCAAGGCTCAGCGCAGCGCGGCTGTCGTCGGTGACCTGGACGCCTCCTTCTCCAACTTCAAGATCGCCTCGGTGCACAAGGTCGGCACCACCAACCAGGTCTCCACCAAGGTGACCTACAAGCTGACCCACGGCGCCGACGTGGACCTCGGCTCCCTGGACTTCGCCACCGGTCCGTACATCTACAAGGGCTCGTTCGACACCCCGGACAACGTCATCTTCGGCTTCGAAGCGGCGACCTGCGTCGAAGCCTCGACGACCGTCGCCAACTGCACCGGCTACGTCGACATCCTCCCGTCCGAGGAGCTGCTCAACAGCGACGCCGGCACCTGGAAGGGCGGCGCGCTGCTGCTCGACTACGTCACCGGCTCCTACGCCGACCAGGGCGACCTCGCCACCACCAAGGTCCTGCGCAACTCCCGGCTCACCGTGAACGCCTCCCCCGAGCCCGTGAAGAAGGGGAAGACCATCACGGTCACCGGGTTGCTGACGCGCGCCAACTGGGACACGGGCAAGTACGCCGGCTACACCGCGCAGTCGGTGAAGCTGCAGTTCAAGAAGAAGGGCGCGTCCACCTACACGGACGTCAAGACCGTGAAGTCGGGCACCGGCAGCTCCGCGGGCAAGCTGAAGACCACCGTCACGGCCTCCGTCGACGGCACCTACCGCTACGCCTTCGCGGGCACGTCGACCACGCCGGCCGTCAACTCCGCGGGCGACGCCGTCGACGTCAACTGATCTCCTTCCCCGCGCCCCCGCCAGGGGTGCGGGAAACCCGCCCGTTCCCGCTCAGGCGGGAACGCGGCGGTCCACCCACCGCCACAGGAACTCCAGGGCGGCCGCCGCCACCGCCGCGACGCCCACCGCCGTCCACGGCAGCACCGTGCCGACCAGCCGTAGCGCGAAGAAGTCCTGCAGCCACGGCACCACCAGCACCAGCAGAAACCCGATCCCCATCGCGGCCACGAGACCCACCCGCCACCACGTGTACGGCCGCGCCACGATCGCCAGCACCCACATGGACACCAGGAACAGCGTCAGCGTCGCCGCGCTCGTCTCCGCGTCCAGCGCTCCCTCCCCGGTGTAGTGGTGCCGGGCGAGCAGGTACGTCGTGAACGTGGCCAGCCCCGCCACCACCCCGCCCGGGATCGAGTACCGCATCACCCGCCGCACGAAATGCGGCCGGGCCCGCTCCTTGTTGGGCGCGAGTGCCAGGAAGAACGCCGGCACCCCGATCGTCAGCGTCGACAGCAGCGTCAGGTGCCGCGGCAGGAACGGGTACTCCACCTGGCAGCACACCACCAGCACCGCGAGCAGCACCGAGTACACCGTCTTGACCAGGAAGAGCGTGGCGACACGCGTGATGTTCCCGATGACCCGGCGTCCCTCCGCGACCACCGAGGGCAGCGTCGCGAAGCTGTTGTCGAGCAGCACGATCTGGGCGACCGCCTTGGTGGCCTCCGAGCCCGAGCCCATCGCGACACCGATGTCGGCGTCCTTGAGGGCGAGCACGTCGTTCACGCCGTCGCCGGTCATCGCCACCGTGTGCCCGCGCGACTGGAGCGCGCCCACCATCTCGCGCTTCTGCTGCGGGGTGACCCGCCCGAACACCGAGCCCTCGTCCAGCGCCTCGGCCATCTCCTCCCGGTCGGCGGGCAGCCGGCGCGCGTCGACCGTCGCGGAGGCACCGGGCAGCCCGAGTTTCGCGGCGACCGCGCCGACCGACACGGCGTTGTCGCCGGAGATCACCTTGGCGCGTACGTCCTGCTCGTCGAAGTACCGCAGGGTGTCGGCCGCGTCGGGCCGCAGCCGCTGCTCCAGGACGACGAGCGCGGTAGGCCGCGCGCCCTCCTGCACCCGAGGGTCGTCGAGGTCCCGGACGGCACGGGCGAGCAGCAGGACCCGTAGCCCCTGTTCGTTGAGCTGTTCGGTCTCGGCGAGCACCGGGTCGTCGTCGGCGAGCAGCACGTCGGGGGCGCCCAGCAGCCAGGTGGTCACCCGGCCTTCGTCCCCGCCCTCGCCCTCGTCGAAGGACGCCCCGCTGTACTTGCGCGCGGAGGAGAAGGGCAGTGCGCCCTCGCCGCGCCAGTCCCCGCTGTCCGGGTAGGCGTCGATGATCGCCTTCAGGGATGCGTTCGGGCGGGAGTCGGAGGCGCCGAGAGCGCCCAGCACCTTGCGTACGTACGCCTCGTCGCCGCCGTCCTTGTCCTCGTCCCCCAGGGGCCGCAGCTCGGTGACGTCCATGCCGCCCTCGGTGAGCGTGCCCGTCTTGTCGAGGCAGACCGTGTCGACGCGGGCGAGGCCCTCGATGGCCGGGAGTTCCTGTACCAGGCACTGTTTCCGGCCGAGCCGGACGACGCCTATGGCGAAGGCGACCGAGGTGAGCAGGACCAGGCCTTCGGGGACCATGGGCACGATGCCGCCGACGGCGCGCGCGACCGAGTCCTTGAAGTCGTTGTCCTTGCTGACGAGTTGGGTGATGGCGAGGCCCACGGCGGCCGGGATCAGCATCCACGTCACGTACTTGAGGATCGTGGAGATGCCGGTACGCAGTTCGGAGTGGACGAGGGTGAAACGGCTGGCCTCCTCGGCGAGTTGCGCCGCGTACGCCTCGCGGCCCACCTTCGTCGCGCTGAACGCGCCGCCGCCCGCGACCACGAAGCTGCCCGACATGACCTGGTCGCCGGGCTGTTTGACGACCGGGTCGGCCTCGCCGGTGAGCAGGGACTCGTCGATCTCCAGGCCGTCTGCCTCGGCGCACTCGCCGTCCACGACGATCTTGTCGCCGGGCCCGATCTCTATCAGGTCGCCCAGCACGATCTCGGAGGTGCCGATGGGGGTGGCGGTGCCGTCCCGGCGGACGGTCGGGCGGGACTCGCCGATGACCGCCAGGGAGTCCAGGGTCTTCTTCGCGCGCAGTTCCTGGATGATGCCGATGCCGGTGTTCGCGAGGATCACGTAGCCGAACAGGCTGTCCTGGAACGGGGCGACGATCAGCATGATCAGCCAGAGCACGCCGATGATGGCGTTGAACCGGGTGAAGATGTTGGCCCGGACGATGTCGGCGGTGGAGCGGCTGCTGCGCACGGGGACGTCGTTGACCTCACCCCGGGCGACGCGCTCGGCGACCTCGGCGGCGGTGAGGCCCTTCGCGTTCGCGTGCGCGCTTGCGGGGAGCGGGACGGGGTGCACGGGGTCGAGTTCGGCGCCCGCGTCGATGTGCGTCATGCCTTCGACGGTACGGCGGGACATGCGGCTGCACCCGGTGAGTGCGGCAACATCCGACCAGCGGAGGAGCGCTGATGCTGCTGTGGTAGTACGCCGGGGCTGCCTTCACCGAAGCGGGCCGCGCGTTGCCTACGGGCACGCGACGGCCGGTCGCGCGGTTCCTCGCGCCCCTGGGGGAGGTGGGGCCGCGGTGCTGAATGTCGTCCGCGGGCCGGACGGGGTTGAGCGCGCAGTTCCCCGCGCCCCTAGGGGGTGAGGGGTCGGCGTTGGACGTCGTGTGCGGGCCGGACGGGGTTGAGCGCGCAGTTCCCCGCGCCCCTAGGGGGTGAGGGGCGGCGTCCGATGTCGTGTGCGGGCCGTACGGGGCTGGCCGCGCGGTTCCTCGCGCCCCTCAGGGCATCGCGGCGCCCGGCGAGGGGAAAGCTGGGGCGCAGCCCCGCTTTAGGGGCGCGGGGAACGGCGCGGGTCACCCCGGCCTGGCCGCACTCGACGCACGTTGGGGCGCAGCCCTGTTTTTCGGGGGCGCGGGGAACGGCGCGGGTCGCCCCGGCCTGGCCGCACTCGACGCACGTTGGGGCGCAGCCCTGTTTTTTGGGGGCGCGGGGAACGGCGCGGGTCGCCCTCACTCGGCCGCACCCGACGCACGCGGCTAAGCAACCCCACCCCCTACGGTGCGGAGGCCCGTTTGATCGCCGCCTCACGACCCCGCACGTACCAGATGCCGATCAAACCCAGCCCCGCCCCCGCCAGGCACGTCCAAAGCCACCACAGGTGCCCGTGGTCGTCGAGCCAGCCGTAGAACGGCAGCTGAACCAGGAAGAGGACGAACCAGAGGATCGCACCACCCGTAACGGTGGCCACCACGGGACCCTCCAGCGGTTCCGGTGCCTCGTGTGTCGGTGTCCACTTCGCCATGGGAACAGCTTACGAGGAGGGCAAAGGAGTGCAGACGCCACAGCGGTCTACGCGCGGAGATAGCGCCAAAGCCGTCATATGTTCATACTGAATCTGCCTGACTCTGGCCAATTTCGCTCGTACGAAACTCCAAAAGGTCCCCCCATGCCCACCTCGGCCCCCGCCAAGGCTTCCGCGCCCGACGAGCCGGACCCCGCGTCCGCCCGCAGCGCCCTCGACCGCTACTTCAAGATCTCCGAGCGCGGCAGCACCCTGCCGCGCGAGATCCGCGGCGGTCTCGCCACCTTCTTCGCGATGGCCTACATCATCGTGCTGAACCCGATCATCCTGGGCAGCGCGAAGGACATGTACGGGCACCAGCTCGACAACGGCCAGCTGGTCACCGCGACCGCGCTGACCGCCGCCTTCACCACGCTCCTGATGGGCGTCATCGGCAACGTACCGATCGCCCTCGCGGCCGGCCTCGGCGTGAACACCGTCGTCGCGCTGCAGCTGGCACCCCGGATGTCCTGGCCGGACGCGATGGGCATGGTGGTGCTCGCGGGCCTCGTGGTCATGCTGCTCGTCGCCACCGGTCTGCGCGAACGTGTCATGAACGCCGTACCGCTCGGCCTGCGCAAGGGCATCGCGATCGGCATCGGCCTCTTCATCATGCTGATCGGCCTGGTCGACGCGGGCTTCGTCTCCCGTATCCCGGACGTGGCCCAGACGACCGTGCCGCTGCAGCTCGGCGCGACCGGGCACCTGAACGGCTGGCCCGTCCTGGTCTTCGTCCTCGGCACGCTCCTCACGCTCGCGCTGATCGTGCGCAAGGTGCCGGGCGCCATCCTCATCTCGATCGTCGCGATGACGGTCGTCGCCGTGGTGATCAACGCGGTCGCGAAAGTGCCCTCCTGGGGCCTGACCACCCCGAAGTGGCCCGGCAACCCGGTCGCGAGCCCCGACTTCGGCCTCGTCGGCCAGGTCAGCCTCTTCGGCGGCTTCGGCAAGGTCGGCGTACTGACCGGCGTGCTGTTCGTCTTCACGGTCCTGCTGTCGTGCTTCTTCGACGCGATGGGCACGATCATGGGCATCGGCGACGAGGCGAAGCTGACCGACAAGGACGGCAACATGCCGGGCATCAGCAAGGTGCTCTTCGTCGACGGCATCGCGGTCGCCGCGGGCGGCGCGACCTCCTCGTCCGCGACCACCTGCTTCGTGGAGTCCACGGCGGGCGTCGGCGAGGGCGCGCGCACCGGCTTCGCGAACGTGGTCACCGGCGCGCTCTTCGCCGTCGCCCTCTTCCTGACCCCGATCGCCACGATGGTCCCGTCGCAGGCCGCCACCCCGGCGCTGCTCGCGGTCGGCTTCCTGATCCTGTCCGGCTCCATCCGGCAGATCGACTGGGCCGACCACACGATCGCGATCCCTGCGTTCGTGACGATGCTGATGATGCCGTTCACGTACTCGATCACGAACGGCATCGGCATGGGCTTCATCACGTTCGTCGTGCTGCGGCTGGCGACCGGGCGCGGACGCGACGTGCCGGTCGCCATGTACGTGGTGTCGGCGGTCTTCGCCTTCTACTACCTGATGCCGGCGCTGGGCCTGACCTGACCGGGCGTGACCTAACCGGGCCTAACCCGACCGGGCCTGACCTGACCGGGCCGATGGGCCCGCGGCTCACGGGCCCGGAGCTCACAAGCCCGGAGCTCACAAGCCCGGAGCTTACGGGCCCGGGGCTCACGGAACCCCGTAGAACTTCTCCGTCTCCTCGACCGCGGTCGAGAACCGCTCGTCGAAGTCATCGCGAATGAGCGTCCGGACGACATAGTCCTGGACGCTCATTCCTCTTTTCGCCGCGTGCTGCCGGAGCCGGTCGAGCAGCTCCTCGTCTATCCGAAGGCTGAGCACAGTGGTCCCCATGGGTACGAGGGTCGCGGCCGGGGCGTGTTCTGTGTCACTTTCCGCGCCTGCCTCACTCGTATGGGTGAAGTAAGGGTTGGCGCGGGGGTGCGTGGCCGGACTCACGGCCGTTCGTGGGGCGTCGCGGTGGTCTTTAGGCAGGGTAATGAGTTACTCTAAAGAACATGCCTGACCTCACCCATGGCGACGACGTTGCCGCCGTGAACTCCCTGCGCTCCGCCGTGATGCGTCTGTCGCGCCGACTCAAGCACCAGCGGGTCGACGAGTCGCTGAGCCCGACCGAGATGTCGGTCCTGGGCACCCTCGCCCGCTGCGGCACGGCCACGCCGGGCGAACTCGCCCGCAAGGAGCACGTGCAGCCGCCCTCGATGACCCGCATTGTGGCGCTGCTGGAGGCGAAGGGTCTGGTCCGTCTCGAAGCGCACCCGGACGACCGCCGCCAGAAGGTCGTCACGCAGACCGAGCGCGCGGAGGCCATGCTCGCGGAGAGCCGCAAGAAGCGGAACGCGTGGCTGGCCTCCCTCGTCGACAGCCTGGACGAGGACGAGTGGGCCAAGCTCCGCGAAGCCGCCCCAGTACTGGAAAAACTCGCGCACCTGTAGGCATGTGCGGGCACCTGTTGTCAGCGGTTGCCGGTCCCTACAACTGCTGACAACAGCCGACAGTCATGGGGCCCGCACCACTAGAACCACCCGCACCACCGAATCACCCGCACCACCGCACCACCAGAACCACCAGCACCGCACGCACCACGCAAGGAGGCGAACGCCGTTGAGTACGGGACCCGGAGCAGACTCCGCCCCCGCACCTGCCGCCCACGACACCCCGCACGCCCCCAAGACCCGCTCCTCGATGTTCAGCTCGCTGAAGATCAGGAACTACCGTCTGTTCTTCACCGGCCAGGTCGTCTCGAACACCGGCACCTGGATGCAGCGGATCGCCCAGGACTGGCTGGTACTGAGCCTCACCGGCTCGTCCGCCGCCGTCGGTTTCACCACGGCCCTGCAGTTCCTGCCGATGCTGCTCTTCGGCCTCTACGGCGGAGTCCTCGTCGACCGCCTGCCGAAGCGCCCGACGCTGCTCGCCACGCAGACCGCGATGGGCCTCACCGGCATCGCACTGGCCTTCCTGACCCTCACCGGACACGTCCAGGTCTGGCACGTCTACGTCGCCGCCTTCGCCGTCGGCCTCGCCACGGTGATCGACAACCCGGCACGGCAGTCCTTCGTCGCCGAGATGGTCGGCCCCGGCCAGCTGCAGAACGCGGTGAGCCTCAACTCCGCCAACTTCCAGTCCGCCCGTCTGGTCGGCCCCGCCGTCGCGGGCCTGCTCATCACCGGTGTGGGCACGGGCTGGGCGTTCCTGCTCAACGGACTGTCGTTCGTCGCGCCCGTCGCGGGTCTGCTCCTGATGCGCTCCAGCGAGCTGAACCAGGTCGAGCGCACCCCGCGCGGCAAGGGCCAGCTCCGCGAGGGCCTGCGCTATGTCGCCGGCCGTCCCGAACTGATCTGGCCGATCGTCCTCGTCGGGTTCATCGGCACCTTCGGCTTCAACTTCCCCGTCTGGCTGTCGGCCTACGCGGACGACGTCTTCCACGGCGGCGCGGGCGCGTACAGCCTCTTCAACACGCTCATGGCCGTGGGATCGGTCGCGGGCGCGCTGCTCGCCGCCCGGCGCGGCACGACCCGGCTGCGCGTGCTGATCGCCGCCGCCGTCGCCTTCGGAGTCCTGGAGATCGTGGCCTCGCTGGCCCCGTCGTACTGGCTCTTCGCCGCCCTCATGGTCCCCATCGGGATGGCCGGCCTGACGGTCAACGTCACGGCCAACACGGCCGTCCAGATGGGTACCGACCCCGCCATGCGCGGCCGTGTCATGGCGCTGTTCATGATGGTCTTCATGGGCGGTACGCCGCTGGGCGCACCCGTGGTCGGCTGGATCACGGACGCGTACGGGCCCCGGGTGGGCTTCGCCATGGGCGGAGTCGTCTCGGCGCTGGCGGCGGCCACCGTCGGTCTGGTCCTGGCCCGTGTGGGCGGCCTGCGCCTGTCGGTGGGCTGGCACCACGGCCACCCGCAGGTCCGGTTCGTCCCGCGGGAGCGGGAGCTGGCCACGGCGGCGTAGCCCGCCGGGCCGGTCGGCGGATCGGGCGGGCCCAGGTTTGCAGGTGGGTGCCGACCCGGTGGTGGCTGGGAGCGCAGTTCCCCGCGCCCCTCAAGATGCCCCTCAAGGACAGGGCTGCGCCCCTGCCTCTGCCCCTCGGCGGACCCCGAGGCGGGGGTGTCTGAGGGAGGGCGGTTACGCTCGGTGCGTGGACCCCAAGACGCGGAACCGGATCATGGCCGGTGTGCTTGTGCTGATGTTCGTCGTGGTGGCTCTGGCGGCGGCCGTCGGCGGGTGACGGCCGCCGCCTCGCCGCGGTGCCGTTCCGTGGCGCGCGGCTGCGGACGCGTCGTGGCCGGCCGTGCCCACGCGGCGGAGCCGCATACGTCACAGCCCCGCGCCCCTTCGGGGCACCACCTCAGGGCGCCCCTGCCGGGGCAGCCCATCCAGGTGGCGGCTATGTGGCGGCTAGGTGGCGGCTACCAGGCGAAGGCCTCCGGGGACGGGCCCGTGCCCGGGAAGATTTCGTCCAGGCCGGTCAGGACCTCGTCACTCAGCTCCAGGTCGACGGCTCGGAGCGCGGACTCCAGCTGTTCGGCGGTGCGCGGGCCGACGATCGGGCCCGTGACGCCGGGGCGGGTCAGCAGCCAGGCCAGGGCCGCTTCGCCGGGCTCGATGCCGTGCTTGTCGAGCAGGTCCTCGTACGACTGGATCCGCGCGCGGCCGGCGGGGTCGGCGAGGGTGTCGGCGGCCCGGCCGCTCGCCCGGCGCCCGCCCTCGGTCTCCTTCTTGAGGACCCCGCCCAGCAGACCGCCGTTCAGCGGCGACCACGGGATGACGCCGAGCCCGTACTCCTGCGCGGCCGGGATGACCTCCATCTCGGCGCGGCGCTCCGCGAGGTTGTAGAGGCACTGCTCGCTTACGAGGCCGATGGTGCCGCCGCGCCTCGCCGCGATCTCGTTGGCCTGGGCGATCTTGTAGCCGGGGAAGTTGGACGACCCGGCGTAGAGGATCTTGCCCTGCTGGACCAGGACGTCGACGGCCTGCCAGATCTCCTCGAACGGGGTGCTGCGGTCGATGTGGTGGAACTGGTAGACGTCTATGTAGTCGGTTCTCAGCCGCTTCAGGCTGGCGTCCACCGCCCGCCGGATGTTGAGGGCGGAAAGCTTGTCGTGGTTGGGCCAGGCGTCGCCGTCGGCGGCCATGTTGCCGTACACCTTGGTGGCGAGCACGACCTTGTCGCGCCGCTCCCCGCCCTTGGCGAACCAGCTCCCGACGATCTCCTCGGTACGGCCCTTGTTCGCGCCCCAGCCGTACAAGTTGGCGGTGTCCAAAGATCAATTTTGACGCCACGATCCGAACTACATACTGTTACCCCTTGTGCACGATGCGTGCTGCAGGGGGGAGGGAGAACGAGCATGGCGAGAGTTCTGGGTGTGGTCCGTCTGTCGAGGGTGTCGGACGAGACCACATCGCCGGAGCGTCAGCGTCGGTCCATCCAGCGATGGGCCGACCAGGAGGGGCACGTCGTCGTGGGATGGGTCGAGGACATCGACGTGTCTGGCGGGGTAGAGCCGTGGAAGCGCCCGGAGTTCGGCAAGTGGCTGCCTTCGACCATCGGAAAGGAGGTCAGCGCGATCGAGCACAGGATCGCGATGGAGGAGTCGCGCGCCGATGAGTACGACATCCTCTGCGCGCTGAAGATCGACCGCCTCTCGCGGCGCGTGCTGCACGTGCACACCCTCCTGGAGTGGTGCGAGAAGAACGGCAAGGAGGTAGCCACCGTCGAGGACGGGATCAACCTGAGCACGCAGATGGGGAAGCTCCTCCTGAGCCTGATCGCGTCCTTCGCGGAGGGGGAGCTCGAAGCCATCAAGGCGCGGGCCAAGTCGTCCTACAACCACCTGGTCAAGGAGGGACGCTGGCGCGGTGGCCGCACTCCGTATGGGTACCGCGAGGAGAAGCAGGAGACCGGCGAGGGGTGGAAGCTGGTGCCGGACGACTACGGAACGGACACGGCCGGGACGCTTCGCGAGATCGTTCGCCGTCTCATCGAAGGTGAGTCGGCGAACAGCATCGCGCAGTGGCTCAACGAGGACACGTCCAAGACCCCGACGTCCCTGGACGCCCAGATGATCCGGAGCGGCAAGACCCCGAAGGGGAGCCGCTGGACCGCCGCGAACACGTCCAAGGTCGTGCGCTCCCGCTGTGTCCTGGGGCAGATGGAAGTGACTGAGGAAGTGATGGTTGACGGGAAGAAGGTGAAGCGGACCCGAGTCGTCCGGGACGCCGATGGCCAGCCTCTTCAGCGCGCGGAGCCCTTGATCACGCAGGAGGAGTGGGAGTTGGCCAACAAGAAGCTGGACGAGAACACCAGTCAGCGCAACGGAAACCGCAAGGGCGGCTCACCCCTGCTCCGGGTTGCGTTCTGCACCTGTGGGGAACCCGCGTATCTCGGCCCCGGCCGTAACTGGCCCTACTACCGCTGCGCCTCGCGGACCACCCACAAGCCGTGCCCGACCGGAAGCAAGGGCATTGCGGCTCACACGCTGGAGGACGCCGTGGAGAAGGCGTTCCTCCTCGCCGCAGGGGACGTCGAGATCGTCCGGAAGGTCTTCCGTCCGGGGGTGGACTACACGCGCGACATCGAGGAAGTGAACCGTGCCCTGGCGGACCTGCGGGAAGACCGCGAGGCGGGCCTCTACTCCAGTGAGCTGGGCAAGCAGGAGTACCGCGAGACGTACAAGCGGCTGGACGCGCGACGCGAGCAACTCATCGCCCAGCCCACACGACCGGACACCTGGGAGGAGATCCCCACGGGAGAGACCTACCGGGAGCGGTGGAGCAAGCTGTCGACCCAGCACGAGAAGGGCAAGGAGCTCCGTGCCGCAGGGGCCAAGGCTGTCATCCACGCAGAGCCGATCCGGGGGATGACGGCCGCGCAGGCCATGTCCGTGGACGGCCATGACGGCATGTGGCAGCACTCTGTCGGACGGGTTCAGGTTCTGATCCCGATGGACTTCAAGCAGCGAGTACGCAACATGGCAGCGATTCGCAGCGAAGAGTGACGAAGCCGAAGGGCGAGAGGAACCGAGGGGGCCCCCGAACGCAGGGTCCTCTCGGCCTTTGTAGGATGCCCGGCAGGTCGTCGCCGTCGCTCCCGACCGCACGAGACCGAGTCCGGGCATCACGCCCTGGGCGCCACCTGTGATGAGAGACCGCGCCGTCCGGCGCCGGTCCCCCCGCGAAGAAAGGGAGGCACATGTCCCGCCGTCCGGCGGGGGTTACCGGCGCATTCGTGCGCCTCACAGGAAGGGGCCCGACAAACCGTGGGAGCCATCACCACCAAGGGGCGCAAGCTCCACGAGATCGAGCACGTCCCGTACGAGCAGGCGTTCCTCATTGGCGACCTGCTCACCAGCAACATCACCATGCTCGCCGGCGAGCCCAAGGCCGGGAAGACGAACTTCGCCGCTGGGATGTCCGCCGCCCTCCTGAACGGAGCCGACGAATTCCTCGGTCTCCCCGTGCTGCGCCTCTGCCGCAACATCGTCTTCGGCCTCACCGACGACGGCGCCGAGGGGGAACTCCGCGAGCGGCTGCACGGCGCAGTCCCGAGGGACTCCGTCACCGTCTTCCCCGTGGAAGACACCAGCCAGCCCGGCTACTGGCAGGGCGTCCGCGACGACCTCCTGACGCTGGGCGCCGACCTCTTCGTCCTCGACAACGTGCTGGGCGCCCTCGGTGACGGTGAGGACGTCGCCTCCTCCGTCACGGCCCGGAACACCATCGACAAGCTCAAGCCGATCAGCAAGTCCGGCATCCCCGTGCTCGCGGTGACGCACACGCCGAAGGGTAACGGCGAGGGGCTCACCACGGCCTCCGCTCCCATTGGCGGGCGGGCGATGGCCGGAGGCGTCCGCGGCGTCATCGTCCTGCGGAAGTCCAAGAAGGGGCGCAGCATCCAGACCGCGATCAACTGGGCCAAGAGCGATCTCGACATCGCAGTCACCATGAGGACGGCGAGTAACGGCTCGGAAATCCCCGTCTGGGAGCGAGTGCAGCCGGGACTCAAGGTCGTCAGCCTGCCCAAGGCGAAGACCTGGGGCGAAGACCTCGTCGCGCGGATCATCGAGGAACAGCCGGAAGAGGAGTCGGCGCTCGCGCTGTCGAGGCGCTACGCGCCCATTGTCGACAGGAAGCCCGAGACCGTACGGCCGAAGCTCAGGGACCGGCTGGAGCGTGTCGGCGGACGCTGGGTCCGAAAGCCTGCCGCCACGGCCTGAGCGCTGGTGGTGGTGATGGCTCCCCCTTTACAGGAAGCGGTCACCACCACCAGCTACCTCGCTCCGCTCGGCAAGCCTCGCTCCTCACTTCACTTACGTAAGTACGTCAGCCGTCTGACCTCTGGCGGCCTGCGGCCGACCAGCACGCAGACCTCTGGCGAACAGCGAAGCCAGAAGCCGTGCAACGACGAAGAGGTAAGCAGCAGGGGCGGCCGGAAGGCCGCCACATCGGAAGACGGCTGACAGATGTGCGGCCCCTTTCGGGGCCGACAGAGCTTGTGCGGCTCGACAGTAAAACGGCTGTAGGGCGCGACAGCGCCCCTCGGGGCATGGCCCCTTGGTCCGCCGCCGCCACTCCTACTCGAACGAGGCAGCAGAGTACGAAAGTTGAGACTGTGAACGCGTTGTTCAGAGTGCCGCGTGCGCCGTACCGTGACCGCGTGGCAACCTTCAACCAGCACAACCAGACTGTCGGCGTTCAGCACAACGCTGAGAACATGATCGTTGGATCGTCGGCCTCGATGGCCGACATTGCTGCTGGGGTGGAAAACGTTCTGGCGCAGGCTCACCAGACGGAGCCACCCTTGCCTCCCGAAGTGCAGGCGGAGCTGGTAGCCGCGCGCGATGCAGCAGTGTCTGGCGACACCGCTGAGACGGGAGGGCGGCTGCGGCGAGTGCTTGAGATGGGCAGCCTGGCCACGGGAATCGGGAGTCAGATCGCCGCAATGCTTGGGGCGCTCGGTGGATGAAAGCAGCTTCGACCAGCAGGGTCAGCACGTAGGAGTTCAGTTCAACGCCGATCGCCAGACGATGGAAGAGACGGTATTCGGCGACAAGTACTCGATCACTGTCGAGCACCAGACGGACTCTCCGCGTCGACGCGCCGCCAGCGAGATGTATGTGAACATGGTGCGCCTCTCCGAGACTGTCAAAAAGGTCTGGAACTACGCAGCGAGAGAGGCTGATCCCCCCGGTGCTGCGCATGAGCTTCAACAACTGCGGCACGACGCACGGATGCACGCCGACCGGCTCGCGGATCAGCGCCTCCGATTTCGCGCCGCAGTGTCGTCATGGGAGGAGGAGAGTGGGGTCAATTTTGTGTATGAGGAGTTCCTCGAAGCCGTGAATGAGGTCTTGCGGCTGTCGGCCAGATGGAGCGTCGAAATTCTCCGGACGCCACGAGATGTGCTTACAGAAGAGATCTGGCCCGAAGCCGAGGGCGCAGCAGTGCACATGGAAGCCATGGTGAGGATGTTCCTGCGCAATGCCGTGAGAGCTTGATCAACCCTGAAACCGTGGCGCGATCTCGGCCGGTAAGACTCGGCGGTCGGGCAAAGACCCCTCCGGGGGACATACCCCCTTCCCTCATCGCCAAGGCTGGCTCGTGCTGCGTCCGCGCGAGCGGCTGGCAGGCTTTGCTACCAGCGGGCCCGCGAGATCACAGCGACGCACAGGCAGACGGTGTACGTCGGTTGCCACCGCGACCGGCAGGGCGCAGCGCGTGATTCAGAAACGGGCGTCTCAGAAACCAAGGTTTGCGAGACGAGGTATCAGGCATCCCAGAAGGGAGCCCAGCGCTGTTCAAAACCCGTCTCGAAACCCCCGCCTCAGGCTTGACGTATTGAGACGAGTTCTGAGATTGTCTCGGCTGTGACGGCGAACATGAACACTGGCCAGCTCATCGGGTACGCCCGCGTCTCCACCGGCGACCAAGAGGCGCAGCTCCAGCGTGACGCGCTCGCCGACGCAGGCTGCGCCCGCATCTTCGAGGACAAGGCGAGCGGCAAGAACACCGATCGGCCAGAGCTGCACGCAGCACTCGACTACGCCCGTGCCGGCGACAGTGTGTGCGTGTGGAAGCTGGACCGCTTCGCTCGGTCGCTCATCGACCTCGTGTCCATGGTCGACACCCTTCGAGAGCGGGACATCGGCTTCAAGGTGCTCACGGGTGCACTGGCCAACATCGACCCCGGCACGGCCGACGGCCGCCTCATGCTCCAGGTCGTCGGAGCGATGGCAGAGTTCGAGCGCAGCCTCATCAAGGAGCGCACCCGCGCCGGGCTGGACGCGGCCAGGGGGCAGGGGCGTACCGGTGGACGGCCCGCTGTCATGAACGACGACATGCTCACGGTCGCCCGCGCCAGACGGGCCAAGGGCGAGAGCGTCAACGCCATCGCCAGGGCCCTGGGCGTCTCACGCGCCACGCTGTACCGGCGCATCGGCGAGGGCGCCTGAGGCAGGCGTACCCGCCGCCCGCCGGACGTCTTGCGTGGAGTGGACTCGAAGGGGTTCGCTTGGCGGCCATGGAATACACGCATCTGGGACGTACCGGACTCAAGGTCAGTCGCATCGTGCTCGGCACGATGAACTTCGGGCCGCAGACGGATGAAGCCACCAGCCACACCATCATGGATGCGGCGCTCGATGCGGGGCTGAATTTCGTTGACACTGCAAATGTGTACGGGTGGGGTGAGAACAAGGGGCGCACTGAGGAGATCGTCGGTACCTGGTTCGCCAAGGGCGGCGGGCGTCGTGACAAGACGGTCCTGGCCACCAAGGTCTACGGGAACATGGGCGCCGACGGACCGGCCTGGCCCAACCATGACCGGCTCAGCGCCGTGAACATCCGCCGTGCCGTGGACGCTTCCCTCAAGCGGCTCCAGACCGACTACATCGACGTCTACCAGTTCCATCACATCGACCGTTCGACGCCGCTCGAGGAGATCTGGCAGGCGATCGACGTCCTGGTCCAACAAGGGAAGATCCTTTACGCCGGTTCCTCGAACTTCCCCGGCTACAAGATCGCCCAGGCCAACGAGAACGCGAAGACACACGGCCGGGTCGGGCTCGCCAGCGAGCAGTGCCTCTACAACCTCGCCGAGCGCCGCGCCGAGATGGAGGTCATTCCTGCCGCGCAGGACTACGGCCTCGGGGTCATCCCGTGGTCGCCGCTGCACGGCGGGCTGCTCGGCGGAGTCCTCAAGAAGGAGGCCACGGAGGGGCGCCGGGCGAGCGGACGGGCCGCCGACGCCCTCAAGGACGCCCGCACGCGCGAGCAGATCCAGGCGTACGAGAACCTGCTCGACAAGCACGGCATCGAACCAGGCGAGGCCGCCCTGGCCTGGCTGCTCACCCGTCCCGGCGTGACAGGACCGATCGTCGGCCCACGCACGCGGGAGCAGCTTGACTCAGCGCTGCGCGCCCTCGACCTGGACCTGGGCGCGGAGCTCCTTGCGGCTCTCGACGAGATCTTCCCGGGGCCGGGACCGTCCCCCGAAGCTTTCGCATGGTGAAGTAATAAATCTGCATGTGGACCGCTGCCTCCTGCTCTGCGTGCAGGGCGAGTTGGGGGTGGCGGTCGGCGCTCTCCGTGGTGCCACATGCGACTGTCGGCCTCGTCCGTCTGCGGACCGAAGTTCATGGTGCCGAGGACGAGCCGGCTGACCTTGACGAGTGCGCTCTAGGCAACACCTCGCTCCGCGGCGACCGCCGGGAGGGGCGGGCTAGCCGCCGAACTCGTGGAAGTCCATGTTCGCGATGGCCAGGTTGCAGTGCATCGCGTGCGGGGTCTCCAGGGCCGGTATGCGATACGGCGCGGTGCGCTCCTCCGGGTCAGGGCTCACCGCGAGGAGTGTCGGTTCCGGGCCCTCCATGCCGGCGTGGTCGGCGAGGAAGACCACCGGCCACCCGCACTCGGCGGGAGCCTCCCCGTCCTCGGGCGCGGTGAGAGCGGCGAGGACGTCGGAGGGGGTCGCGTCCGCCCACGCCGGGTCGTCCACACAGAGGATGTCCTCCTTGAGGCGGCCGTCGTCCTCGTCGCCCTCGTCGAAGATCCAGGGCGCGTCGAGGGCGGCCAGCACCCGCTGCCAGGCGTCGTCGTCGCGGTAGTCGGTGCGGACGAGCAGCAGGGGCGGGTAGTCGGCGTCGGTCTTCGGCAGCACTCGCACGGATCAGCTCTCTTTTCAACAGGCGGCGCCAGAGGCCGCGTTGGCGGTGATCCGAAGCGTAGGCGGCGGGTCTGACAACGGGGTCCGAGAGCGGAGTCCGAGAACGGGGTCCGAGAGCGGAGTCCGAGAACGGGGTCCGAGAGCGGAGTCTGACAACGGGGTCCGACAACCGGGGGCCGGGAAGCGCCCGTCAGGCAGGATGCCTCTGTGCATCACATCCTGTGCGGGCTCGCCGCCAATCCGGCCCTGCCGTCCGAACTGGTCGACCGGCTGATATCCCTCGCGGACGACGACCTCGCCGACGACCTCGCCTGCCGCCCGGACCTCAGCCGCGCACAGGTGCTCGCGCTGGCCGAGCGGGTCGAGGAGAGCGCGGTGCGGCTCGCGTACGAGGGCCGGTTGACCGCGGCCGACGTGGATCCCGCCGTCCGGCCGGATGCCGCTCTCGCCCTGCTCGACCGGGGCGTCGGCGTCAGCCATCCCGAGTGGGCGCGTCTCCTCGCGGCGGACCCGGCCCATGAGCGCCGGGAGAAACTGGCGGCTTGCCCCGGCCTCCCGTTCGACGTGGTGGACACACTCGCGGCGGACCCGGACGTACGGGTGGTCGCCGAGCTGGCCCTGTGGACGGCGGACCCGGACGTCACCGCGCGGCTCGCGGCGCATCCGCACGCCGAGGTGCGCCGGGCGGTCGCGGCCAACGAGGCGACACCTCCCGCCGCGCTTGCGGCACTGCTGACGGGAGAGGGACCGCCGACCGCGCGGCAGTGTCTGGTCTGCGACCGCGAGGACATCCCGTTCGTCCACGATCCGCAGTGCTCGCGCCCCGACTGCGATCTGTTGTCGGGGGCTTCCTGCGACGGCTCCCACGAGTCCACCGTCCACCGCACACAGGAGGCGGCGCTCCGCAACCCCGCCACCCCGGTCGAAGCCGTCGTCGGCTTCGTGGACCACCCGTCGATGCCGCTGCGCTGGGCGCTCGCCACCCGCGAGGACCTGCCCCGGCAGGCGTGCGCACGCCTGGCCTCGGACCCCACTCCCGGTATTCGCGCGGACCTCGCCGAGAATCCCGCGCTCGACGAGGCCCTGATCCGGGCGATGGCGGACGACCGGGACCCCGCCGTGCGCCGCGCGCTCGCACACCACCCGCGTGCACCCCTCGACGTACTCACTCGCCTGGCCGGAACCGCCAAGGTCGCCGCCACTCTGCTGCCCCGCATCGCCGCCGCCTCACCGGCCGAGATCGAAGACCTCGCGCTGTCACCGGACCCGGCGGCACGCATGCTCGTGGCCCACCGACGGGATCTGCCGCCCGGGATACGCGACCGGCTGGCCGACGACCCCGACGCGAGGGTCGTCAAGGCGCTCGCCCCGCACCCCGGCCTCACCGAGGCGCAGTTGCGCGCCATGGTCGAACGCCACGGTGTACGTGTCCTGGCCAAGGTGGCGACCAACCCGGACGCGACCCCGGCCCTGCTGGAGGACCTGACCAGGCACGATCCAGTGGTGCAGAAGGCGTTCCGCGAGATCGCCAGGCATCACGCGGCGCCGGCCTCGGCACTGCTCGCCTGCCTGACGGACGCACAGGCAAGACCGACAGCCGCCGCTCACCCGGCCCTCCCGCCACCGGCCATCGTGGACCTGCTCACGGACACGAACTGGCAGGTGGCGGAAGCGGCGGCGGCGAATCCGTCCTTGCCGATGGCCGTGATGTCGGATCTGGCGTGGCATCGGGTCTGACGAGTCGACGGTCCGGATGGTCCACGGGGCCCGTGAGATCAGGCAGCCCACCTCCGGCCAGCCAACGCAGGAAGGAGGCACGCTTGCGGCGCTTGATCGCTTCTTCGAGTTCGGCGTTCACTGTGACGACCTTGGTGGTTGTGCCGAGGGTCTTCGTTACGCCGGGAGGCCTCTCGCAGCTCCGCGACGTCAGAGAATCCGCTGGGGGGAGTCCGGATGGCAGATACCGATGTGGTGCTCGCCGAGAGCCTCCCGGTAGGCCAGCAGATCGTCGAGGTCGGTGGTGACGATCAACGCTCTGCCGTGATGGGCCGCGATCACGAGCACCAATGCGTCCACGACGTCGAAGTCCTTCTTCGCGGGAAGCTTTGCCCGGGCACCGAGCGCGCCCACGCGCTTGCCGTCGGCCTCCGTGTGCCCGGCCACGCACGGCCGGCAGGCGTGGAGCGGGTCGTCCCACCCTTTGGCGGTGAACAGCGGGGCCCGTGAGTCCCGGGCGGCATACACCGTGCAGCCTGCGAGCACAGGCTTGAGGCAGGTGTAGTTCCCCGCTCCGGGCCGCCAGACCTGCCCGAGCACGGGCAACGGGACGATGGGCCGGTGCCCTCCGCGCCGAAGGATCTCCTGGTGCAGGCTCACGGCCTTCTTCCGTCCCTGCTCCAGATGGATCAGCATCCCGGCGTCGTAGACCACAGCTGTCATGCGACGCCCCTGTGCCCGGTGCTCGAACCGAAGAAGGCGTCCAAAGAGGCGGAGATCTCCTCGCGCTCGGCATCCGGTACCGAGTCCTGCCCGAGCTCTTCCGACGACGGCTGACCGGTCGCGGACTCCTGCGCCTCTGTCTCCGCGATCAGGTCGTCGAGGGGCGCGAAGGTCCGGGCGACCTGGTCGTCGTGTGCCATCGCGGCGCCCACTGCGGCCATGACGTACGTACTGACGTCGACTCCTGACGCTTCCGCGTAGGAGCGGATGCGTTCTTTGGTCTCCGGGTCCGTGGCAAAGGTGATCATGCTGCGCTTTGCGGCCATGCGACCAACGTACAACACCTTTGTACGTGGCGGCATGAGGCACGAGGCATGAGGGAGGAGGGCGTAGGGCGTAAGGCTGACCAGGTGGCCGGGTCGGCGTAAGGATGGGGTTGGTGGTCTGGGGTATGGCTATGGCCCAGGCATCCGCAGGGTGCGGCGTGCGGCGTGTGCGCGACAACCAGGGAGGAACGGTGTGGAGCCGATAGAACTCCGTCGCGCCATCACGGCAGGGCGGGCGACCGCTTCGGGGCTGGGTCTGCGGGTCGACGAGGTGATCGTCGTCCACAACTCGGACCGCGTGGCCCTGCGCCTGCTTCCCTGTGACGTGCTGGCCCGGGTCGCGCCCCTCGGGCATCTGGCCGATTCCGAGTTCGAGGTGCAGGTCGCACACCGTCTCGTCGCCGTCGACGCGCCGGTGGCCGAGCTCGACCCCCGGGTCGAACCTCGGGTCCAGGTGCGCGACGACTTCGCCATCTCGCTCTGGACCTACTACGAACCTGTGGGATCGGAGATCGCACCAGCCGACTACGCGGACGCGTTCACGCGGCACCATGCCGCCCTGCGCCGGGTCGATCTGGCCGCCGCACCGCATTTCACCGATCGAGTCACCGTGGCGCTGAAAGAGGTGGACGACCGGAGCCGGTCCCCCGAGCTGTCCGACGCCCACCGGGAACTCCTCAGCACCACACTCGGTGAACTGAGCGCCGCGATCGGCGTCGGCGGAGTCGGAGTCGCAGCCCGCGACCAGTTGCTGCACGGCGAGCCGCATCCGGGAAACCTCCTGAACACGAGGAGGGGGCCGCTTTTCGTGGACCTCGGCACGTGCTGCCGGGGACCGGTCGAGTTCGACCTCGCCCATGCGCCCGAGGAAGTGGGGAGGCTTTATGCGGGGGCCGACCAGGATCTGGTTCATCGGTGCCGCGCCCTGAACTGGGCGATGTTCTCGGCCTGGCGCTGGCGCCGGGACGACCAGATGCCCGACCGGGACCACTGGAGAGCGGAAGGGCTCGACCGGGTTCGTACCGCACTCGATCACTGTGGATTGAAGTGATCACTTCCGTACGCGGCGGCATGCGGGAGGAAGGCGGACCAGGTCGCCGGGGCGACCGTGAGGGTGGGGGCGGCGGGGGTTTTGGAGTCGCGGATGTGGATGGTGGGGAGGGGGGTGGCTGCGGTTATGGCTATCTCCAGGCATTCGCCTTGGTTGCCGCTGTAGCTGCTCTTGAACCACCGCAGGTCGGTACTCATAGCTCGTGTGCCACCTGTTCGATCAACTTGGCGGACTCTTCTGGAGTGAGGGCCTGAGCTCGCAGAGTGCCATACCGGCCGAACAAGTCGCCAAGGGAGGGTTGTTCGCGCACGAAGTAGCCGCCGTTCTGACCTTCGACATAGGCAAGTTGGCGTCTATCCGCGGTTTCCAGCAGGATCATCGGTCCGTTCAGCCCGGAGTGCGTCTCGCGATCCGACGGCATGACTTGAATCTCGACGTTGCGTCTGCGCCCGACCTCCAAGATGTGGCGCAGTTGCTCTTCGAGGACGTGGCGACCCCCGATCGGGCGCGTCAATGAGATCTGCTCCAGAACGAAGCTGAGGGCAGGGGTGGGCTTCCGTTGGAAGAGCCGTTGGCGGACCAACCGTGCCGCGACCTGCTCCTCGATCTCCTCGTCCTCCAGCGGTGGGTAGTTGCAGCCGATCGCCACCTGGGCGTACGCCTCCGTCTGCAGCAGACCGGGTACCACGTGATTCGCGTACGTGTGCAAGGCCGTGGCTTCGGCTTCGATCTCCGCGTAAGTCGCGGTCCAGGCCGGAAGTGGGCTGGTCTTCAGCTTCCTTGCGGCCGCAAGAAGTGCACCTTGTGCACTCAGCGCCTCGTCCGCGATCTCGACGAGCTTCCCCTTGGGGGCACGCTCGCCCCGCTCCACCATGGCGACTTGCGACTTGGAGTAACCGGCGTACCCACCCAACCCCTCCTGCGTCATCCCGGCCCGTTCACGGAAGAACCGCAGCAACGAGCCGAACATCTCCAGGTTGCTGGAACCTTGTTCACCGGAGTGCACAACGACCTCCCCCTGTGCACAGGCGTGCACGGACCCTGCGTAACCCTGGTCACAGTATGTGAGCGGCCGTAAGCATGTGCTCCATGAACTCGGAAACCGCACCCGGCAGGGTGCACCCCTGGATCCCGGCCTCCGGCCACGGCCTCCGCCACGCCGGTATCCACTTCGACGCCGTACGCATCGCGGGCGTACTCGCGGAACAAGTGGCGTACGAACTCATCCAGTTCACGGACTTCCAGGCGGGCCCGATCGTCCGGGGGGCCACGGGCTGCCGGTACATGTACTTCCTGCTGCCCCCGCAAAGCGCCACCGGCCACCGCTGGCCCACCGGCGTGCGGGCGCTGGGCCGGGACGCGCGGGGCTGGGCTTACGTGGGGGTGCCCGCGTTGGGTGGGCTGACCTGGCCGTTGGACTGGCGGTCGGAGCCGACGCGTGAAGTGCCGTTCGTGGACGCGGGGTTACTGGCGGAGGTCGTGAGCCGCGTGATCAGTCATGTACCGTGATCGTGACATCACACTCCGTGCGCATTCGTGTACGGAGCGGTCCCCGGTGGTGCTACCAACACCGCCCGAGGACCTTCACCGCCAGCGGAAGAACAGGTCCCACCAGAGATGCTTCGGCATGCTATCGCGCCGGTTCGGCGCTATACGAAGGCGTCACACGACGTCGTACGGCACTCACAACTGAACAGCGACGCGAAGGTCCTGCTGCTCTACGTACAGGGACTGCCGGAGGACGCCGCCCCCAAGCCGCTCAGCGAACACGCGGGCAGGCTGGGGTTGAAGGGCCGGGCGTATCAGAGGGCCAAGCAACTCCTCACCGACTGCGGCTACTTGCACGAGTGGCGTGAGCAGGGCGCGCGGGGCCGCTGGGTCACGGAACAGCTCCTCGCCAACGTCACCCTCACGCGTGAGGAGGCGGCCGGGGCCCGCGCGGGGGAGACGGCCGTGGCCGCGCCACCGAGTGAGCGCCCACCGACGGTCGGCGGACCGGGGGAACGGTCGGCCGGTCACTGTCCCCCAGAAGAAGAACTGGAAGAGAAGAACCTTCCCCACCCACCACCCGAAGACCACACCGAAGACCACACCGAAGACCACACGCCCGATCTCGCCGAGGCGGAAGGCGTGTTGCTGTCCCTGCGGCATGTGAACCGGGAGCTGCTCCTGGGCGTCCGCGAGGCCCGGCTGCTGGCCGCCGCGGCAGCTGAGTGGCTGCGCAGAGGCGTCACGGCGGCCGACCTCCGCCGCGCCCTGACGACAGGCCTGCCGGCGGACGGCGTCCGCTCGGCGGTCGGCTTCCTGCGTCACAGACTGGTGCAGAAACTCCCGGCGGCGAGGGCCCAGGCCCAGGCCGTCACCCACGCCCCGCCGCCCGAGTGGACCGCGGCTCCGGCCCAGCGGGGCCTGGTGACCTGCCCGGGACCGGGCGACGAGCACGTCTTCCGCCCCCGCGACGACGAGACACACTGCCTCCGCTGCCGTACCGCCGCCGCGTACGAGGCGACACTCCAGCCGCTCTCCGTCCAGTGGCGGACGCGCGTACAGGAGTGTGTCTCCGGTGGCTAGCGCGTCATACGCTGCTGCCCCGCAGCGGAGAAGGCGGGCTCGGAGAGGAGCAGGGACATGGCGGCATGGAGCGACATCCTTCAGGAGGCGCGTGAGGCCGTGGGCTTCACCGGGTATGTGGTTCCGCGCAACCTTGAGGGGATCCGCACTGCCGTCCGCCCCGATCGGCTGCCGGACCTCGACGCCGAACTGGCGACCCTCTCCGAAGGGTCCGCCTTCGACGCGTTTCTCGACCACTGGTGGACGCAGGCGCTCGTCGACGCCGCCACGGACGTCGACGCCCAGGCCGTCGCGATCGACTTCGCCGACCTCGCGACCGCGCTGCGAGCGAAGTCGGCCGGCGGCGGAACACTTACGCAGGCAGAGGTGGAAGACATGTTGAGGGGCAAGACCTCATGAGGCTCAGGATTATCTGCGAACCGGCTGTGGCGGCCGGTCTGCGACGCCTCAGTCGCGTGACGGAGAGGCCGTCAAGCCCCTGAATCAGGCGATCAACGCCCCCTGCAGTTCTTACGGGTCCGCTCCACAGCCGACAACAGCCCTGGTGCCTGCGGGCGTTGGTTGTCAAGAGGCTTCGGCAGATGTCAGTGACATGGGTCATGATGTACGCCACGGATTCAGTCGGGGGGCGTCTGTTGAGGACCCGTGCGTACAGGTGGGCAGTGTCGGTGCTGGTGGGCCTGCTGTGTCTGCTGGTCGCGCCGGAGGGCGCTTGGGCGGCTGAGCCGACGCGGGGCGATGCCTGTGATAGTGCGCGGCTCGCCAAGGCGCGGGTCAGCACATCGGTGGAGTTCCAGCACGACGACCGGACGTACACCAAGGTTGTCACGAGGCTGACGGTCGATGTGCCGGACGACTGGAGGCTGGCGCAGGACCTGTTGCTCAGCGAGGACAGCCGCCGGTACATCCGGGCTATGGCCTGCCTCACCAGGAGTGAGCAGAAGAAGCAGCAGCGGCACTGGACGGAGTGGCGGGTCGGCAGCCCCGTGGTGGTGTCGAAGGGCGGACGCGTCAAGGTCGTCGACAGGGCGCACTCATGGGTCGACCAGTACCGGTCCGACATCGCGGTCGGGGTGTGGAGCGTACGAACCGGCGCTGAGCGGTGGTTCGTACGACTTCAGGCACCGCCCGCTCTCGCAGGTGCCCGGTGGGACCGGATCACGGTTGACCCGGGGGAGCCGGGAGCCGAGTCGGCGAAACCGAAACCCTATGCGGGACAGGGAGCCACAGCTCTTGTGTGGCGGCCCGAAGCAATCCGACAGCAGAAGAGAACAGCAGAGAAGAGGGCAGCGCAGAAGGCGGCAGCAGAGGCGGCGAAGGGTAACGCTGGAGAGACGGGTGCCTCGCGTCGTCAGAAGGCGGAAGAACTGGCGGCGCCAGCGGTGGCCGTCTGGCTTCGGCCCTCCTGGCAGCGTTCCTGGGCCGCGCAGAACAGTCGGTTGATCACCTTGGGGATGGGCGCGCTCGGCACTTGGCTGTGGTCGATCGTGGTCTCTGTCCTGTTGTTGGTCGCGGCTCGGAGATACGGAGCGCGTTCCGGTATACCGACCGACCGGCAGCGGCGTACTCGGCTCAATCTGATCGCGTGGGCCTGGTGCGCCGTAGCTGTTGCCGCGGTGACAATCGCGGACGACCTGATCGAACCGTACGTGCAGCGCAGGAGTGACGGCCGGTGGCTCGACGAATGGATCTTCCACGGGCACGGCTTCGCCCTGACGGTGGTCGTTCTGCTGCTGGTCCTCGCCAGACCGCCGCAGCGGATCTGGACGGTGGCGGGCCTACTGGCTCTGCTGCCGCTCGCGGAGATGAAATGGCCGGAGCGTTTCGATCTACGTCCGTTGCGCCCTGGCCCGATGGACCACGTCTACATCGCCTCGGACAAGGCGCTCGCCGCACAGACAGCCTCCGCGTGCTGTGTGATGGCGTTGACCCTGCTCGCCTTCGTCGCCGCCGCCTGGCGGCTCGCCACCGACGGACAACTACTTCCGGAGAGCCGCCGGAACCCTGGCACGGACCGGGTCCTGCGGCTGCGCATCGCCCTGCCGGCCGTCCTGGCGGCGACCGTGGGCATCGCTGTGTGCGCCGCGTTGACGCATGAGCGCAGCTGGCAGCGCGCTACCTGGTTGAGTGACCCCCTGGACGCCGATTATGGCAAGGAGCACCGGATCAACCTGCTCTGGGATGCGATGTGGTCCGTTTCCAACGGGCAGGACTGGATGTGCGGCAACCTGTGGATGCTGAGCGCGGTGGCCGCATTGGCCGCGCTTCGTACCTGGCACATCTCCTCTGCCCTGTCGCCACTGGACAGACCCGGTGACCGGGCTGAACGGCTGCTGTTTCTCACTTTCTTTCCCGTCGGAGTGGGGATGGCCGGCGGCTGGCCCCTGGGCGTCACTCTTCCCGTGAGCGTGTGGATACCCCTGCACATGCTGGCCCTCTACGGGGCGGTCACCCTCTTCGTCCGCCGCTCCGTCCTGGCGCAGCCCTTCGCCAAGTCCGATCACTCTCTCGCTGTGATCCTGAGTGTCGGCGCCCGTACCGAACTGCTGTCCAGGGCCCGCACGTATCGCGAGACCCATGCCGCTCTGCGCCGTCTCGACCAGGGCCTCTTCGGTGACCAACCCCCGGTGCGAGAGGACGAGGAAGCAAACCTGAGCGATCTGCACGACTGGCCCGCAGGCGGCGTGCTGACCACCTCCGACCGGCTCCCGCCGAAGGTGTCCGTGGTGGATGCGGCCCTGGCGCTGGGGCCGCGCGACACCTGGTGGGCCAACGGCAGCAGGGCCGCCCGCCTGGCACTGATACCAGGGCTGCCAACAGCAGCACTCACCACGTGGGTGTGGACGGTCCGGGGAGAAGCCTGGGAGTCCACCCTCTCCTTCCAGTTCGGATTCCCGGACATAGTGCTCATATTTGTTTATTGGATGATCACTTGGGCGGGAGCCGGGTTCGTGCTGGGAGCGTTGTGGCGGGTGCTCGCGGGGCGGCGCGGAGCGGTCAAGGCGATCCCGGTCACGCTCGCGTTCGCTCTGCCCGCCGCTCTCGACGCCCTGCTCTCCTGGTTCACGCATGAAAGCGTCAGCAACCTCGCCCTGTATGTCTCGGCGATGCTGTTTGTCCTCACGGTCACCGGAATCGCGCTCGACCTCGACACATTTCGGGGCGAACGGCGCTATTGGCAGAGTCGTCTCGGGCTGCTGCTGTCGGTCTATCAGATGCGCTACTACTCGCTGCAGGTCGCCTATCTGGTCGCCCAGATCATCGCCATGATCAGCATTTGGCAGTTCTTCGCGGAACCGGCTGTGACACCGGAGCCTGCGGAGGGCAAGTGAGACGGCCCCGGTCCCGTGGCAGGTCGCGGTCACACGGATGACGCGTGAAGGTGACGGCGGAGGGCGCATGAACCGCTGCCGTCGTTCGGCTGTGTGCTCGTCCGGCCGCTTGGTCGTCCGGTGTCGGGGCGCTCTCACCTAAGGACTCGCATTGGTGCGCCGCCGGCGCACATGCTCGCCGACCAGGGCCGTCAGCCTCAGTACGGCTCCGAATCCCGTCCCGATCAGACTCGACCACTCCAAGGCCAGGGATGGCGCCACGCGGGCCCAGGGTGCGGAACACGCTTCGACGAGCCGGGACGGGACCCGGGCTCAGTCCTGCGGGAACTCGTCCGTCTTGAGCGTGAGGCCGAGGACCGTGTTCGTCATGTCGATGTCGGCGCCGAACGTGACGGAGAGTTCCGTGAAGTACTCCCCGTCCTTGGGCTGGGTGTAGAGGTGGCACTTGCCCTGGTACGGGTCGACGATGAGGTAGACGGGGACATCGGCGAGGGCGTACGCGGTCTTCTTGGGTCCGTAGTCGTTGGTCGCGGTGCCCCTGGAGATCACTTCGGCGACGAACTGGACGTCCTGGCAGCGCCAGTAACCAGTGTCGGGCTTGGAAGCTCCCTCAGCCATCAACGTGACATCGCTGGCGAAGCCGTTGAGGTGGCCTGGGTAGTCGACACGGACGTCGGACTTCACGCGTTTCCGGGGGTACTTGGTCCGGAGTCGCTCGACGATGTCCAGGATGATCTCCCAGTGAGTGTCACGCTGCGGCGACATGAAGATGGCCCCCTCGACGATCTCAACCTTGTATCCCTCGGGGACGGGCATCCGCTCCAGCTGCTCGAACAGCATGTCGAGCGTGAGGCCCTTGCTCTCGTTGGCCATCTCGATCCTGTCTTCAAGGACGGTCATCGTGGCGCTCCTCCCCGGCTGCCCTCGGACGAGTACAGCCGCGCGGTACAACGATACGCACGGTGACACGGAGACTCACGGATCCGGTCAGGACCTTTCGGCCAGGTGGGGCTCGTAACGGCCGCCCACGCCCCACCCCTGGTGCATCGCCTCCGCGAACGCCGCCGCCAGTTTGTGTTCGCCCGAGGCGTTGGGGTGGGTGCCGTCGTACGTGTCCGTGTGGATGTCGTATCCGCGGGGGAGTGAGGCCAGGAGGAGGGGGGAGTTCGGCTCGTCCAGGTCCGCTGCCGTCTTCGCCAGGAGGTCGTTGAAGAGGGCGACCTCCCGGGCGAAGGGGGCGTCCGATTCCGCCCTGATGTTCGGGATCACGGGGAGCAGGGCCATGGAGACGTGGGGGTTCGCCGACCGGGCCTGGGCCATGAAGGCGCGGACGTTCTCGGACGTCTGCGTCGCGTTCGTGTAGAAGCCGAGGTCGATCAGGCCGAGGGAGACGAGGAGCACGTCCGCGCGGGACGCCCGCACCGCGTCGGCTATCAGCGGGCTCAGGTGGTGCCAGCCCTCACCCCACCCGGCGAGGTGGGCGCGGGGGAAGTCCGGGTCGGCGTACTCGTACGAGTCGGCGGCGCCCGTGGCCTTGTCGTACAGCGTCTCGCGAGGGCCGACCAGCCGGAACGGGCCCCCGTGCGTCGCGCGCAGGTGCTGCCACAGCCGGTAGCGCCACGTGTGTTCGCCGGCGCTTCCGATCGTCATGGAATCGCCGACGGGCATGAACCTGAGCATCCGCTCATGATGGACGATCACCGGCGGGGCCGGGGTGTGAAGCCGGACACGCCCGCCGAAGCGGCGGCGGGGTGGCAGGCTGGGGGCATGCGTCGCTCGTATGTGCTCCTTGCCGGGGCCCTTCTCACCGGGGTGCTCGCCGTGCCCGCCGCACCCGCCGTTGCCGCAGACGGCGCCGACGGCGATGGTTCGGAGGGGTTCACCATCGAGGACCCCCGGATCACCGAGTCCAGCGGGCTCGTCGCCTCCCGGGCCCACCCCGGCGTCTACTGGACCCACAACGACAGCGACGACGGCGCCTTCCTCTACGCCGTCGACAGCAGGACCGGCAAGACCGTCGCCACCGTCACCATGACGGGTGTCGGGCGGCCCCGGGACGTCGAGGCCGTTTCCATGGGGCCGAACGGTCATCTGTACGTCGGTGACATCGGCGACAACCTCGGCGGCACCTGGGACCACGTGTGGATCTACGAGCTGCCCGAGCCGAAGGAGCTGAAGGACCAGACCGTCCGCGCCACGCAGTACGACGTGAAGTACGCGGACGGGGCCCGGGACGCCGAGGCGCTGATGGTGCATCCCAAGACCGGGCGGGTCTACATCGCCTCGAAGAACGAGGACGGCGGTGGACTGTACGAGGGGCCCGCCGAGCTGTCCGCCTCCGGCACCAACACCTTCGAGCGCACCGCCGACATCGGCCTCTGGGTCACCGACGGCGCCTTCTCGCCCGACGGCCAACAGCTCGCCGTACGCGGCTACTTCGGCGGTATCGCGTACAAGTGGAACAACGGGAAGCCCAAGCGGCAGGGGCAGTTGGACGTGCCGTTGCAGCGGCAGGGCGAGTCGGTGACCTACACGCCCGACGGATCCACCCTGCTGTACGGGAGCGAGGGGAGCGGGAGTTCCGTCGAGGCGGGGAGCGTGCCCGGGGCGGGAGACGGCACGTCGTCCTCGGGCAGCGGCAGTTCGGCCGACGGTGGTGACGGCGACGACGGGGCGACCGGCAACTTCAAGATGGGCGCGATCGCCCTCGCTGTCGCCTTCGCCGTCGTCTACGGGCTGAAGCGGCTGTTCCGGCGCCGCGACTAGACCGTGCGCAAGCCGGCGTCAGATCCGTGTGCAAGCAGGCGTCAGATTCGTGCGCAAGCAGGCGTCGAAGGCGTGTGCAAGCAGGCGTCAAATCCGTGCGCAAGTCCGTGCGCAGGTCCGTGAGCGAGGGCGAGAGGCCGTGGCCGGGGGCTTCGGCGGCCCGGCCTTGGCTACTGTGCACGCGTGACCATCGACCTGATCCTGCTGCCGCGTGTCGCCTGTCGCGGACAAGAGGTCACCGCGCCCCGGCTGCGGGCCCTCCTCGCGCTCCTCGCGGGCGACCCGCGCACGGGGTGCAGCACCGAGTGGCTGGTGGCGGGGCTGTGGCAGCCGGACGAGCTGCCGGAGCGGCCCGGGAAGGCGCTGCAGGTCCTCGTGTCCCGGGCCCGTGCGCAACTGGGCGCCGACCTCGTCGTCAGCACGCCGACCGGATACCGGCTCGGCCTCGACGAGGACCAGGTCGACAGCTCCGCCCTGCTGCTGCACGCCGCCGCGAGCGCCGACCGTGCCAGGGCCGGCGACCACGCGGCGTCACTGGCCGCCGCAGAGGCCGGGCTCGTGCTGTGGCCCGGCACCCCGGACCAGGACGGCGACCCCGACGACTCCGTGGCCGCGCTGCGCGCCGAACGCGCCCCCGTCCACGGCACGCTCGTCCGCGCGCGGGCGCTCGCCCTCGCCCGCCTCGGGCGGCACGCGGAGGCCGCCGGGCCGCTGGCCGAGGCCGCCGCCGGGCATCCGCGCGACGAGGAGGTGCTCGCCGAGCTGCTGCGCGGCGAAGCGGCGTCGGCGGGCCCGTCCGCCGCGCTGACCCGCTACGAGGCGTACCGCCGTGAACTGCGCGACCGGCTGGGTACGGAACCGGGTGCCGGACTCAAGGCCGTACAGCGGGAGTTGCTGCGCGGTGAGGCCCCCGTGGTCAGACACGGCGTGCCGCACGAGCCGAACCCGCTGCTGGGGCGGGACGAGGACATTGCGGCGGTGGGGCGGCTGCTGGGCGACTCCCGTGCCGTCAGCGTCGTCGGCCCGGGCGGCCTCGGCAAGACGCGGCTCGCGCACGCCGTCAGCCGCCGGGCCGAGCAGCGCGTCGTGTACTTCGTGCCGCTCGCCGGTGTCACCGCGGACGAGGACGTGAGCGCCGAGGTGGCCTCCGCGCTCGGCGCGGGCGAGGGACGCCACGGTGCCATGGCCGCCCACACCGTGGCCGACCCGGTGTCCGGCGTCCTCGGTGTGCTCGGCTCCGGGCCCGCCCTGCTGGTCCTCGACAACTGCGAGCAGGTCGTCCGGGGCGCCGCCGACCTCGTACAGGCTCTGGTGTCGTCCTCGAAGGACCTGCGGGTGCTCGTCACCAGCCGGGCCCCGCTGGGCCTCACGTCGGAAGCGGTGTACGCGCTGCCGGAACTCGGCCTCGACACCTCGGTCGAGCTGTTCACCCAGCGCGCCCGGGCCGCCCGGCCCGGCGTGCGGCTGCCCCCCGACGCGGTCGCGGAACTCTGCCGCCACCTCGACGGACTGCCGCTCGCCGTGGAACTGGCCGCCGCGCGGGTGCGCGTCCTGTCGGTCCAGGAGATAGCCCGCCGCCTCGGCGACCGCTTCGCGCTGCTGCGCGGCGGGACACGGAACGTGCCCGAACGCCACCGCACCCTGCACGCCGTCGTCGACTGGAGCTGGAACCTGCTCGACGCGGAGGCGAGGGCCGCGCTGCGCACGCTGTCCGTCTTCCCCGGCGGGTTCTCGGGTGAAGCGGTGGAGCGGGTCCTCGGCGAGGACGCGCTGCTCCTGCTGGAGCAACTGGCCGGGCAGTCGCTGCTCACCGTCACCGACACCCCGGCCGGCGTGCGGTTCGGAATACTGGAGACCGTACGGGAGTTCAGCGCGGCCCGGCGCGCCGAGGCGGGCGAGGAGGAGCAGGCCGTCGGCCGGTTTCTCGCCTGGGCACGGGACTTCGGAGTCACCTACCACGACTGGATCTTCGGGCCGGAACCACGCACCGCCTGGGAGCGGATCAGGACCGAGCAGGACAACCTCGTGGCGGCCCTGCGGTACGCCCTGGCCCGTGACGACGGCCCCACCGTCGCCGCCCTCACCGCCGTCCTGACCGCCCTGTGGTCCACCGGCTCCAACTATCCGCGCCTCACCGCCCTCGCCGCCGACACCGGGCCGCCCCTGTCGCACTATTACCCCGAGCCCGAATACGTCGAAGTCGCGCGCGCGGCGGCGGTGTTGTGCACGGTCAGCCTCTTCATGGGGTACGGCCCGGTCGCCGTACGCCAGCTCGTCACCCTCCGGCGGCTCCCCGCGGCCCCACCGGACACACTGCTCCGGGCCGTCGCGGTGGTGCTGAGCGCGGTCCCGGAGATGCGGCCTCCCGACTACGACGTACTGCGGGAACTGTGCGCCGACGAGCGGCCGATGCTCGCCGGTGTCGCCGAGTGCGCCGCCACCTACGTCTGGGAGTACGAGCACGACATCGGCCGCGCGCTCGCCTCGGCCCGCCGGATCATCGAAGCGCTGGAGCCGGTCGACAACCCGTTCCTCCAGGTCCTGGGCCACGCCCGGCTGAGCGAGCTGTACCTGCAGTCGGAGCGGGGGGACGCCGCGTACGGGCATCTCAAGGCGGCGCTTGAGGCGCTGCCGCAACTCGGCGAGGAGCACGACTCCATCGGCGTACGCGGAGGTTTGGTCCTCGCCTGTCTGCAGCGCGGCGACCCCGACGAGGCCGAGTACTGGCTGCGGCAGGCGGAGGCCGTCGGCCTCCCACGGAACGACGACGTCTACAACGCCGATCTCGGTGCCCGCGCCGAGATCGCGCTCACCCGCGGACTGACGGAGGTCGGGCTCGGTCTGTGGCGCGGCGCCGTGGACGGGGTGACCGGAGTCGGCCCGACGCACAGCGGCGATCCCTTCCTGGAGCGGTGGGTGCTGCAGATGCAGTCGGCGTCGGTGACGGCGCACGCGTACGCCGGCCGCCTCGAACTCGTCGCGGAGCCCGTCACACGGCTTCGGCAGGGCCTGCGGACGATGCTTACCGCTCCGGCCGGCTCGCCCATGGACCTCCCCGTGTTCGGGACGGCGCTGCACGCCCTCGGAGTGGCGGGGATCGCCTCCGGTGACGCCTCGGCCGTCCGGATGGTGGCGCTGGCCGAACGGCTGCGGGTGCTGCGTGACTACCAGCCGACGATGTCGGCGGAGCGCGCCCGGCGGGCGGCCGGGGAAGCCGACGGGGCGGCGTACGCCGACGCGGTGTCGGAGTACGCCGCCCTCAGGCGCGACGAGTTGCGGGAGGCGGCCCGCGCGGTCATGGCGGTTACTCGGGGTCGCGGTTGAACCGCGCTGTCGACCAGCGGTAGCCGAGCACGGTCAGGCCGACGCACCAGGCGACCGCGATCCACCCGTTGTGGCCGATCTCGGTGCCGAGCAGCAGCCCGCGCAGGGTCTCGATGGCCGGGGTGAAGGGCTGGTACTCGGCGATCGGCTGGAACCAGCCCGGCATGGTGTCGGCCGGGATGAAGGCGCTGGAGACGAGCGGCAGGAGGATCAGCGGCGTCGCCATGTTGCTGGCGGCCTCGGGGTTCGGGCTGGCCATGCCCATGCCGACCGCGATCCAGGTGAGGGCCAGGGCGAACAGCGTGATCAGTCCGAACGCCGCCAGCCACTCCAGGGCCGTGGCGTCCGTGGAGCGGAAGCCGATGGCCACGGCGACGGCGCTGACGAGGACCAGGCTGGCGAGCACCTGCAGCACGCTGCCCGCGACGTGCCCGATGAGCACGGAGCCGCGGTAGACCGCCATCGTGCGGAAGCGGGCGATGAGGCCCTCGTTCATGTCCATGGACACGGAGATCGCGGCCCCGATCACGGTGCTGCCGACGGTCATCAGCAGGAGACCGGGGACGACATAGGCGATGTAGTCGGAGCGGTCGGCGCCGGCGCCGATGCCCGCGCTCATCGCGCCTCCGAAGACGTAGACGAAGAGGAGCAGCAGCATGATCGGGGTGAGCAGCAGGTTGAGGGTCATGGAGGGATAGCGGCGTACGTGCCGCAGGTTGCGCCACAGCATGGTCTTCGAATCGCGGGCGGCGAGGGCGAGGGCACTCATCGGACGGTCTCCTTGGTCTGGTCGGCCTGGTCGGTCTGGCCGGTGGCCTGGGTGGCGGCTTGGTCGGCGGCCTGGCCGGGGACGGTGGTGTCGCCTGTCAGGGCGAAGAAGACGTCGTCGAGGTCGGGGGTGTGCACGGTGAGTTCGTCGGCCTCGACGCCGGCGGAGTCCAGCCAGTCGAGGATGGAACGCAGTTCGCGCTGGCTGCCGTCGCTGGGGATCTGCAGGGCGAGTGCTTCGTCGTCGCGGGCGGCTTCGCGCAGCGCGGAGGCGGCGGACCGGTAGGCGTCCGGGTCGGTGAACCGCAGCCGGACGTGTCCGCCGGGGATGAGGCGTTTCAGTTCCTCGGCGCTTCCCTCCGCCGCGATGCGCCCGTTGTTGAGAACGGCGATGCGGTCGGCGAGTTGGTCGGCCTCTTCGAGGTACTGGGTGGTGAGGAAGACGGTGACGCCGGTGGTGACGAGTTCGCGGATGATCTGCCACATGGTGTGGCGGGAGCGCGGGTCGAGGCCGGTGGTGGGTTCGTCGAGGAAGATGATCCGCGGGCTGCCGACCAGGGTCATGGCGATGTCGAGGCGGCGTTTCATGCCGCCGGAGTAGGCGGAGGCGGGTTTCGTCGCGGCGGCGGTGAGGTCGAAGCGCTCCAGGAGTTCGGCGGCGACCCGGCGGCCCTCGGGCTTGGGCAGGTGGTGCAGGTCCGCCATGAGGAGCATGTTCTCCTCGCCGGTGATCAGCCCGTCCACGGCGGAGAACTGGCCGGTGACGCCGATCGCGGCGCGTACCGCATGGGGGTGGGTGGCGAGGTCGTGGCCGCCGACCCGCAGATCGCCGGCGTCGGCGGTGACGAGGGTGGAGAGGATCTTCACGGCGGTGGTCTTGCCGGCGCCGTTCGGGCCGAGCAGGGAGAAGACCGTGCCGGTCGGCACGGTGAGGTCGATGCCGTCGAGGACGGTCTTGTCGCCGTAGGCCTTGCGGAGTCCCTTGGCCGCGATGGCCAGGGGGTGGGGGTGAGGTTGGTGGTGGTGAGGTGTGGTCGTCGTCATGCCGCAGAGGTTGCGGGAGGGCGCATTCAGCGGGGTTTCAGGGGAGTTTCAGTGGGCTGGAACCGGGGGCCGCGGCGGGGCCCCCGGCGGCGGGTGCGCAGGGTCGGGTGCGGGCCGGTACGGGTTGGCCGCGCAGTTCCCCGCGCCCCTATGGGGCCCTGGGGGCCCGGCCCGGCTCTTGGCTGTGTCGTGGTTCGGTTTGCGGTGGGTGGGGGCCGGTGGGGGCTGGGCGCGCCGTTCCCCGCGCCCCTTACGGGCCCCGGCGGGGACCTCAGGGGGTGTCGTGGGGTGAGTCTCGGCGGTGGGCTACGAGTGCGGACAGGCCGTCCAGGATTCGTTGGAGGCCGAACTCGAAGTGGTCGAAGTCGGAGCCGAAGGAGTCCTCGGAGAGCGCGGCCATCACGGGGTAGCGGCCGCTGGCCATGGCCTTCTCCAGGACGGGGTACTGGGCGGCCCAGAACTCCGTGTCCGTCAGACCGGTCCTGCGCTCGGCCTCCTGGGCGTACAGCTGGGTGCGGGCGGCCCCGGTGACGTACGAGTCGATCATGACGACCGTCGAGACCAGTTCCGGGTCGCTCAGCCCCATGGGCTTGATGCGGGAGATCACTTTCTCCATGCCCTCGACGGCGCTGGGGCCGAGCACCGGACGGGACTGGTTGGCCTTCAGCAGCCAGGGGTGGCGCCGGTAGAGGGCGAGGTTCTCGCGGCCCAGGGTCTCCAGGGCCGAGCGCCAGTCGTCGCCGAAGACGGACGGGTCGTCGTCCGTGCGCTGGACGCGGTCCAGCATCAGGTCGAGCAGCTCGCCCTTGCCGGGGACGTACCGGTACAGCGACATCGTGCCGGTGCCCAGCTCCGTGGAGAGCCGGCGCATCGACACCGCCTCCAGCCCCTCCGCGTCCGCGACCCGGACGGCCGCCTCCACGATCCGGTCGAGGGTGAGGCCGGGCTTGGGGCCTCGGCTGGGCCGCGGGCCCATGTCCCACAGCAGGTGGAGCGTGCGGCCGATGTCTCCGCTGCCGCTGGTGTCCATTGCGCCCTTGCCGCTTGTCATACGCCTCAGGATAGGCCCCCGCGAGGAAACTGGGTACGTCGTACTCAAAAAAGGGTACGGTGTACTCAGTTCAGCGAACTCCGGTGAATGAACGTCACGGGTGGAGGAGTGCTGTGGGTGTGGGTGCGAGTGTGAGTGACTACGCGGTACGGGCCGAAGGGCTCGAAAAGAGGTACGGGGAGAAGCGCGCCCTCGACGGCTTCGACCTCGCCGTGCGGGAGGGCACGGTGCACGGCCTGCTCGGGCCGAACGGCGCGGGCAAGACCACCGCCGTCCGCATCCTCTCCACGCTGGTCGCGCTGGACGGGGGAAGCGCGCGGGTCGCCGGTGTCGACGTGGCCTCGCGGCCGAGGGAGGTACGGGCGCGGATCGGGCTCGCCGGTCAGTACGCGGCACTGGACGAGGTGCTCACGGGCCGGCAGAACCTGGAGATGTTCGGGCGGCTGTTCCACCTGGGCGGGCGCAGGGCCCGGTCGCGCGCGACGGAACTGCTGGAGCAGTTCGACCTCACCGACGCCGCCGGCAAGGGGGTCGGGAAGTACAGCGGCGGTATGCGGCGGCGCCTCGACCTCGCCGCCTCGATGATCCTCACCCCGGCGGTGCTGTTCCTGGACGAGCCCACGACCGGGCTCGACCCCCGCGGGCGGGGGGAAGTGTGGGAAGCCGTACGGGCGTTGGTCTCCGGTGGCACCACCGTGCTGCTGACCACGCAGTACCTGGAGGAGGCCGACAGACTCGCCTCGCACATCACCGTGATCGACCAGGGGCGGGCCATCGCCGACGACACCCCGGACGGACTGAAGAACAGGGTGGGCGGCGACCGGATCGAGGTCGTCGTCGCCGAGCGGGCCGACATCGCGCGGGCGGTGAAGGTCGTCGCCCGCGTCTCGGACGGTGAACCGGAGGCGGATGAGACCGAGTTGCGGGTGCACGCGCCCGTCACCGACAGGGTCGCCGCGCTCACCGAGGTGGCGCGGACGCTCCAGGACGAGGGAGTGCGCGTGGAGGACATCGGACTGCGCAGGCCGAGCCTCGACGACGTGTTCCTGCGCCTGACCGGCCACCGCACGGACGCCGAGGTCGGCGCAGACAGCGACGGCGACGGCGACGGCGACGGCGACACGAAGGAGGTTGCGGCATGAGCCGCGTGAACGGAGTGACCGAGGTGACCGAGGTGACCGGGGCGGCCGGGGCGCAGGTCCTGGACCGCGGCCGTACGTACTGGGTGCTCGCCGACTGCTGGAACGTCGTCCGGCGCGGGCTCACCCACTACCAGCGGCAACCCATCAACATCGTCTGGCAGTTGGGCTTCCCGATCCTGTCCGTGCTGCTGTACGGATACGTCTTCGGCAGCGCGATGACGGTCCCGGGCGGCGGCGACTACCGGGACTTCCTGATGCCGGGCATGTTCGTGATGACGATGGCCTTCGGGTTCATCAACACGGCGACACTCGTCGTGTACGACTCCACGAAAGGGGTCATCGACCGGTTCCGTTCCATGCCGATGTCGCCGTCCGCAGTCGTCGCCGGGCGCGGGGTCACCGACCTCATCGTGGCCTGCGCGGAGCTGGCGATCCTGATGCTCACCGCGCTGGCCATGGGCTGGCGGCCGGACGGCGGCTTCGCCTTCCTGGGGGCGTTCGGGCTGCTGCTGTGGCTGCGGTTCGCGCTGATCTGGCTGGGGGTGTGGCTCGGTCTGCTGGTGCCCAACCCGGAGGCGGCGGGTGGCCTGTTCGCGGTCGCGTTCCCGTTGACGATGATCTCCAGCATCTTCGTCGCCCCGCAGCTGATGCCCGACTGGCTGGGCCACGTGGCCGCCTGGAACCCGATCTCGTCGACGGCCGCGGCCACCCGCGAACTCTTCGGTACGCCGGTGGGCGGCGGCGACACCTGGATCGAGCGGCACGCGCTGCTGATGGCGGGCGTGTGGCCGTTGGTCCTGACGCTGATCTTCGTTCCGATCGCGGTACGGAGATTCCAGAAGCTCAGTAAGTAGAGCGGCACGCGGTGCTGCGCGGTGCTGCGCGGTCCTGCGCGTTGCGTTGCGTTGCGCCGCGCGGCGTCGTGCGGTGTGCGGGGGCTCAAGTGTCCCGATTGCCGCACGACGCCTTGACGTGTCCACGAAGGATCCCTTCCATAGGGGTGCGTGGTGCGGTGGGAGCGCTCCCACCGCGTTCCGGACCCGCGTCTCTCTCGTCCCCCTCCGATCCCCCTCCGATCCCCGAGAGGAAGCAGCGACATGTTCCGCAGCTTGCGAAGAGCGCTGGGTGCTGCCGCCGCGGCGCTCCTGTTACCGCTGGCCGGAATCCAGGCCGGTGCCCAGGCCGCACACGCGGACACGGCAGCCGTCGTGGAATCCGCCGCGAAGGCCGCGGCCCCCGGAGCCGGTTACTGGCACACCAGCGGCCGGCAGATCCTGGACGCCGCGGGACAGCCGGTACGGATCGCCGGTATCAACTGGTTCGGGTTCGAGACGTCCAACAACGCCGTCCACGGGCTCTGGGCGCGCGACTACAAGAGCATGATCGACCAGATGAAGTCGCTCGGCTACAACGCCATCCGGCTGCCGTACAGCGACGACATCCTCAAGAGCGGTGCCGTGGCCAACAGCATCGACTTCTCCGGCGGGAAGAACGCCGACCTCCAGGGGCTCTCACCCCTCCAGATCATGGACAAGCTCGTGGCGTACGCGGGTCAGGACGGCCTGAAGGTCATCCTGGACCGCCACCGGCCGGACGCGGCGGGTCAGTCGGCGCTCTGGTACACCGCGGCGGTCCCCGAGACGACCTGGATCACCAACCTCAAGTCACTCGCCACCCGTTACAAGGGCAACCCGACGGTGATCGGCATCGACCTGCACAACGAGCCGCACGATCCGGCCTGCTGGGGCTGCGGCGACACGACGAAGGACTGGCGGCTCGCCGCCCAGCGCGCCGGGAACGCGGTCCTGTCCGCCAACTCCGAGCTGCTGATCTTCGTGGAGGGCGTGCAGACGGTCGACGGCGTGTCGGGCTGGTGGGGCGGCAACCTGATGGGGGTCGCGCAGTACCCCGTACAGCTGGATGTGCCCAACCGGGTGGTCTACTCGGCCCACGACTACGCCACCAGCGTCGCCCAGCAGAGCTGGTTCAGCGATCCGTCCTTCCCCGCCAACATGCCGGGCATCTGGGACAAGTACTGGGGCTACATCTTCAAGCAGAACATCGCCCCGGTGTGGGTCGGCGAGTTCGGTACGACACTCCAGTCGGCCGTCGACCAGAAGTGGCTCGCGGCCCTGGTCGACTACCTCCGCCCCACGAGCACGTACGGTGCCGACAGCGTCTCCTGGACCTTCTGGTCGTGGAACCCCAACTCCGGTGACACGGGCGGCATCCTGAAGGACGACTGGACGACCGTGGACACGGTGAAGGACGGCTACCTGGCGAGCGTCAAAGCACCGGGCTTCCCGGCGGAACCGGGCGGCGGCGACCCCGGCGATCCCGGTGACCCGGGAGGCGGCACGGCCGCCTGCACCGCCGCGTACACCGTCAGCAGCGACTGGGGAGGCGGCTTCAACGCCGAGGTGAAGGTGACCAACTCCGGCACGACCGCGCTCAAGTCCTGGAAGACGACGTGGACCTGGCCCGGCGCCCAGAAGGTCACCAGCATGTGGAACGCGTCGTACACCCAGACCGGCGCGACCGTGACCACCACGAACGCCGACCACAACGGGGCTGTGGCGGGGGGCGGTTCGGCGACGTTCGGATTCGGGGGAGCGCCGGGGGCCGGGGGTGCACCGAGCGTGGGCTGCACGGCTACGTGACGTTCTGACGGCCGCGTGACGGGGGCGCTCGGTGCTTGCCGGGCGCCCCTGTCGCCGAATTGCACCGGTTTAGGCATCAGCACCCCGAGGTCCGGAAACGACGTACAGCCGCACCATGTCGTCGGCGCTGTCCCCGTGGTGGTGGGGTGGGCCGGGACGTTCGGGGAGGTGCCAGCACTCCTCGTTGCGTGGAAGAGGCAGCCGATACCCGACCGCACGGGACCGCCTCGCCCACCGGCGCCAGCGAGCCTCGGCCGGGTTGGGCAGCCGCCGCCACACGTACGGGTCCGGCGCCCTTGCCTCCAACGAGAGTTCCCAGTCGCCCACCGCGTGACCGCCGGTGCGCGGGCGGGTGATCAGGCGGACCAAGGCGTCACGAACCGGCCGGAACACGGGGTCCCTCCGGGGCGGGGAGCGCGGGGAGTGCGAACCTCGCCCACACGCATTTCGTGTGCGGCTGCTGGGCGTGCCCCCAGCTGTGGGCGAGTTGCCCGACCAGGGTGAGTCCGCGTCCGCCTTCGGCGTCAGGGCCGTGCTCGCGGACCCTGGGGACCCGGTCCCGGTCGGGGTCGTGGACCTCAAGGAAGAGGTAGGCCTCCAGAAGTGTCAGCGTGACTCGAACCTGGGCGTGGGACACCCGGCAGTGGGCCACCGCGTTGGTTACGAGCTCGTTGGCGGAGAGGGTGATGTCGGCGGCGAGGTCGTCGGTGATGCCCCAACCCGCGAGGGTCTTGCGGACACGCTGGCGGGCGGTGGGGACGTGGCTTCTGTGGCCGGGGATGCGGAAGGTCTCGGACATGGGCATGGGGGACCCCGTTCTGACATGGCGTCAAGGTGGATGGCGTGACGGCGCCTTCATGAAGCTACGGTCAGATTTCGACCGTTAGCAACGTGATCGACTGAATACATTCACTCGTCCACTCGATCGAGTGACGCGTTCTAAGGAGCGGTGGCCTGTGTGGCATCGTTGCGAAAGGAGAGGGGAGGCCCCATGCCCGCAGGTGGACGGCCGACAGTGCGCAGCAGGCGTTTGGGCACGGCGCTCAGGCAGTACCGGCTCGCCGCGAAGCTTGACCAGCCGCAAGCGGCCGAGGTGATCGCGACAAGTCAGGCCAGGATCAGCCGCCTTGAAAGTGGGCACGTCACCGCTCGCGTCATCGAGGTGCGCCTGCTGTTGGATGCGTACGGGATCAGGGATCGGGAAGTCCGTGCCAAATTGGAGGACTTGGCCAAGCGCTCCAAGAACCGGGGCTGGTGGCTTGAGCACGCCGCGCATTTGCGGCCGGACTACATGGACCACATCGCCCTTGAGGACGACGCGACCTACATCCAGGAATGGCAGCAAGTGCTGGTGCCAGGGCTTCTGCAGACTCCGGCCTATACGGAGGCGGTCATCCAGACCAGCCCCGCCCACATGGCGCCCGAGCGCGTTGCCCAGTTGGTCGAGGTGAGGGAGGCCCGCCAGGCGAAGATCGAGGACGGCGGAGCGACGTACTCCGCCGTCATCTGGGAGGCAGTGATCACCCACCCTCTGGTGGGCCTTGAAGTCCACCAGCAGCAGCTCTCGGCCGTTCTTGCGGTGGGGAAGAGGAAGAACGTCACCGTGCAGGTGCTCCCGTTCAGCATGGGAGCGCTCGCCACCGTCACCTCGGCCTTCTCCACTTTCAGCTTTGACACCGAACCTGCGGTCCAAGCCGTGGCCCTGGAGAATCTGAGAGGTACATCGGTCCTTGAGGACCCGGAAGACCTCGCCGCTTACGCCAATATGTACGACCTACTACGATCGTCGGCACTGGCACCGGACGCGAGCGCGAAGCTCATCCGGGGCGTACTGCGGAACTTGAAGGAAGACGCATCGTGCCCGAGGCCATAGGCCCTTTCCGTAAGTCGTCGTACTCAGGAGCGGAGAGCAACTGCGTCGAGGTCGCCGACACGGCTGTCGGTGGCCGAGCCGTCCGCGACAGCAAGCGGTCGGACACCGGCCCCCTGCTCACAGTCTCCCGCGAGGGCTGGCAGGCGTTCCTCCGGCAGTTCGGCCAGGCCACCGTCTGAGCACCTGCGGGCGCCGCTTCGCACCTCAGCTTCGTCGCTTGCGTATCAGACGTTCCCGCAACTGCGCTCGGCGGTTCATTCGTGCGGGCGGGGCTTTCTGTGTCTGCCCCGGCCGGCCTTGAGTGGCTGGGGCTGAGGTGCTGACGCGGTCGGCGGTTCCTTCGCCGACGGGTGCAGGATGCGTCGCGTCTCGGCGAGGTTGGCCGCGAACCCGTACGGTTCCCAGGCGTACCCGTTCCACCGTTGGATGGCGCGGGGCGCGTCCGGGTTGAGGTGCGAGCCTTTGAGGCCGTCGCCGGACACGAGTGGTACCGCCCGCAGGCGCCCGATCTTCGCGTCACGGCGCTCGGCCCAGTCCGACAGCGACTCGTCGTCCATCGTGCTTCCCTGTGCTCCGGAGACTTCTGCCCCAGCAGCGTAGTGCGCCGCACGATGACGTCGCTCTCTTTCAGAGATGACTCCGGAGCCTGGCCACGTCGGTACGTTGACACCGATATGCCGATGGGGGCGCCCGGTGTTCTCCGGGCGTCCCCATCGTCGTACGGGAAGTGCGAGTTGTGCTTGTTGCGCGAGAAAAGGTCAGAGCTTCTCGATCACGTAGTCGATGCACTTCGTGAGCGCTTCTACGTCCGCCGGGTCGATCGCCGGGAACATCGCCACGCGGAGCTGGTTGCGGCCGAGCTTGCGGTAGGGCTCGGTGTCGACGATGCCGTTGGCGCGCAGGACCTTGGCGACGGCGGCGGCGTCCACGTCGTCCGAGAAGTCGATCGTGCCGATGACCTGCGAGCGCTTGGCCGGGTCGGTGACGAACGGGTTCGCGTACTTGACGTCCTCGGCCCAGCCGTAGAGCGTGCGCGAGGAGGTCGCCGTGCGGCGGACCGACCAGTCGAGGCCGCCCTGGCCGTTGATCCACTCAAGCTGGTCGTTCAGCAGGAAGAGGGTCGCGAGGGCCGGGGTGTTGTACGTCTGGTTCTTGCGGGAGTTGTCGATCGCCGTGGGGAGGCTGAAGAACTCCGGTACGTGTCGGCCGCTCGCGTGGATGCGCTCGGCGCGCTCGATCGCGGCCGGGGAGAAGATGCCGATCCACAGGCCGCCGTCCGCCGCGAACGACTTCTGCGGGGCGAAGTAGTAGACGTCCGTCTCCGCGATGTCGACCGGGAGGCCGCCCGCGCCGGAGGTGGCGTCCACGAGGACGAGCGAGCCCTCGTCGGCGTTCGCGACCCGCTTGATCGGGGCGGCGACACCGGTGGAGGTCTCGTTGTGGGTGAGGGCGTAGACGTCCACGCCGGACTGGGCCACCGGCTCCGGGTGCGTACCCGGCTCGGAGGTGATGACGTCCGGGTCGGCCAGCCAGGGCGCCAGCTTGGCCGCCTTGGCGAACTTCGACGAGAACTCGCCGAACGTCAGGTGCTGCGACTTGTTCTCGATCAGTCCGTGGGTCGCCACGTCCCAGAACGCGGTGGACCCGCCGTTGCCGAGGACGACCTCGTAGCCCTCGGGGAGCGAGAAGAGGCTGCTCACACCCTCTCGGACCTTGCCCACGAGGTTCTTGACCGGGGCCTGGCGGTGGGACGTGCCCATCAGGGACGTGCCCGTTGCGGCGAGCGCGGTGAGCGACTCCGTACGCACCTTGGAGGGGCCCGCGCCGAAACGGCCGTCGGCGGGCTTGAGGTCTGCGGGGATCTGGATATCAGCCACGACGGGAGCGTAGCCGGTTGGGGAAACGTGCGTGAAACGTCGTCCGTCGGATGAGACGCGCGGGGTGTCTTGACCGGCTGGTTCTCGCCCCCGCCGCCCCTACCCGTCCCGTCCCTTACCCGGGGCCGCGCCCCGAGCCCCCGGAACGTGGTCCGCCGCGGGTTCGGTGGGGGGCTTGTCGCGCAGTTCCCCGCGCCCCCGACGGGCGCCCCTGAAGGGGCCAGAAGGGGCCCTTTATCAGGGGCGCGGGGGCGGGGGCCCCAGGCTGTGACGCCGGTCAGCCCCGGGGCGCGGTCGGGGTGAAACGGACCGGCAGGGTGGTCAGGCTGCCCAGCCAGGGGGAGGGGCGGCGGACCAGGGCGGTGGCGGGGACCGCGAGGTCGAGGTCGGGGAGGCGGTCCAGGACCACCTCGATCGCCGTACGCGCGACCACCTCGGCGATCTCCTGCGCCGGGAACGGGCACCGGTGCTCCCCGTGTCCGAAGGAGAAGTGCGCGCTGTTCCCGCCGGGCAGGGCCGTGCCGTGGGTGCGGACGTGCGGGTCGTAGTTCGCGGCCTGGATACCGAGGAGCAGCAGATCCCCGGCGCGGACGGCGCGACCGCCGAGCCGGGCGTCGCGGGACGCCCAGCGGCCGGCCACGTTCTGGGCGGGGGTGTCCTCCCACAGGACCTCGTTCATGGCCTCGGCGACACTGCGCCGCCCGCCGAACAGCGAGGCGGCGAACCGCGCGTCCGTCAGCATCAGCCGCAGCGAGTTGCCGATCCAGCCCGCCGTCGGCTGCTGGCCCGCGGTCAGCATGACGATCAGGTCCTTGGCGATCTCCTCGTTCGTGAGGGCGGGGCCTGCCGCCGTACGTCCGGAGGCGAGCATGCGGCTGACCACGTCGTCCGCGGGCCGCACCGCCCGGTCTGCCACCAGCCGCGCCATGGACGCGGCCACGTGCAACTGCCCAGCGACGGCATCCTCGCGCCCGTCGACCATGTCGTTCAGGGCGGCGACGAGGCCCGGCCCCTGCTCGTCGGCGAATCCGTAGAGCGTCGCGAGGACGCGTACGGGGAGCAGGTCCGCGTAGCGCGCGACGAGGTCCGTCGTGCCGTCGGCGCACACGGCGTCGATCAGCTCGTCCGCGAGCCGTTCGGCGTGGGCGCGCAGCTCGAAGGGGTCGACGGCTTCGAGGGCGCCCCCGATCACCGCCACGCGCGCGCGATGACGTTCGCCGACGGTGTGCAGGACCGAGGAGTGCCCGCGTCCGATCATCGGCAGCAGCGGCCAGCCGGCGGGGACGCGCTGCCACTGGTTCCAGAGGCCGGAGTCACGGCTGAACAGCACGGGGTCCCCGGTGACCTGGTGCAGCTCGCGGTAGCCGAGGACGAGCCACGCCGGGATGTCCGCGTCGAGCAGCACCGGAGCCACCGCGCCGAACTCGCGTCGCAACTCCCGGTACAGGGCGGCGGGGTCGGACCGGAACCGAAGACCGTCGAGGTGTACGGGGTCGGGGGAGGGGGCCGGGCCGGGGTCCGGGCTCACCGGGTGGCCTCCCGGTCGGGACGTGCCCGGGAGGCGTCAGGCCGGTCGGAATCGGAATGTGCCCGGGAGGCGTCAGAGGTTGCGGAGTCCAACGAGCACCTGTTCCAGGATGTGAGGATCGGGACGGCCGCCGAGTTCGGCCCTGCGGGGGTGGCGGGCGCTGACGCGGCCCTCGGCGAGCAGGTCGCAGAGCAGGATCTTCGTGATGGTGACCGGCAGCCGAAGCTCGGCGGCGACCTCGGCGACGGCGGTGGGCCGCCCGGTGAGGCGCAGGATCGCCACGTGCTCCGACTGCATGCCCGGTACCGGATCGCACTCGGCGACGACCAGCGTCAGCAGGTCGAAGGGGGTGCCCGGCGCGGACCGGGTGCGCCCCTGGGTGAGCGTGTAGAGCCGGTCGGGCGCGTCGTCCCTGCCCGGGCGGCTCATGGCCTGCGTGGTGGCGCGCTCAGGTGTCCGTCGAGTTGTTCCACGAGCTGGCCCATGTTGTGCCCGACGAGCCCGGCGTCGGCCTCCTCGGCCGTGACCAGGGCCAGGTGCGCGCCCTCGCCCGCCTCGACGATGAACAGGATCCCGCCGTAGAACTCGGTCATCGCCGACCGTACGTTCCCGGTGCCGTCCCCGAACTGGAGGGAGGCCCCGTGGGACAGCGCCTGGATCCCGGCGGAGATGGCGGCGAGGTGGTCGGCCTGGTCGACGGAGAGTTCCGGCGTACTGCACAGCTTGAGGCCGTCCCGGGAGAGCACGAGCGCGTGCCGGGCGCCCGGAGTGCGCGCCAGCAGCCCCTGCACGAGCCAGCCGAGCTTCTCCTCGGTCGTCGACGTGGCGGAGGTGGCCGAGGTGATGTCGGTCGCCGAGGTGGTGCTGGTGGTGCCGGTGTGGACGGTCATGACGTCGGGTCGCCTTCCGGGTGGGGGGTGGCAGGGCTCGTACGGGCTTGTACGGGCTCGTCCGCCGGAGGGCGGCGCACGGCTTGGCGGAAGCTGTTGAAGCGGGTGGCGGGGTTCATCACGTCGTCGGGGGTGAGGTGGGAGGCCGCTCGGGAGGTCTCCCGGGAGGTCGCTCGGGATCCGGGTGTCCCGGTGCGGTCGGGGCCGTCCAGCCCTGTTTCCGCCGCGGCTTCCACGGTGGCGTTCACGGTGGCTTCGACCGCGGCCTCGGCCTCGGCCAGGGTGCGGCCGCGGTGACGCCTGGGGAGCAGCTCGGGGTGGTCGGAGTGGTCGGAGTGGTCGGAGTGGTCCGAGCGGTTGGACTGGCCGGGATGGCCGGGATGGACGGGTTGGTCGGCGGGCCGGGGTCGGAAACCGTGGGCCGGAACCGGCTCCGGGTCCAGGTCGGGGACCGCGTGGGAGGCGGCGTACGACCCGCGGGAGCCGGACCAGGGGAACTCCCCCGGGTCGTCCGCGTCGTCCCAGGGACCGGGGCGCGGGCCGGGGAAGGGCGATGAGGACCCCTGTACGACCGGGGCAACCGTGTTGGCCGGGTCCGCCGAGTCAGCCGCCGTCCCGGGGATGCGGTACGGGGTCTGCACCGGAGCCGGGGTCGGGGCCGGGACCGGGGCCGGGGGTGAAAAAGGTGCCCGGAACGGCGGCGGTGGCGTCGAAGTCGGCGCGGAGGTCGGCGTGGCTGCCCGTGCGGACGCAGAGGTAGAGGCGGACGCGGACGCAGACGCAGAGGCCGGAGCGGGGGCCGGAGCCGACGCCGGGGCCGCGAGGATGTCCTGCGGGATGCGGACCAGGACGCCCGTGCCGCCGCGCGCCGAAGGACGGAAGGAGACCGTCAGGCCGTACTTGAGGGCGAGTCGGCCGACGACCGTGAGGCCGAGCCGGGCGCCGGTGAGGCTGCCGAGCCCCGTCTGCGTACCGGAGACGGCGTGTTCGGCACGCCGCAGCTGTGCCTCGCCCATCACCAGGCCGCTGTCCTCCACGGAGACGACGACCCCGGCCGGTACCTCTTCCACGTAGACGTGCACTTCGGCCGTCGGCGGTGAGAAGTTCGCGGCGTTGTCGAGGATCTCGGCGAGAGCGTGCATCACGGCCTCGGCGGCGTGCCCGGCGACCGCCGCCTCGCTCGCCGAGTGGACGCGTACGCGCTGATAGCCGGCGATGCGGCCCATCGCGCCGCGCAGGATCGACTCCATGACGATGGGGCGTGCCCAGCGGCGGCCGGAGCGCGCGCCCGTGAGGACGGCGACGGAGTCGGCGAGACGGCCCGCCTGCGCGGTGCGGTGGTCGAGGTGGAGGAGGTCGGCGAGCACGTCCTCGTCGGCGTACCTCTCCTCCATGGCGCGCAGGTCGGCCAGCATGCTCGTGGCGAGGGCCTGGAGGCGGCCGGCCGTGTTGGCGGAGGCCGAGATCGCGGTGGCCCGGTCGGTTGTCGCCTGCCGCAGCTCGTCCGTCACGCGCGCGTTCTCGGCGCCGAGCCGGGCGCGCTCCCGGCCGAGTTCGGCGGCGAGTCGCACCTTGTGGTGGGCGTTCTGCTCGGCGAGTCGTGCGCGTTCCCGGGTGAACTCGTCGGTGAGCCGCTCGTGTTCCCTGGCGGATTCCTCCGTGAGGGCGGCCTTCTCCTGGAGTAATCGGCCGGCGTCCTGGGAGACCGCTTCGAGACGCCGGAGGAGTAATCGTGATGTCTGTGCGGCATGCCCGGCCACGGCCACGGCCGCGCACAGCAGGAGGAGTGCCGCGCCCAGGCCCCAGCCGAGGGGCGCGCGCGCCTGAGCCGGAGCCAGGGCGACCGCGGCTCCGACGGCGAAACCGGCCGGTACGGCTGTCAGGAGCGGAGCGACCGCGGCGGCACGCAGACGGGGGCGTGCGCTGCTGAGTTGTGCGAGGGACGGCCGATCTTTTGTGGGGCGCGCTTGCGAGGTGGGCGCGTTCATGAATCGTGTCCTCGGTCGTGTCCTGGGCGGGATGCGACACTTGGTGCTCAACTGGCGGTCACTATATGGGACTTCGTGATCGGAACGGGCACGTTCTGGCGCACTCTCACAATTCGTCCGCGAATCGCTGAGGAGCCGCCCCGGCGCGCAATGGGGCGCACGAAACGGAGCGGGCGCGGCCCGCTCGCGAACACCGGCCGGCCCTGGCTGCGGGCGCCGCTGCGGGACGGGCCCCGGTGACCCGTGAGGGGCGCGGGGAACTGCGTGCCCGGGTTACGGCGGGCTGGGGGCTGGGGGCCGGGGTGCGGGGGTCGGGGGCCGGGCGGGGGGTCCCGGTGGCCCCTGAGGGGCGCGGGGAACTGTGCGCCCGGCCACGACGCACCGGCGGTCGGGGTGTGGGCGGGAGGTTCCGGTCGCCCGTGAGGGGCCCGGGGAACTGCGCGACAGGCCACGACGGACCGGCAGCCGACCCCCAGCCACCTGGCATCCTCTCTCTCCGCGCCGCAGGCGCACACTCCCGTCCGCCCGCCCCGGGAAGGACATGCATGCTTGGCCATATGAAGGAAACGGATCTCGGGCAGCCGGAGCGCAGGGCGAAGTCGGAGCCGAAGCGGAAGCCGGAACCGAAGCCGAAGCCGAAGCCGAAGCCGGAGTCGGAGCGGGAGCGGGAGCGGGAGCCGGAGCCGCAACTGCGGCGCGAGTTGTACGCGGCGCTGGCCGGCGCCGTGCGCGGCGAGGTCGCGTTCGACGCGACCGCGCGAGCGCTCAACACCATGGACGCGTCCAACTACAGGCGCGTCCCCCTGGGCGTGGTCGCCCCGAGAGACGCCGACGACGTGGCGGCGGCCCTGTCCGTGTGCGCCGGACTCGGCGTACCGGTCGTGGCCCGCGGCGGCGGCACGTCGATCGCCGGACAGGCGACCGGCACGGGCGTGGTCCTCGACTTCACCCGCCACATGAACCGCGTCGAGTCGCTGGACGCCGAGACCCGCACGGCCGTGGTCCAGCCGGGAGTCGTCCTGGACCGTCTCCAGGAGGCCGCCGCACCGCACGGACTGCGCTTCGGGCCCGATCCCTCGACACACGGCCGCTGCACGCTCGGTGGAATGATCGGCAACAACTCCTGCGGCTCGCACTCGGTGGCGTGGGGCACCACGGCGGACAGCGTGCGCGAACTGTCCGTGCTCACCGCACGCGGCGACCGGCTCCGCCCCGGCCCCGGCTGGGCCGGCGCCCCCGACGGCCTACGGGCCCTGGTCGAGGGCGAGTTGAAGACACTCCGCACCGGCTTCCCTGCCCTCCCGCGCCGCATCTCCGGGTACGCGCTCGACGCACTGCTCCCCGAACGCGGCGCGGACGTGGCCCGCCTCCTCTGTGGCTCCGAGGGCACCCTCGGCATCCTCACGGAGGCGGTCGTACGCCTCGTCGAGGCACCCCGCGCGCGTGCGCTCGCCGTTCTCGCCTACGCCGACGAGAGTGCGGCGGCCGAAGCGGCCGCCGGGCTGCTGCCGCACGGCCCGCTGACGGTGGAGGGGATGGCGGCCGACCTCGTACCGCCGGACGCGGGGCTGCCCCGAGGCGGCGCCTGGCTGTTCGTGGAGACGGGCGGCGACACGGCGGCGCAGGCACGCGCGCGTGCCGAGGCGATCGCCCGCGCGGCGGACGTGACGGAGTCCCTGGTCGTCACCGACCCCGCCACGCAGCGCACCCTGTGGCGCATCCGCGAGGACGCGAGCGGCACGGCGACCCGGATGCCGGACGGTACCGAGGCCTGGCCCGGCTGGGAGGACTGCGCGGTGCCGCCGGCCCGGCTGGGCGCGTACCTCCGGGACTTCCGGAACCTGTTGACGTCCCACGGGCTGCGCGGGGCGCCCTACGGCCACTTCGGGGACGGCTGCATCCACGTACGCATCGACTTCGACCTGCTGACACCCGCGGGCGTGGGCCGCTTCCGCGCCTTCTCGGAGGAACTGGCCGAGCTGGTCGTCTCGCACGGCGGCTCGCTGTCGGGGGAGCACGGGGACGGACAGGCACGGGCCGAACTGCTGCCGAAGATGTACGGGGCCCAAGTCGTCGGCCTTTTCGAGCGGGTGAAGGACCTCTGGGACCCGGACGGCCTGCTCAACCCCGGCACGCTGGTCAGGCCGCACCGGCTGGACGAGAACCTGCGGTTCGCGGTCCTCCCGCGCGAACCCGTGGACGTCGAGTTCGGCTACCCGGCCGACGGCGGGGACTTCGCGGCGGCGGTACGCCGATGCGTCGGCGTGGCCAAGTGCCGCACCGCGACAGCAGGGGGTTCCTCGGTCATGTGCCCGTCCTTCCGGGTCACCGGCGAGGAGGAGCACTCCACGCGGGGGCGCGCGCGGCTGCTGCACGAGATGCTGGCCGGTGAGGTGATCACGGACGGCTGGCGCTCCACGGAGGTCCGCGACGCGCTGGACCTCTGCCTGTCCTGCAAGGGCTGCCGCACGGACTGCCCGGTCGGCGTCGACATGGCCACGTACAAGGCGGAGTTCCTGCACCACCACTACGAAGGGCGCAGGCGGCCGGCGGCGCACTACGCGATGGGGTGGCTGCCGTTGTGGCTGCGGCTGGTGGACCGCACCCGTACGGCGCGGCTGGTCAACTTCCTCGCCTCGGTACGGTCGTTGGCGTCACTCGCCAAACGGCTGGGCGGCATCGCGCCGGAGCGGGAGATCCCGCGGGTGGCGGGGGAGACGTTCAGCCGGTGGTGGGCCCGCGGCGGCGGGACGCGCACCGGGTCCGCCGGGCAGCTGGATGCCGGTGGTCCGCCCCGCCCGACGGTCGTCCTCTGGCCTGACACCTTCACGGAGCACCTGTCCCCGTCCGTCGGCAAGGCGGCCGTACGGGTCCTGGAGGCGGCGGGCCTGAACGTGACACCCGTGACCGCCGGCGGCCGACCGTCCTCCCGCGATCCGGGGGTCTGCTGCGGCCTGACCTACGTCTCGACGGGACAACTGGACCGCGCCCGTACGGTGATGCGCCGCACACTCGACCTGATGGACCGGCTCGTGGACCCACTTCTGGACCCACTCCTGGACCCGGCGTCCGCTTCGGGACCCCCGCCCGTCGTCGTCCTCGAACCGAGCTGTGCGGCGGCCCTGCGTACGGATCTGCCGGAGCTGCTGCCCGACGATCCTCGCGCGCGGCGCCTGGCGGCGGCGGTGGTGACGTTCGCGGAGGCACTGGAACGCCACGCCCCGCACTGGACGCCCCCGCGTCTGGACCGCCCGGTCGTGGGCCAGACCCACTGCCATCAGCACGCGGTCCTGGGAGACGCGGCGGACCGCCGCCTGCGCGAGGCGGCGGGCCTGACCGGCACCCTGGCGGGCGGGTGCTGCGGCCTCGCGGGCAACTTCGGTTTCGAGAAGGGCCACTACGACGTGTCGACCGCCTGCGCCGAGGAACAACTGCTCCCGGCGGTCCGCGAGGCCCCCGACGGCACCGTCATCCTGGCCGACGGCTTCTCCTGCCGCACCCAACTGCACCAGACGTCGAGGACACGGGCCCACCACTTGGCAGAGGTACTGGCAGAAGGCCTACCAACCTCCTGACTGCCCCCCACCCCCACCCCTCCCCTTAAGGGGCGCGGGGAACGGCGCGCCCAGCCCCGACGAACCCGCACCCCGCCACGACCCCCACCCCTCCCCCCTAAGGGGCGCGGGGAACGGCGCGCCCAGCCCCGACGAGCCCGCACTCCGCCACGACTCCCACCCCTCCCGCCTAGGGGCGCGGGGAACGGCGCGCCCAGCCCCGACGAGCCCGCACTCCCCCACGACCCCCACCACCTAAGGGGCAACCCGCCCTCAGGGGCACCCCCACTCCCGGCGGGCCCCCGCAGCCCGCAGACGCGCACCGTAAGCTGCAAACCGGCTTCACAACCCTGACCAAGTCCATTACCCTGGACTGGCCAGTCCATCACGATGTACGAAACGTGCACCCACCGAACTTCCTGGACGCCCCGTGACCATCCCCCGCGCCGACCAACCCCTCCAGGTCGCCGACCCCGCCACCACCGCGGCGAACCCGGACCCCACGTCCGAACCCACCGCCGCGGCCCCCCGAGGCATACGCGCCCTGGGCCCGGTGGGCCTGGTACTGGCCGGAGGCATCAGCGTCCAGTTCGGCGGCGCCCTCGCCGTGAGCCTCATGCCGCGCGCCGGAGCGCTCGGCGTGGTCACGCTCCGCCTCGCGGTCGCCGCGATCGTGCTGATGGTGATCTGCCGGCCCAGACTGCGCGGGCACTCGCGCGCCGACTGGGGCACAGTCCTCGTCTTCGGCCTCACGATGGCCGCGATGAACGGCCTCTTCTACCAGTCGGTGGCCCGTATCCCGCTGGGCCCCGCCGTCACCCTCGAAGTGCTCGGCCCACTGATCCTCTCGGTGGTCACCTCGCGCCGCGCCGTCAACCTCGTCTGGGCCGGCTTCGCCCTCGGCGGTGTCTTCCTGCTGGGCGGCGGAGGCTTCAGCACCCTCGACCCGGCCGGCGTCGCCTTCGCCCTGTCGGCAGGCGCCATGTGGGCCGCGTACATCGTCTTCAGCGCGCGTACGGGGCGTCGCTTCCCGCAGGCCGACGGGCTGGCGCTGGCGATGGTGGTCGCGGCCGTGGCGTTCCTGCCCCTGGGCCTCGTCGAGTCGGGCGGCAGGCTCCTGGACCCGACCACGGTCGCCCTGGGCTCCGCCGTCGCGATCCTGTCCTCCGTCCTCCCGTACACGCTGGAACTCCTCGCCCTGCGCCGGATGCCCGCCTCCACCTTCGCGGTCATGATGAGCCTGGAACCGGCCGTCGCCTCGATCGCCGGCTTCCTGGTGCTGAGCCAGACGCTGTCCGTCACGGAGGGGCTCGCGATCGGCCTGGTCATCGCGGCGAGCATGGGAGCCGTACGTACCCAGGTGGGCCGGGGCAGGGCCAAGAACGTGGGCTAGGTGTATCGCCCTGCGAGGTCACGGACGCGGCCGGCGCGTCCACCTCGGAGTCGGCGGTGGCGCGGGCCATGACCTTGTGCAGGTCGTCCATCACGCTCTGACTCTGGCCCTGGCCCTGACTCTGGCCCTGACTCTGGCTCTGCGGGGCGCGACAATTTGCGTGCGTGCGTGCGTGCGTGCGTTCCCGGTGCCCGTACCGATCAATGCAGGCACGTCAACCAATGCAAGCACGCTTGATTGTTTCTCTGCCCGCTGCCATGCTCCAGAACGCACCGCACACCGTCGTGCCCCGAGGGGAGCGCCATCGTGTCCGACCCGTCGTCCGTGATCGACGATCTGAGCCGGGAGAGCGAGCAACTCGACGACCTGGTAGGTGAGTTGGCGGAGGAGCGCTGGGCGCTCGCCACCCCGGCCCCGAGGTGGACCGTCGCCCACCAGATCGCGCACCTCGCCTGGACCGACCGGTCCGCCCTGCTCGCCGTGACCGACGCGGCGGCCTTCGCGCAGGAGGTCCAGAAGGCGCTGGCCTCGCCCGACGGCTTCGTGGACGAGGGCGCGGAACAGGGGGCGGCGCTGCCCCCGGCCCGGCTCCTCGCCGAATGGCGCGCCGGGCGACAGGCACTGGAGAAGGCGCTGCGGGCGGCACCCGCCGGAACGCGTTTCCCCTGGTACGGGCCGCCCATGTCGGTCGCCTCCATGGCGACGGGCCGGCTCATGGAGACCTGGGCCCACGGCCAGGACATCGCGGACACACTGCAGGTGACGAGGCCACCCACCGACCGCCTCCGGCATGTGGCGCGCATCGGTGTGCGGGCCCGGAACTTCGCCTTCGGGGTACGGGGACTCACCCCGCCCGAGGAGGAGTTCCGCGTCGAACTCACCGCACCCTCGGGCGAGGTGTGGACGTACGGCCCCGAGGGCGCCGCCCAGCGCGTCACCGGCCCCGCCCTCGACTTCTGCCTCCTCGTCACCCAGCGGGCGAACCGCGCCGACCTCGCGGTACGGGCGGAAGGCCTCGACGCCGACCGCTGGCTGGACATCGCCCAGGCCTTCGCGGGCCCGCCCGGCACGGGCCGCGCACCGAAGGGGACCGCGGAATGACCGGCGGCCCCACCGGCGACTTCCCTGTCGGCGATCCCACCACCGGCCGCCCCACCGGCGCCACGACCTCCGGCACGACGACCGGGACGCCGACCGGCACGCCGACCGGGACGGCCGCCAACGCACCCGGCCCGGCACTTGGTCCGGCACCCGGCCCCGCGCCGGGGCCGGTCACCCGCCCCCTCCGCATAGGCAACGCCTCCGGCTTCTACGGCGACCGCTTCGACGCCATGCGCGAGATGCTCACCGGCGGCCCGCTGGACGTCCTGACCGGCGACTATCTCGCCGAACTGACCATGCTCATCCTCGGCCGCGACCGCCTGAAGAACCCGGCCGGCGGCTACGCGCGCACCTTCCTGCGCCAGTTGGAGGAGTGCCTCGGTCTCGCACACGAGCGGGGCGTACGGATCGTGGCCAACGCCGGTGGCCTCAACCCGGCCGGACTGGCCGACGCCGTACGGGAGCTGGCGGCCCGGCTCGGCATACCGGCGCGGGTCGCCCACGTCGAGGGCGACGACCTCACCGCCCGGTACCCCGGGCCCGGGAACCTCGCCGCGCACGCCTACCTCGGCGGCGGAGGCGTCGCCGCCTGTCTGCGCGAGGGCGCGGACATCGTCGTCACCGGCCGGGTCACCGACGCCGCCCTGGTCACCGGGCCCGCGGTCGCCCACTTCGGCTGGGCGCCGGACGCCTACGACCGCCTCGCGGGAGCCGTCGTCGCCGGGCACGTACTGGAGTGCGGCACACAGGCCACCGGCGGCAACTACGCCTTCTTCGCCGAGCACGACCCGGCCCGGCTGCACCACCCGGGCTTCCCGGTCGCCGAACTCCACGAGGACGGCACGAGCGTCATCACCAAGCACGACGGCACCGGCGGCGTCGTGGACCTCGGCACGGTCACCGCCCAGCTCCTGTACGAGACGGCGGGCGCCCGGTACGCGGGACCCGACGTCACCGCCCGCCTCGACTCGGTCCGCCTCACCCAGGAGGGGCCCGACCGCGTACGGATCGCGGGTGCGCGGGGCGAGGCGCCGCCCCCCACGCTCAAGGTAGGGCTCAACCGGCTCGGCGGTTTCCGCAACGAGGTCGTCTTCGTGCTGACCGGACTCGACATCGAGGCGAAGGCCGCGTTCGTACGGGCCCAGCTGGATGCCGTGCTGATGGCGGCCAAGTCCCGCCCGGCCGGGATCCGCTGGGAACTCGCCCGCACCGAGCACCCCGACGCGCCCACCGAGGAGACCGCGAGCGCCCTGCTCCGGCTCGTCGTGCGCGACCCCGACCAGGACGCCGTGGGCCGCACCCTCAGCGGAGCCGCCATCGAACTGGCCCTCGGCAGCTACCCCGGATTCCATGTGCTGGCACCACCTGGAAAGGGTGCCCCATACGGCGTCTTCGAGGATGTGTACGTCCCCCAGGTGGACGTGGACCATGCGGCGGTCCTCCACGACGGGCGCCGGATCACTGTGTCGCCGGCCCACGACACCCTCGTACTCCAGCCTCTCGCGCCCTCTCAGCAACCGCCCCTGCCCGAACCCCTCCCGCCAGGGTCCGCCGTGCGCCGCGCACCCCTCGGTCTAGTCGCCGGGGCCCGCAGCGGTGACAAGGGCGGGAACGCCAACGTCGGCGTCTGGGTGCGCACGGACGACGCCTGGCGCTGGCTCGCCCACACCCTCACCACCGACCGGCTGCGCGAACTCCTGCCGGAGACGGCCGGCCTGACCGTCGTACGCCACGTCCTGCCCAACCTGCGCGCCCTGAACTTCGTCGTCGAGGGGATCCTCGGGGAGGGCGTCGCCGCGCAGCACCGCTTCGACCCGCAGGCCAAGGCCCTCGGCGAATGGCTGCGCTCCCGCCACCTCGACATACCGGAGGTACTGCTGTGACGGTCCTGGCGTCCGCGCTGGACACCTCCGGCGCCGACTACGCGGCCCACCGCGAGACCATGCTCGGCAAGCTCGCCGACCTCGACACCGAGCACGCCAAGGCCCTCGCGGGCGGCGGCGAGAAGTACGTGGCCCGGCACCGGAAGCGCGGCAAACTGCTCGCACGCGAACGCATCGAACTGCTCCTGGACCCCGACACACCGTTCCTCGAACTGTCGCCGCTCGCCGCCTGGGGGAGTGACTACGCCGTCGGCGCCTCGCTCGTCACAGGCATCGGTGTCGTCGAGGGCGTCGAGTGCCTGATCACAGCCAACGACCCGACCGTACGCGGCGGCGCCAGCAACCCCTGGAGCCTGAAGAAGGCCTTGCGGGCCAACGACATCGCGTACGCGAACCGTCTCCCGAGCATCAGCCTCGTCGAGTCGGGCGGCGCCGATCTGCCCTCCCAGAAGGAGATCTTCATCCCCGGGGGCGCCATCTTCCGGGACATCACCCGCCTCTCGGCGGCCGGTATCCCGACCGTCGCCGTCGTCTTCGGCAACTCGACCGCCGGGGGCGCGTACATCCCCGGCATGTCCGACCACGTGATCATGGTCAAGGAGCGTGCGAAGGTCTTCCTCGGCGGCCCGCCGCTGGTGAAGATGGCCACCGGCGAGGAGAGCGACGACGAGTCCCTGGGCGGTGCCGAGATGCACGCGCGCGTGTCGGGTCTCGCCGACTACTTCGCCGTCGACGAGCGGGACGCCCTGCGGCAGGCGCGGCGCGTGGTCGCCCGCCTGGGCCACCGCAAGGCGTATGCCGATCCGGCACCGGCCGAGCCGCCCAAGTACGACCCCGAGGAGCTGCTGGGCATCGTCCCCGGCGACCTCAAGCACCCCTTCGACCCACGCGAGGTCGTCGCCCGGATCGTCGACGGCTCCGACTTCGACGAGTTCAAGCCCCTCTACGGGACGAGCCTGACGACCGGCTGGGCGAGCCTGCACGGCTATCCCGTCGGCATCCTCGCCAACGCGCGCGGCGTGCTCTTCAGCGAGGAGTCACAGAAGGCCGCCCAGTTCATCCAGCTGGCCAACCAGCGCGACATCCCGCTGCTCTTCCTGCACAACACCACCGGCTACATGGTCGGCAAGGAGTACGAGCAGGGCGGCATCATCAAGCACGGCGCGATGATGATCAACGCGGTGAGCAACAGCCGCGTCCCGCATCTGTCCGTCCTCATGGGCGCCTCCTACGGAGCGGGCCACTACGGCATGTGCGGGCGGGCGTACGACCCGCGTTTCCTCTTCGCCTGGCCCAGCGCGAAGTCCGCCGTCATGGGCCCGCAACAACTCGCCGGAGTCCTGTCGATCGTCGCCCGGCAGTCCGCCGCCGCGAAGGGACAGCCGTATGACGACGACGCCGACGCGGCCCTGCGCGCCATGGTGGAGCAGCAGATCGAGTCCGAGTCCCTGCCGATGTTCCTGTCCGGGCGGCTCTACGACGACGGCGTCATCGACCCGCGCGACACCCGAACCGTCCTCGGCCTGTGCCTGTCCGCCATCCACACGGCCCCCTACGAGGGCGTGCGCGGCGGCTTCGGCGTCTTCCGGATGTGAGAGGTCGGGTGAGCAGTCCTATGAGGGGTTCCATGATTTCGAGTCTGCTGGTCGCCAACCGCGGTGAGATCGCCTGCCGGGTCTTCCGCACCTGCCACGAGCTGGGCATCCGTACCGTCGCCGTGTACTCGGACGCCGACGCGAACGCCCTCCACACGCGCGTGGCCGACACCGCCGTACGCCTGCCGGGCACATCCCCCGCCGACACGTACCTGAGGGGCGACCTGATCGTGCGGGCCGCCGTCGCGGCCGGCGCCGACGCCGTCCACCCCGGTTACGGCTTCCTCTCCGAGAACGCCGACTTCGCACGGGCCGTCCTCGACGCGGGCCTCGTCTGGGTCGGACCGTCCCCCGAGGCGATCGGGGCAATGGCCTCCAAGACCCGCGCCAAGGAGCTGATGGCCGCCGCCGGGGTGCCGTTGCTCGCCCCCCTGGACCCCGACGCCGTGACCGAGGGAGACCTGCCGGTCCTGGTGAAGGCGTCGGCGGGCGGTGGCGGACGCGGCATGCGGGTCGTCCGCGAACTCGCCGACCTGAAGAGCGAGTTGGAGGCCGCGTCGGCCGAGGCGGAGAGCGCCTTCGGGGACGGTACGGTCTTCGTGGAGCCGTACGTCGAGCACGCGCGACACGTCGAGGTGCAGATCGTCGCCGACGGTCACGGCACCGTCTGGGCCCTCGGCACCCGCGACTGCTCCCTCCAGCGCCGCCACCAGAAGGTCATCGAGGAGGCCCCCGCGCCGGGCCTCGGCCCCCAGGTGGAGGAGCGCCTGCTCTCGGCGGCGACGGCCGCCGCCCGTACGATCGCCTACACGGGCGCCGGCACGGTGGAGTTCCTGGTCTCCGAGGACAGTGACTCCGGGGACCGCGTCCACTTCCTGGAGATGAACACCCGCCTCCAGGTCGAACACCCGGTGACGGAAGCCGTGTTCGGGACCGACCTGGTCGCCCTGCAACTGCGCGTCGCCGAGGGCGGCACCCTGGACGGCGATCCCCCGGCCCCGTCCGGCCACGCGATCGAGGCCCGCCTCTACGCCGAGGACCCCTCCCAGGACTGGGCCCCGCAGACCGGCACCCTGCACCGGCTGTCCGTACCCGGCGTCCGCCTGGACACCGGCTACGGCGACGGCGACACGATCGGCGTCCACTACGACGCCATGCTCGCCAAGGCCGTCGCCCACGCGCCCACCCGCGCGGAGGCGATCCGCAGACTCGCCGGAGCCCTGGAGCGGGCGACCGTCCACGGCCCGGTCACCAACCGCGACCTCCTCGTACGCTCCCTGCGACACGAGGAATTCACGGCGGCCCGGATGAACACGGCCTTCTACGCACGCCACCTCGCCGACCTCACCAAGGCCACCCCGGACCCGTACGCCCCCCTGGCCGCCGCACTCGCCGACGCGCACGGCCGCTCGCGGTTCGGCGGCGGCTGGCGGAACCTGCCCTCGCAGCCGCAGAGCAGGCGCTACCTCGTGGCGGGTGAGGAGCACGAGGTCCACTACCGGCACACCCGGCAGGGCCCGGCCGCCGACGGCGTCCACGTGGTCCAGGCCGGTGCGGACCTCGTCGTACTCGACATAGCGGGCGTACGCCGTAAGTTCGCGGTGTCCCGGTACGGCGACCGGGTGCACGTGAACGACACCACGCTCACGGCCCTCCCCCGCTTCCCCGCCCCCGAGCCCGACCACGCCCCCGGCTCCCTGCTGGCCCCCATGCCCGGCACGGTGGTCCGCGTCGCGGAAGACCTCACGGAGGGAACCCCGGTCCAGGCGGGCCAGCCCTTGATCTGGCTGGAGGCGATGAAGATGGAACACAAGATCACCGCCCCGGCGGCCGGAACCCTGACGGCCCTGCACGCCGCTCCCGGCCAACAGGTGGAGGTGGGCACCTTGTTGGCGGTCGTCGAGCCCACATAGGGGCGCCCCCATAGGAGCGCCCACACAGGGGCGCGGGGAACGGCGCAATCTTTCGCCCTTTGCTTTTCGCTTTCAGGGGCGCGGGGAACGGCGCAATCTTTTGCCTTTCGCCTTCAGGGGCGCGAGGAACTGCGCGACAAGCCACGACGCACCCGCACCCGCACCCGCACCCGCACCCACACCCTCCACCAAACACCAGCCCCTGAGGAGCCCCAATGGCACCGGTCCTCGAAACAGACGAACACAAAGCCCTCCGCGCAGCGGTATCAGCCCTCGGCACCCGCTACGGCCGCGAATACCTCGCCAAGGTCATCGCGGAAAAGGCACACCCCACCGAGCTGTGGGCGGAAGCCGCCAAGCTCGGCTACCTGGGCGTCAACCTCCCCGAGGAATACGGCGGCGGAGGCGGCGGCATAGCCGAACTCTCCATAGTCCTCGAAGAACTCGGCGCCGCGGGCTGCCCCCTCCTCATGATGGTGGTCTCACCGGCCATCTGCGGCACAGTGATCGCCCGCTTCGGCACGGAGGAGCAGAAACAGGAGTGGCTCCCGGCCCTCGCCGACGGCACCCGCACCATGGCCTTCGGCATCACCGAACCCGACGCCGGCTCCAACAGCCACCGCATCACGACCACCGCCCGCCGCGCGAACGACGGCGCGAACGACGGCACGGGCGACGGCGCGAACGACGGCGCCGACTGGATCCTCACCGGCCGCAAGGTCTTCATCTCGGGCGTCGACATCGCCGACGCGACCCTCATCGTGGGCCGCACGGCGGACGCCCGCACGGGCAGGCTCAAGCCCTGTCTGTTCATCGTCCCCCGGGACGCCCCCGGCTTCGGACGACGGCAGATCGACATGGAGCTGCACGGCGCGGAGAAGCAGTTCGAGCTGACCCTGGACGACGTACGGCTGCCCGCCGACGCGCTCGTCGGCGACGAGGACGCGGGCCTGCTCCAGCTCTTCGCGGGCCTCAACCCCGAGCGCGTCATGACCGCCGCCTTCGCGATCGGCATGGGCCGCTACGCACTGTCCAAGGCCCTCGCCTACGCCCGCGAGCGCACCGTCTGGCGGGAGCCCATCGGCGCCCACCAGGCCATCGCGCACCCCCTCGCCCAGGCCCACATCGACCTCGAACTCGCCCGCCTGATGATGCAGAAGGCGGCCCTCCTGTACGACTCCGGGGACGACGTGGGCGCCGGAGAAGCCGCCAACATGGCCAAGTACGCGGCGGCGGAAGCCTGTGTGAAGGCCGTCGACCAGTCCGTGCACACGCTCGGCGGCAACGGCCTGACCAGCGAGTTCGGCCTCGCGTCGCTCATCACCGCGTCCCGGGTGGCCCGTATCGCACCCGTCAGCCGGGAGATGATCCTCAACTACGTCTCGCACCAGACCCTGGGCCTGCCCAAGTCCTATTAGGCACCATCTCCCGTACAGCCTCCGGCTTCCGTGCAACTTCCGGCTCCTGGAAAGGGCCCGTCATGGTGTTCCGCAGCGAGTACGAGGACGTTCCCGCCGTCGAAGAACCCATCCACGAGGTGGTGCTGGGCCGCGCCGCCTCCCGGGGCGACGCACCCGCGCTGATCGACGGCGTGAACGGCATGACCCTCACCTACGCCCAACTCGACACGTTCCACCGCCGGGTCGCCGCCGCGCTCGCCGAACTCGGTGTCCGAAAGGGCGACGTACTGGCCCTGCACAGCCCCAACACCGTCGCCTTCCCCACGGCGTTCTACGCCGCCACGCGCGCGGGAGCCTCGGTCACCACCGTGCACCCCCTCGCCACGCCCGAGGAGTTCGCCAAGCAACTGCGGGACTGCGCCGCCCGGTGGATCATCACCGTGTCACCCCTCCTGGAGACGGCCCGCGCGGCGGCCGAACTCGCGGGCGGCATCGAGGAGATCCTCGTCTGCGACCAGGCACCCGGACACCGCTCGCTGCTCGACATGCTGGGCTCCACCGCCCCCGAACCGCAGATCGACATCGACCCGGTGACGGACGTGGCGGCCCTCCCGTACTCCTCCGGGACGACCGGCACCCCCAAGGGCGTCATGCTCACCCACCGGAACATCGCCACGAACCTCGCGCAGCTGACGCCCGCCATGCCGATGGGTCCCGGCGACCGCATCCTCGCCGTGCTGCCGTTCTTCCACATCTACGGGCTGACGGCCCTGATGAACGCACCCCTCAGACAGGGCGCCACCGTCGTCGTGCTGCCCCGCTTCGACCTCGACACCTTCCTCGCGGCGATCGAGAAACACCGCATCACCGGCCTGTACGTGGCCCCGCCGATCGTCCTCGCCCTCGCCAAGCACCCGGCCGTCGAGGGCTACGACCTGTCGTCCCTGAAGTACGTCATCAGCGCGGCGGCCCCCCTGGACGCCGAACTCGCCGAAGCGTGCTCGCGAAGGCTCGGCCTACCGCCGGTCGGCCAGGCGTACGGCATGACGGAACTCTCGCCCGGCACCCACGTCGTCCCCCTGGAGGAGACGGACCCGCCCCCGGGAAGCGTCGGCAAACTCATCGCCGGCACGGAGATGCGCATCGTCTCCCTGGACGACCCCGGAAAGGACCTCGGCGTCGGCGAGCGCGGCGAGATCGTCATCCGCGGTCCGCAGGTCATGAAGGGCTATCTGGGGCGCCCCGTCGAGACGGCCGCGATGATCGACGACGACGGCTGGCTCTCCACCGGGGACGTCGGTCACGTCGACGCGAACGGCTGGCTGTACGTCGTCGACCGGGTCAAGGAACTCATCAAGTACAAGGGCTTCCAGGTGGCCCCCGCCGAACTCGAAGCCCTCCTGCTGACACACCCCGGCATCGCCGACGCGGCCGTCATCGGGGTCTACGACACCGACAACAACGAGCGGCCGCACGCGTACGTGGTACGCCAGCCGGCCGCGCCCGACCTCACCGGGGACGGCGTCATGGCGTACGTCGCCGAGCGCGTCGCCCCGTACAAGAAGGTCCGGCACGTCACGTTCCTCGACGCGGTGCCCAGGGCGGCCTCCGGAAAGATCCTGCGACGGGAACTGCGGGAACTGCGGGACCTGCCGAAACCGGGGGAGCGCGCATGACCACAGTGCGGCGGTCGTACGAGCGCGGGATCACCACCCTCTCGCTCGACGCGCCCGAGCGGCGCAACGCCCTCTCCGCCCGGCTGGTGGCGGACCTGGCGGACGCGCTCCGGGAAGCCGGCAAGAACGGCGACGTACGCGCCGTCGTCCTCACCCACACCGGCAACACCTTCAGCGCCGGCGCGGACCTCAGCGACCCACCGCACCCGGACGTCCTGGTCGCCCTGCTGCGGCAGATCGTCGAACTGCCCAAGCCGGTCGTCGCCCGCGTCACCGGCCACGTCCGCGCGGGCGGCCTCGGGCTGCTCGGCGCCTGCGACCTCGCGGCGGCCTCCCAGGAGGCCACGTTCGCCTTCACGGAGGTGCGCATCGGGGTCGCCCCCGCCGTGATCTCGCTGCCCCTCCTGCCGCGCCTCGACCCGCGCGCGGTGGCCCGCTACTACCTCACCGGCGAGAAGTTCGACGCGGTTGAGGCCGCCCGCATCGGCCTCGTCACGGTGGCGGGAGCGGCGGGGGAGGCCGTGGACACCGTACTCGCGCCGGTGCTCGACGGACTGCGCCGCGCCTCCCCACAGGGGCTGGCCGAGACGAAGCGGCTGCTCACGGCTAGGGTGCTGGACACCTTCGACCGGGACGCGGCCGACCTGACCGCGCTCTCGGCCCGGCTGTTCTCCTCCGCGCAGGCCCGCGAGGGAATGACGGCCTTCCTCGAACGACGGGATCCCCCATGGGTTTGGTGAACGGCGCGGCACAGGCGCCGGTGGAGCGCGTCCCCAAACAGGACCGCAGCCGCGCCACCCGGCAACGCCTCCTCGAAGCCGCGGTCGCCTGCCTCGCCGAACGCGGCTGGGCGGGCTCCACGGTCTCCGTCGTCGCCGAACACGCCGGGGTGTCGCGAGGCGCGGCCCAGCACCACTTCCCGACCCGCGAGGACCTGTTCACGGCGGCCGTCGAGTACGTCGCCGAGGAACGCTCCACCGCGCTGCGCGCCCTCTTCCCGGAGGGCGCGACGGACCGCCGTGCCGTCGTCGCCGCCCTGGTCGACCTCTACACGGGCCCCCTGTTCCGCGCCGCCCTCCACCTCTGGGTCGCCGCGTCGAACGAGGCCCAGCTGCGGACCCGTGTGACCGAACTGGAGGGCAGGGTCGGCCGCGAGACCCACCGCATAGCCGTGGACCTCCTGAACGCCGACGAGACCCGCCCCGGGGTACGCGAAACGGTCCAGGGCTTCCTGGACATGTCCCGAGGCCTGGGCCTGGCCAACCTCCTCACGGACGACACCACCCGCCGGGCGAAGGTCGTAACCCAATGGGCCCACATCCTGGACACCACCCTGGGCTGAGCCTCCCCAGGGGCGCTTTCCGCCCTGAGGGGCGCGAAGAGTATCGAGGGGCGCGAAGAATATCGAGGGGCGCGAAGAGTATCGAGGGGCGCGGGGAACGGCGCGATCTTGTGCCTTTTGCCTTTAGGGGCGCGGGGAACGGCGCAGTCTTTTGCTTTCAGCCTTGAGGGGCGCGGGGAACGGCGCAGTCAACACCCAGGCAGCCACCCTCAGGGACTGAGCCGCTCCACCCGCCACCCCCCATCATCCAGAGCCACATACCGCAACCGGTCATGAAGCCGATTCTCCCGCCCCTGCCAGAACTCCACAGCCCGAGGCGAAACCCGAAACCCACCCCAGCCGGTCGGCACAGGCACCTGCGCCCCCTCGGGATACCGCGAGACCAACTCCGCGTACGACGCGTCCAGCTCGTCCCGCGAACCGACCACCGAAGACTGCGCACTGGCCCACGCCCCGAGCTGCGACCCATGAGGCCGCGTACGGAAGTACGCCGCCGTCTCGTCCCGCCCCGTACGCCGCGCGGTCCCGGTGACGACGACCTGGCGCGCCACCGGATGCCACGGAAAGAGCAACGACACGTACGGGTTCTCGGCCAGCTCGCGCGCCTTGCGGGACTCGTAGTTGGTGAAGAAGACGAACCCCCGCTCGTCGTACTGCTTCAGGAGCACCGTGCGGGAACTGGGCCGCCCCTCGGCGTCCGCCGTGGAGACGACCATGGCGTTCGGCTCGTACACCGCGCCCTGCGCCCCACCGTGCGCCGCGGCCTGCACGAACCAGCGCGCGAACTGCTCCATGGGGTGGTCGGCCAGCTCGGTCTCGTCGAGTCCCGCGGCCCGGTACTGCTTGCGCATCGACGCGGGATCGAGCGAGGGGCCGAGAAGGGGGTCGCTGTCGGTCACCCGGTCATCCTGCCGTACTCGCCGCCGGGCGTGCGCTTCATCACTGACTGGCACTGAGTGCCGCGTACTCTCCCCAAAGGTGACACCAAGGGATATCGTCCTGCTGCCAAGAGGTTGGGTGACCGCCGACCGCACGGGGCATGACCGGAGTGACGTACGGACCGCGAGTCCAAGAGGCGACCGCGTAACCGCACGATCGCACCCACCACGGACACCGCACCACCCACCCCTCGCACAGCTCACCCCGCACAGCTCACATCCCACACATCGTCTGTCGCCCACATCATGAGGAGCCGCCTGATGTCCGACTTCGTACCCGGACTTGAGGGAGTCGTCGCTTTCGAGACGGAGATCGCCGAACCGGACAAGGAGGGCGGCGCCCTGCGGTACCGGGGCGTCGACATCGAGGATCTGGTCGGCCACGTCTCCTTCGGCAACGTCTGGGGGCTGCTCGTGGACGGAGCGTTCAACCCCGGCCTGCCGCCCGCCGAGCCGTTCCCGATCCCCGTCCACTCCGGTGACATCCGCGTGGACGTCCAGTCCGCGCTCGCCATGCTTGCCCCCGTCTGGGGCCTCGAACCGCTCCTCGACATCGACGAGAAGCAGGCGCGCGCGGACCTCGCCCGCGCCGCCGTCATGGCCCTCAGCTACGTCGCCCAGTCCGCCCGCGGCCAGGGCCTGCCGATGGTCCCGCAGCGCGAGATCGACAAGGCGCAGTCCGTCGTCGAACGCTTCATGATCCGCTGGCGCGGCGAGCCCGACCCCAAGCACGTGGCCGCGGTCGACGCCTACTGGACCAGCGCCGCCGAGCACGGCATGAACGCGTCGACGTTCACCGCCCGCGTCATCGCCTCCACCGGCGCGGACGTGTCGGCGGCCCTCTCCGGCGCGGTCGGCGCCATGTCGGGACCACTGCACGGCGGCGCCCCCTCGCGCGTCCTGGGCATGATCGAGGAGATCGAACGCACGGGCGACGCCGAAGCGTTCGTCAAGCAGGCCCTCGACAAGGGCGAGCGCCTGATGGGCTTCGGCCACCGGGTGTACCGCGCCGAGGACCCCCGCGCGCGCGTGCTCCGCCGCACCGCCCGGGAACTCGGAGCCCCCCGCTTCGAGATCGCCGAGGCACTGGAGAAGGCGGCCCTCGCCGAACTGCACGCCCGCCGCCCGGACCGCGTCCTGGCGACGAACGTCGAGTTCTGGGCCGCCATCGTCCTGGACTTCGCCGAGGTCCCGGCCCACATGTTCACCTCGATGTTCACGTGCGCCCGTACCGCCGGCTGGTCCGCGCACATCCTGGAGCAGAAGCGCACCGGCCGCCTCGTACGGCCCTCCGCGCGCTACATCGGCCCCGGTACCCGCAACCCGGCCGAGATCGAGGGCTACGGAGACATCGCCCGCTGATTCCGTATCGGTGCACGGCACGTGTGGCGGCGTTCTCCGGGAGGCCGGGGGCGCCGCCACACGTGCGACACGCGGGGGCACCCGCCGACCGGCCGACTGCTAGTTGGTCCCGGCGGCGAGTTCGCCGAAGAGCTTGTTCGCCGCGTCCGAGGTGAACTGGCGCCGCAGTTCGGCCCGGGCCACCTGCTTGCGGAACTCTCCCTCGTAGCCGGTGAAACCGGCGTTGTGCATGGTGTCGGTGATCCAGGTGGCGAACGCCTGGTAGTTCCAGACGTGGGGCAGACAGGTCTCCGAGTAGCTGTCGAGGAGGCCGGCATCGCCTTCCCGGACCTGCCGGATGACGGCGCGGGCGAAGACCTCGGTGTCGTGCAGGGCGAGGTGGATGCCCTTGGCGCTCATCGGCGGGACGAGATGCGCCGCGTCCCCGAGGAGAAACAGGCTGCCGTGACTCATGGGGTCGAACACCACGCTGCGCAGCGGCACGATCCGCTTGTCGACGATCTCGCCGCTCGACACGGGCCTGCCGAAACGGGCTTCCAGTTCGCTCCAGACGCGTTCGTCCGGCCACTGCTCGGCGGTGTCGTCGACCCGGCACTGAAGGTAGACGCGGCTGGCGTGCGGGCCCCGCGGGATCATGCCGGCCAGGCCGCGCGAATGGATCGCCATGCCGGAGGGGTCCGTCGGGACCGCGGCCAGGACGCTGAGCCAGTTGTACCCGTACTCGTGGGAGTACTCGGTCAGCGCGGCGGCCGGAATCGTACGCCGGCTCACTCCGTGGAAGCCGTCGCAGCCGGCGATGAAGTCGCAGGCGACGACCGCGGCCGAGCCGTCGGCCCGCTGGTAGCGGACGACGGGACGCTCGCCCGTGATGTCCCGCGGGGACACGTCGGCGGCTTCGTATCGCAGGTCCCCGCCGTCGCGCAGGAACAGGTCCGTGAGGTTGCGGACGAGGACCTGCTGGGGGCAGTAGAGGCTTTCGTCGCTGTCGTCGCCCACATCGATCGGCATCGCTTCCCCGTCGATGTGGAAGGCGCCCTCGCTGTGCGGAATGGGATCGCCCTCCAGTACCTCTTCGAGACCCCACTCGCGGAACATGCGCACCCCGAAGGTGTCGATGGTCCCGGCCCGCTGACGCCGCTCGACGTAGGCGCGGGAATGCTTCTCCAGTACGACGCAGTCGACGCCGTTGCGCAGGAGGAGGTTGCCGAGCGTCAGCCCGGCGACCCCCGCACCGATGATGACGACGGTCGTGTTCTCGCGTGTTGCAGTCATGGGCCCCACTGTGGAACCCGGCCGGGGTCGAGAACCACCGGTGATCGGACAGCCGATACGGAAAAGCCGCCAACCTGGCTCATGGGCGCGGAGCACCCGGCTGCCGTCCGTGTCTGCGCACCTCCGTCCGATAGCGGCCGGGGGTCTGGCCGACGACCTCGGTGAAGGCGTCGATGAAGCTGGAGGGGTTGGACCAACCGCACGCCATCGCGGTGTCGGTGACGGACAGGCCGTCGGTGAGACGGCCCAGGGCGTGATGGATGCGCAGGGTGGTGCGCCAGCGGTGGAAGCTCATGCCGAGTTCCGTGTGGAACAGGCGGCTCAGGGTGCGCTCGCTCGCCCCGACCGTGCGTCCGAGGCCGGCCAGAGTGGTCGGCAGGGCGGGATCCTCGTGCAGGAGATCGGTGACCGAGCGCAGCCGGTCGTCACGGGGCTCGGGCAGATGCAGGGACTGCTCGGCGGCGTCGGCGAGCTCGTCCACGACCACGGTGAGCAGCCGCCTGTGCGCACCGGACCGTCTCTCCGGCCTGTCGGTCAGCGCCAGGAGTGCCTCGCGCAGCAGCGGGCTCACCGCGAAGACGCTGGGGTGGTCGACGAGTGCGCCGCACAGGGCGACCGGCACGGCGAGGAGGCGGACGTCGGTCTCACCGTAGAAGCGGTGTGAATGGGCGAAGCGTGGCGGCGTCCAGGTGACGCGGTTGGCCGGGGCGACCCAGGTCCCGCGCTCCGTCGCGGTGGCGAGCGCACCGGCGGCGGCGTACACCAGCTGCCCCTGGGTGTGCGAGTGGGGATCGAGCCGGTACCCGTGCGGAAGCCACGCGGCTCCTTGCAGAGCCGCCCCTTCCGGTTCCGGTCCGGCAGACGTCGTCGCGGTGTGGCGGTCTTTCGGCATCGGGCGGCACACTACCGACAGTCGCCCGACGGTGACCCCTGCGTCGCAGCGGCCCACGCAACGCAGACGACCCGCGTGCTCGGGTCCCCTCCGAGGAGGGGGCCGGCCGGACTCACCGGCGAGCACGCGGGTCGGGTGACTGCTGAGATTGGGCCGGCCGCACGCTCGTCTCACGCGCTGGTCCGGCACCGCACTGAGTGTGGTGACGGGCCGCTAGCCCGCAGCCACCTCGCTGGTCCGGGTTTCAGACATGTACCCGATCACCTCCTTTCGGCGTGGGGCACACACTAGGAAGCGTCACGGCTTCGCTCAAGTGATTTTCCGGGACGGCGGTTCTCCGGAGGGCCGACGCGTTGACGGCGCCGGCGAGGGAAGCGATCTTGTGAAGGGGACCGGGACGACGGAGATCCGGCCGACCGGGGATGAAGTGCCCGCGCACAACGATTTCCGCAATCTTGTGGGAACCAGATGTGGGCTGCGTCACGTTCGAGTTGAATGATTCCTGGTGAGTGATTCGTAGTGAGTGGACAGACGCGCGGGCGCACCGCGCAGGACACGCCGACACGGCCTGCAGGGGGTGCCAGGTGAGTGCTTCGCGGCGTAGTGGGACCACGGACGAGCTCGGGCCGGACGAGCCGGAGCGGGACGGGTCCGATCTGCTGGCCGCTCTGCTCGACGGGATGGACGCGGCGCTGTGCGCGTTCGACGCCGACGGAGTGGTGACGCACTGGAACCGGGAGGCCGAGCGGATCCTCGGCTGGACCGCGGCCGAGGCGGTCGGGCGGCGCGGGTTCGCCGGCTGGGCCGTGCGGACCGCGGACGCCGAGGAGGTCGAGAACCGGCTGCTGTCCGCGATGCAGGCCCCGGGGCGGCAGGTCCACGAGTTCGCGCTGCTCACCAAGGAGGGCGGCCGGGTGCTCGTACGGACCCAGTCGGCCGCCGTGCCGGCTCCCGACGGGAAGCCGGCCGGGGTGTACTGCGCCTTCAGCGAGGTGCACGCGCAGATCGATCTGGAGCGGTCGATCGCCCTGAGCGAGGCGCTGTTCGACGACGCCTCCTGGGGTGTCGTCCTCGTCGACGCCGACCTGCGGCCCGCCGTGGTCAACGGCCACGCGGCGCGGGCGCTCGGCACGGGACGCACGGCCGTACTGGGCCGCCCCCTGGGCGAGTTGATCGCGCAGGGCGTGGAGGAGCTGGAGAGCGCGCTCACGCACGTTCTCGCGGAAGGCGCGCCGCCGGCGCCCGCCGAGATGTGGGTGACCCTGCGGACCGCGGAGGGCGAGCAGCGCCGTTGCTGGCGCAGCGGCTTCCTTCGCCTCGCCTCACCGCTCACGGAGGAACCGGTTCCGCTCGGTGTGGGCTGGCTGTTCCAGGATGTGACCGAGAGCAAGCAGACCGAGCAGGAAGCGGCGCTGCTGCGCTTCAGGACCAACCAGCTGCACCGGGCCGCGCGGGCCGCCGCCGAGTGCGAGGACCCCGCGGAGGCGGCGTCCGTCCACCTCGACTTCGCGCTGGCCGGATTCGCCGACCACGCGCTGATCGACCGGGTGGCCGGCGGTTCGGTGGCGGACGGAGAGGGGCCGGTCCGGCTCGTACGGGGGCCGGCCACGCCCTCCGGAGCGCCGGGCCCCAGCCTGCCCGCGAGCCGCGCCGGGCTGCCCGTCCGGTACTCCGAGGGGCATCCGGCGCTGCAGTGCGTCGAGCGGATCGGTTCCGTACGTGCCAGTGCGGGGTCGACCGAGCCCGACCGCACGCGCGACTGGGCCGTGGCCCGGCAGTGGCCCGCGGACTCCGTGCACGCCTTGTGCGTCGTCCTGCGCAGCCGTGGCCGGACGCTGGGCGTCGCCACGTTCCTGCGCGGCGCCAGTCGCACGCAGTTCGAGAGGTTCGACGCGACGTACGCGGAGGATGTCGCCGTCCGGATCGCGGCGTCGCTGGACCTGGCGACGGCCCTGGACCCCCGCCCATGACCACCCCGTGGGGCTGCGCCCCAGACCCCTGTCGGCCTGAACGGCTCGTCCTCAAACGCCGGACAGGCTGAAAAGCAGGGGCGCAGCCCCGCTTTTCAGCCGGGCGGGACGAAAAGCACGGCGATGCCGGCTTTTCAGGGGCGCGGGGAACTGCGCGTTCAGCCACAGGCGACGCACACCCGACAACTCACCGGGGCAAGGGCGCAGCCCCGATCAGCCGGCAGGCTCACCGTTGCCAGTAGAAGATCCGGTCCCCGTACTCCTTGAAGACCCGGTCGTTCCACTCCAGCCCACCGTCCACGTTCCCCGACCGCAGCAGCGGAGGTTCGATCCCGCGGTCCGCGAGGACACCCGCCGCCGTCGCCATGACCGACTGAAGAAGCGCCGAGGTCACGACCGTGGACGCGGAGGCGAAGGGCGCCGGAATGGAGTCGAGGGTGAGTTCCGCGTCACCGATCGCGATCTTCGAGTCGAGGACGATGTCGCAGTGGTCCTTGAGGTACGTCCCCGAGGTGTGCCGGGACGCCGTCTCGGACACGTACACCACCGACGTGACCCCGATGACCTTGAGCCCGAGCGCACGGGCGCGCATCGCCATCTCGACGGGGAGCGTGTTGCGCCCGGAGAGGGAGATGACCACCAGGAGGTCGCCGGAGCGGGCGGGACTGCATTCGAGGACCGCGCTCGCGAGGCCGTCGACCCGCTCCAGCGCGGAGCCCAGCGTCGCGGGCATGACGTCGACGCCGACCGCGCCCGGCACGGCGAGCAGGTTCATGAGTGCGAGACTGCCCGCGCGGTAGACGAGGTCCTGCGCGGCAAGCGAGGAGTGCCCGGCGCCGAAGGCGAAGAGCCGCCCGCCGTCGGCGACCGTGTCGGCGATCATCGTCCCGGCGGCCTCGATCGCCGGGGCCTCCTCGTCCCGTACCCGCTGCAGCAGGCCGATCGCGGCGTCGAAGTACTGCCCGGCCGGCTTGCTGTGGCTCATCGGCGAAGCCCCTTCCGCTGTCGTGTCGCGGATCACGTTGCGGTCTGGACCACTGCTGTGTCAATACGCTCCACAGGGGCGACACTGGGTTACGAGGGCCCCTCTCCACCCGGCCGGGTGCCGGGCCCGGCCGCATCGCGCGGGCACTCGTCACCACGTGGTCGCAACGGCGCGGCACGGTTGTCAGTGGGATGCGTCAGAATTGTCGCCAGGGCCAGCGCACACGCCGGTGAGCCACCCAGCCTCCGGCAGAGCTAATCGAGGGGCACGTATGTCCGGACTGATCGACACCACGGAGATGTATCTCCGCACCATCCTTGAGCTGGAGGAGGAAGGTGTGGTCCCCATGCGCGCCCGGATCGCCGAGCGGCTCGACCAGAGCGGGCCGACCGTCAGCCAGACCGTGGCGCGCATGGAGCGTGACGGCCTCGTGGCCATCGCGAGCGACCGCCACCTGGAGTTCACGGAGGAGGGCCGCCGGCTGGCCACGCGCGTGATGCGCAAGCACCGCCTCGCCGAGTGCCTGCTCGTCGACGTGATCGGTCTGGAGTGGGAGCAGGTGCACGCGGAGGCCTGCCGCTGGGAGCACGTGATGAGCGAGGCGGTCGAGCGACGCGTGCTCGAACTGCTGCGCCACCCGACCGAGTCGCCGTACGGGAACCCGATCCCGGGCCTGGAGGAGCTGGGCGAGAAGGACGTGGCGGACCCCTTCCTGGACGCGGGCATGGTCTCGCTGGCCGACCTCGACCCCGGCCTCGACGGCAAGACGGTCGTCGTCCGCCGTATCGGCGAGCCGATCCAGACGGACGCGCAGCTGATGTACACGCTGCGCCGCGCGGGCGTACAGCCCGGTTCGGTCGTCAGCGTGACGGAGTCCGCGGGCGGGGTGCTCGTGGGCAGCGGCGGGGAGGCCGCGGAGCTGGAGTCGGACGTGGCGTCCCACGTGTTCGTGGCGAAGAGGTAGCGGGGAGGACTACCGCGTGTTCCCGCTGTGCGCTGTTCGCTGTGCGCACAGGCTCGCATGGGGAACGGGGCCGTCCGCGGGCCCTTGCGGGGCCGGTCGTGCGGTTCTCCCTACGCCTGTCCGGGCGCCGTCGTGCGCGTCGCCGTCCACCGGGGGTGCCGGGGGGCGCGGCCTTGACCAGGGCTCTCGCGGCTGCCTCTGCACGCTTCAAAACACACCGTCAACTCCCTTAACAGGACCCTCAATTGCCCCACCTGGGGGTTCCCGCAGAAACAGAGATTCAGTGCGCGGAATCGCAGCGAACGGGCCGTTCCCGTGCGAGGCTGTCGCGTGAGGCATATGACCTGAGGGCTCTGGACCGGGACGGCAGCGGCGCCGATGCGCGGTCGGGGAGGGGGCGCAAGGATGTGCCGCGGACGTGAGGAGGGCCTCGGCGCCCTGAGGCGCCGAGGCCTGTCCTCCCCTGTGCTGACCCGGAGCCCCGAGCTCCCAGGGTCATCCCCTTCGGACCGTCTTCCCCGAGCGGCCCGCCTCCCGTTGGAGATCTCCCCTCGGCGGCGGCGGTCAATCCTCGGGCGAGGTCACTCGAAGGAGGGGTGTTACCGCCGAGAAGCCCACTTTCGAATACGCATTCGATAGCGTATGGGTGACGGATCGACCACTGATTACGCAGGAACAACCAGCAGGAGCAACCAGCAGGAGCAACGGCACGGCGAACGGTACGAGTGGACCGGCCGGCTCGTGCGGGACGAACCGGCCGAGCGGATCAAGGGGGGTGCCAGCGTATGGTGCGGCGCATCGACGTGACCGGTGCGAGCGGTATACGCCTCGCTGCCTGGGAGTTCGCCGATCCTCCCAAGACCGGTCCGGGCAGGGGCGGCGCGAAGGCCGGCGGGAGCGAGCAGACGCCCGGCGTGCTCTTACTGCACGGGCTCATGGGCCGCGCCTCGCACTGGGCGTCCACCGCCCGCTGGCTCGCCGAGCGGCACCGGGCCGTGGCGCTCGACCAGCGGGGCCACGGACAGAGTGCGAAGCCGCCGCAGACGGAGTACACCCGGGGGGCGTACGTCGAGGACGCGGAGGCCGCTCTCGAAGAGCTGGGCCTCGCCCCGGCCGTCCTCATCGGGCACGCCATGGGAGCCCTGACGGCCTGGCAGCTCGCCGCCAGACGGCCCGACCTGGTGCGGGGCCTGGTCATCTGCGACATGCGGGCCTCGGCGCTCGGGGCGGCGTCGCAGCGCGAGTGGGAGGAGTGGTTCAAGTCCTGGCCGGTTCCGTTCGCCACGCTCGCGGATGTACGGAAGTGGTTCGGCGAGGACGATCCCTGGGTGGAGCGGCCGAACACCGCGCGCGGTGAGTTCTACGCCGAGGTCATGGCCGAGCACGAGGACGGGTGGCGGCCGGTCTTCGAGCCCGAGCAGATGCTCACGTCGCGGGAGGCGTGGGTGTACGACGCGCACTGGGAGGAGCTGGCGCAGGTGCGGTGTCCCACGCTGGTCGTCCGTGGGCTCGACGGGGAGTTGGGGCGGGCCGAGTCCCAGGAGATGGTTCGGGTGCTGCCTGATGGGCGGTATGCGGAGGTGGGGGATGCGGGGCATCTTGTCCACTATGACCAGCCGGAGGCTTGGCGGGCGGCTGTTGAGCCGTTCCTGGACGAGGTGCTTCGGTAGGGGACGGTGGGGGTTGTTGTCCGTCTGCGGGGCCGGTGGGGAGTGGTCGCGCCGTTCCCCGCGCCCCGGGAGGGCGAAAGGCGAAAGATTGCGCCGTTCGCCGCGCCCCTGAAAAACCGCCGCGGCCCTGGAGGGTTGAAGGCGAAAGATTGCGCCGTTCGCCGCGCCCCTGAAGAACCCCCCGCGCCCCTGGAAGGGGGCCCCACGCTTAGCCCTTGCTGACTGCTGTCAGGATTTCTGGGAGGTGGTGGGAGGTTCGGGGGGCGGCGAGGTGGAGGCCCGACAGGGTGAGGAGGGTGCCGTATGCCGCGCCCAGGGGGAGCAGGAGCCAGGTCCAGTTCTCGCCGGTGGACGAGACGTTCAGCCAGATGGTGAGGGCGATGACGGGCGCGCACAGCAGCGCGGCCGCGACCATGCCGCCGAGGATCGCGATCCAGGCCAGCCCCGCCTGCCCGGGAGCGACGTTCTTGTAGCCCTCCTGCGGGATCGAGTACGGGAAACGGGCCGAGGACCAGGCGCCGGTCGCCAGCATCGCGCCGAGCAGCGCGAAGGAGAGGCCGAGCACCTCGGGCAGGGCGGCCCAGTCGCCCAGCAGCGCCGTCGTCAGGACGGTGACGAGAGCGGTGTACGGGAGGGTGATCAGGAGGAGGGCCAGCGCCCGGCCCCGCAGTTCGACGTACGCGTCCCTGGTCGAGGAGATCGTCATCGCGACCATCCAGAACGCGGAGGTGTCCTGCCCGAACTGGTTGTACATCTGAATGCCGAGCATCCCCGCCGCGAAGCACGCGAAGTAGATCGAGCCGGTCCCCTGCAACGCGTTGAACACCGGCACGATCAGGCCGATCACGAGCGACGTCACCCACGCCGCCTTCGTCTTCGGATCCCGCCACACATACCGCAGGCTGCGTTCCATGACCGTGCCCGTGCGCCCCGCGGGCAGCAGCCGGCCGAGCCCGGAGGAACGCCCCGCCTTGTCCCGTGCGGGCCCGGCGGCCTGCAGGGTCGAGCCGTCCGGCGAGGTCATCAGCCGGGTCAGGGTCCGCTGCCAGTAGCTCAGCAGCGCCGCGAGGGCCAGGCCGCTCAGGGCGAGCTGGGCGAGGGCGACGGCGTACGAGCCCTCGCTGACGGAGTCGACGGCGCCGAGCGCGGACGCGGGCGGCACCCAGCGCAGTACGTCCGCCGCCGGGTCCAGCGTGGACAGGCCCGACGAACCGAGCTTCTGCACACCGAAGTTGACGACCTGGGCGCCCACCGCGATCACCAGGCCGCTCAGTAGCGCCAGGTCACGGCCCTTGCGGCTGGTCAGCAGGCGCAGGTTGGCGGTCGCGACGGCCCGTGCGAGGGCCACGCAGACCAGCAGCGCGAGGACGATCGCGACGACACCGGTGACGTACGCCGCCGCTCCGTGGGCCGTCGCGACGACCGAGCCGATGAGCAGACAGAGTGTGAACAGCGGCCCTGTGCCGACCAGCGACGCCGCCAGGAGTGCCCGGACGAGCGGGCGCGGACGCAGGGGCAGCATCACCAGGCGGGTGGGGTCGAGGGTCTCGTCGCCGCCGGGGAAGAAGAGCGGCATCACGGCCCAGCCGAGTGCCAGTACGGCCGTCAGCAGCACCGTGACGTTCAGCGCGTGCGGGTGGCCGCGCAGCGCGATCAGGCCGAGGAACTGGAGCGCGGCGAAGAGGAGTACGACGACGAGCGAGGCCACGTACGCGGCCCTGCGCCCGGACGACTGCCGCAGACCGTTGCGCAGCAGGGCCAGCTTCAACCGTACGACGACGGGAGTGACGGAGTCGGCCCTCACCGGGCGCCGCCGCCCAGCCAGTCGAGGTCGGAAGCGGTGGTGCGGCTGTTCGCGCCGACGAGTTCCAGGAAGGCCTGCTGGAGGGAGGGCGCGGCGCCGCGCACCTCGGCGAGCGGGCCGTGGGCGCGGATGCGGCCCGCGGCCATCACGGCGACCCAGTCGCAGAGCGACTCGACGAGCTCCATCACGTGGGAGGAGAAGACGACGGTCGCCCCGGAGGCGGTGTAGCGCTCCAGGACTCCGCGGATGGTCTGGGCGGAGACCGGGTCGACGCCCTCGAACGGCTCGTCGAGGAGCAGCACTTCCGGGTTGTGCAGCAGTGCGGCGGCCAGGCCGATCTTCTTGCGCATGCCGGTGGAGTAGTCGACGACCAGTTTGTGCTGGGCTCCGGCGAGGTCGAGTACGTCGAGGAGCTGGGTGGCCCGCTTGTCGACCTCCGTGCCGGGGAGGCCGCGCAGGCGGCCCGTGTACGCGAGCAGTTCCCGGCCCGAGAGGCGCTCGAAGAGGCGCAGTCCCTCGGGCAGGACGCCGATGCGGGCCTTGACCTCGGTGGGGTCGCGCCACACGTCGTGCCCTACGACCTCGACGGTGCCGTGATCCGGGCGCAGTAGCCCGGTCACCATGGACAGGGTGGTGGTCTTCCCGGCCCCGTTGGGCCCCACCAGGCCGATGAACTGGCCCGCGGGCAGTTCCAGATCGATCCCGGCGACGGCGATCTGCTCCCCGAACCGCTTCCAGAGCCCGTGTATCCGCACCGCGACCGTCATGCGAGGCACGATACGGGGCGGTGCGCGGGTCCGTCGTGGCCCGGCACCGACACCGGCGACGACCCTTTGGCCGGGCGGTGCCGCGTGCGGTGGGTGGGTGGGGGTCCGGTGGGGCTGGCCGCGCGGTTCCCCGCGCCCCTTGGGGGTGGTGCTGTGCGTGGTGTGTGCGTGCGGCACGTGGGGGCCGGTCGCGCGGTTCCCCGCGGCCCTCAGGGGCGAAAGCAGGGGCGCAGGGGCGGTTTTGGGGGCGCGGGGAACCGCGCGGGCGACCCCCACCGGGGCGCCCGGGTCACCGGCGGGCGTCGCGACCGCACGCGTATGCCAGTGGAGAGATCAATTCCTCCGCATCCGGCAACCACCGGTTCGCGGGCGTAGGCCGGCAGGCCCACTGCACAGCCCCCCGCGCCCCGAACCGAGTGGGCGGCGCAGCCACGTACACGCCCTCGCCGAGCACCTCCAGATCGAGGGACGCGAGCGGCCACCCCAGCTTCCGTACGAGGTCGGGGACCTTCGCAGCGGCCCCCGGCAGCACGAAGAACTGCATGCGCCGGTCCGGCGTACACGTCACAGGACCGAGCGTCAGCTCCATCCGCCTCATCCGCGCGAGCGCGAGAAACCCCGCGGTCTCGGGTACGTCGATCGCGTCGAACGTCCGCCCCGTCGGCAGCAGGATCGACGCCGCAGGCTGCTTCGCCCACAGCCGGCGGGCGACGGTCGCACTGCCCGTGGCCAGCGTCGCCCAGTCCTCGCGCGCCGGGTGTGCGCCCGGCACCGCGCACGACGGGGCGCCGCACGAGCAGCACTGCACGCCGTCGACGGCCTCCAGCCAGGTGCCGGGGAACACGTCCCAATGGCGCTCCTCGGCATAGCGCACGGCTGTGTCCTGCAGCGACTCGCCGCGCTGCTTCGGGATCTGGGCGGTCTCGGTGCCTGCGATCGTCTCTTCCACGCTGAACTCAACTCCCGCACCCACCAGGGGTTACGGGCCTTGCGCGCGGGGGAGGAGCACCGATCCCACGCGTGGGGCGCATGGATGCATCTGTGGGGGCGCGCATGGGAGGCGGCAGCGGGTGGTGGGTAGCCCTGTGTGGGGCGGGCAGCAGCCTTTTACCCGGCAATCCTCGCATGTCTCGCATCTTCGGTATGTCCGCGGGGCATTGATCTTCGAGGCCGGACTTCTCGTTTCTCTGACTAGGGGCGGGAGGGCCCGGTCACTGAGAGCTCATCAACTCGGTGCGCGTGGGCAGGCACCGCAGCCACAGGGGGTACGCCAATGGCCGCAAGGCCTCTCGTCGCGCGGCAGCCGAACGAACGACTGCAGGCGCTCATTCAGGAAGCCGGCTGTTCCAACGCCGGTCTGGCCCGCCGCGTCAACATGTGCGGCGCGGAACACGGTCTCGATCTGCGCTACGACAAGACGTCCGTGGCGCGCTGGCTGCGCGGACAGCAGCCGCGCGGCCGGGCGCCCGCGATCATCGCCGAGGCGCTGGGCCGCAAGCTGGGCCGGACCGTCACGATCGACGAGATCGGCATGGCGAACGGCAAGAACCTCGCCTCCGGCGTGGGTCTGCAGTTCTCGCCGACGGTCCTCGGCGCGATCGAGCAGGTCTGCGAGCTGTGGCGCAGCGACGTGGGGCGCCGGGACTTCCTGTCCGGTTCGTCCGTCGCGGCCTCCGCGCTCGTCGAGCCGAGCCGGGACTGGCTGATCTCGTCGCCGGACGCGCAGGTCTCGCGCTCGGCCGGGCCACGGGTCGGGCAGTCCGACGTGGCGGCGGTGACCGCGATGACCGAGGCGCTCGTCGAGCTCGACCACCAGTACGGCAGCGGGCATGTGCGCCCGGTCGTCGTGCACTACCTGAACAGCGTCGTCTCCGGGCTGCTGGCGGGCTCGTACCGGGAAGCGGTCGGGCGTGAACTCTTCGCGGCGGTCGCGCGGTTGACGGAGCTGGCGGGCTACATGGCGATCGACACCGGGCAGCCGGGCCTCGCACAGCGCTACTACATCCAGGCGTTGCGGCTCGCACAGGCGGCGGGCGACCGTGGATACGGCGGGTACGTGCTCGCCGCGTCCATGAGCCACCTGGCCGCACAGCTCGGAACCCCCCGGGAGATCGCCCAGTTGGCGCGGGCGGCGCAGGAGGGAGCGCGCGGGCGGGTCACACCGCGCGCGGAGTCGATGTTCCACGCCGCGGAGGCGCGGGGCCATGCCCTGATGGGTGACGCGCGTTCGGCACAGTCGGCGTCCGGCCGGGCCGTGGCGGCGCTGGAGCAGGCCGATCCGGAGTCCGGGGACGACCCGCGCTGGATCGCGCACTTCGACGAGGCCTACCTCGCCGACGAACTGGCGCATTGTCACCGTGACCTGGGGCAGGCCGAGGCGGCCGCGCGGCGCGCGCGGGAGTCCCTCGACGGGCACCCCGAGTCGCGGGCCCGGCGCCGCGCGATCGGGTACGTGCTCCTTGCCAGCGCGCAGGTGCAGCAGCGCGAGGTGGAGGAGGCCTGCCGCACAGGTCTGCGAGCGGTCGAACTGCTGGGCACGCTGCGCTCCAACCGCGGGGCCGAGTACCTGGACGACCTGCAGCAGCGCCTGGAGCCGTACCGGGACGAGCCCGTGGTGCGGGAGTTCGGGGCACGTATGGAGCTTCAGGTGGCGGCCTAGGGCCGCGGCACCAGGCGCGCGGGACGAGGTGGAGTTGAGTTCGAGCCGGGTTTCTCGGGCCGTCCGGGCGTGCACGTGTGGGACACGTGTGAGAAAAGAAGCACGCGTGCGGAAAGGAGGCGCGAAAAGGGGGCTCGAACAGTCTTCCGGGGGCGGTTTGTCACTCACTGTCCCCGGTGGCGGGTGTCACGTCCCGTGCTGCGTGGCACCGGCTCCTGGGGACCCGGTAGCGTGAACCGACGATTCCGAAGGTCCCCCATTCGTAGGAGTCCCGGTGACGCACAACGGACAGGGCGACGAGCCCTCGGCGCGACCCGCGCGCGAAGGCATCGTGCTGCCGTCCGACGGCGGCGAGCCCCTCCTGCCGGGCCAGACCGGCGACCGCGCGGTCCCGGCGGGCGGTCAGGCCTGGGACCAGCCGTGGGGTCCGCGGTCCGCTCCACAGGCCGACGAGTGGGGCGGTGCGGGTGCCGCGGGTGGTACTGGAGGTCCCGGTGGCGCCGACGGTGCCGCTCAGGCTCCGGATACGCAGATATCCAGCTGGAGCGCCGGGCCGCAGGGCGCCGGCGGGCAGGGTGCGCCGGACTCGGGCTGGTACGGGGCGCAGGACCAGGGCGGTCAGTGGGGCGCCGCCCCGCAGACGCCCGGCGGCGCTATACCCCGGCCGCAGCAACAGCCGCAGCAACATCAACAGCAGCCGCAGCAGCAGTTCGACGGCCGGACCGGTAACGGGTACGGCGTCTCGCAGGCGCAGAACCCCGCCGGGGCGCACGGACAGGGCGGCTACGGCTACCCGGACGTCTCCGGAGCGGGGCCGGGTGCCCTGCCGCCCGCCGCGCCCATGGATGAGGGCGCGACCCAGTTCCTGCCGCCCGTCACCGCGGCCGCGCCCATGGACGAGGGCGCCACACAGTTCCTTCCGCCGGTGGGGCCCGGGGCGTTGCCGCCGGAGATGCCCGCGGCGGGTGCGGCAGGTGCGGGTGCTGCGTCCGGTGACTCCACGCGGTACCTCGGGCGGGTCCCGTCCGACGGTCCCGGGCCTCTGCCCGCCGCCGTGGATCCCGACGCCCAGCCCACGCAGTTCATGGCGCCGGTGCCTTCGCAGCCCGGTGGGGCCGGACTCGGGGTGCGGCCGGGCGCGTCGGGTCAGGGACCGGATGATCGGCAGCAGCCGCCCGCCGAGTTCGACAATCTCTTCCGGGCCGACGCCGCGGGCGCCACCCAGCAGCTGCCCCCGGTGGACCAGCCGCGGGCGCGGCGGGGGAGGCAACCGGGTGGCGCCTCGCCCGAGTTCGGTACTCCGGCCGGTTTCGGTACGCCCGGTGGTTTCGGTGCCTCCGGAGGTGCCTCCGGAGGTGCCGGTGCGCCGGCGGGCCCCGAGGGTCCCGGCGGGCGTGGCGCACGCCGGGCCGCGGCGGACGGTGACCACGGCCGCGGTGGCCGTTCCCGTTCCCGCGTTCCCCTCATCGCCGCGGTCGGCGTGGGCATCGCCGTGCTCGGCATCGGCGCGGGCGCCCTGCTCAGCGGTGGCGGGGGCGAGGAGGACAAGGGCGACGAGAACACGACGGTCGCGGCGACCGCGTCGGCCACCGACGGCTCCGGCTCGTCCTCGGCGGGGCCGGAGGAGAAGCAGGCCGTGGCCCTGGACAAGCTCCTGGCGGACAGCGGCAACAGCCGTGACTCGGTGGTCAAGGCCGTCGACAACGTACGCAAGTGCAGCAACCTCGGCCAGGCGGCCTCCGATCTGCGCAACGCCGCCGAGCAGCGCACCGGGCTGGTCACGCGACTCGCGGGTCTGTCCGTCGACAAACTGGACAACCACGCGCAGCTGACCGCCGCGCTCAAGAGCGCCTGGAAGGCCTCCGCCGCCGCGGACACCCACTACGCCGCGTGGGCGGACCAGGCCGCGGGCAAGAAGGGCTGCAACAAGGGTCAGGCCCGGTCCACGGGGCAGACCGCCGCGGGCAACCGCGAGAGCGGCACCGCGACCACGCAGAAGGCCAAGGCCGCGAAACTCTGGAACTCCATCGCGCAGACCTATGGACTTACGGAGCGGCAGCCCGGGCAGCTTTGATCGGCGGGCGGCTCACGTCAGGATGTCGAGGTCGTCTCCAGGGTCTTCGCGACGTTCACGAAGCCCTTGCGTTCCATGACGAGCCTGCCCTCGCGTACCACCTGGAAGGTCACGTCCGCGTTGACCAGCCGCGCGAAGCCGCTCGTGGCGATCAGGTCCTGGAAGCTCCAGTTCAGGGTCGGTGTGAGCCCGCCCGTGTCGACCTTCAGTCCGTCGTCGAGCGTGCGCCGCAGCGACCGCGCGGACACGTCGCTGTCGCCCAGCGACTCGATGGCCTTCTTCAGGACGGTGTACGCGATCCAGGTCGTCTGCACGCCGGGATCGGAGGCGTCGATCCGGTTGTCGCCGAACGCCTCCTTCCGGATGACCTCGCGCATCGGACCCCACCGCTCGTCGCTCGACGCCGGGTACCAGCCGGTGACGTACGAGCCCTCGTACATGCTTCCCGTCGCGTCGATCATCGACTGGTCGATGCTGCCCAGCACGGAAGCCGTCCGTACCGTCGGGTAGTCCTCGCGGCTGCGCCGGAACGAGTCCATGAAGGTGTCGGTGCGGTCGCCGAGAGCGGGCACCACGCAGCCCTCCTCCCGCGGGTCGTTCGTGACCCGTTGCAGGGCCTGCTGGGCGTGCCCCGAGAACTCCGTGGCGTCCTCGGCGGCCCGCTGGTCGACGGAGGCCCGGTGAGCGCCCGCGGTCAGTCCGGAGTCCAGGAGTACGGGCAGTTCGTCGCCCGCGATCGTGTCGGGGCGGATGAGCGTGACCGGGCCGCAGGACCTGGCCAGCTGCTGGCCCAGGCCGACCAGCAGGGAGGGCTGGCCGCCGTTCACCGGGTACGAGAGCGGGCTCGTGAACTCGTCGTCCGTGACCCCGTATCCGCCGAGGTACGGGATGCCGGCCGCCTCCAGCGGAGCGAGGAAGGAGCGGGCGTGCTGGCTGTACGAACCAACGACCGCGACGACGTTCTCCGCGGCGGCGCGGCGGGCGCAGCTCGCGGCTTCCACCGTGTCGTTGTGGTCGTTGCAGGTGAGAACCCTGAGCTTGCGGCCGTTGATGCCGCCGTGGGAGTTGACCCAGCGCGCGTACGCCTTGGCGAGGGCGGGCATCCCGGGCTTGTTGGTCGTTTTCGTTCTTTCGGGGGCCCACGTCATGACGGTGATCGTGTCGTCCCCGGAACCCCCTGTGACACCGGGGACGACACCGCACCCGACGGCCGTCGACAGACACACCGCCAGCGCGCCCGCCGACAGCACTCCCGCCCTGGCGGCGGGGAGGCGCAGGCGGGGGTGGAGGTGCGGGGCGGTGAGGAAGCTGCGGGTGCGTCGCCGGCCGGTCATGGGTACGCACGATTCCGCCACACCGCAACGGCTGGTGTGACCCTTGGTCAACGCACGGTGACATCCGGGTGAACACCGGGGCGCGGGGCGGGCCCGTCCGGCGGGAACGTACGATCGGTGACCGTGCAAGGTTCGGAGAACTCTTCCCGTCGCGGGCGTCGCTCATCCACCATGGGCGGCATGCCACTGAACGATATGCCGTGGTGGCGCTGGCGCAGCAATGTGCGCTCCGCGCTGCACATGCTTTCCGACACCGAGTTCCAGCGGGGGATATGGCTCGCGGGGGTCGACGGGTACGGGGATGTGACCGACGCCGTCTACCGCCTCGTCGAGGACACCTGGCTGGACAACTGGTCCGCCGAGAAGTACATCGGCACGATCTTCCGGGACTCGCAGGAGGCGGCGCTTGTCGACTCCGCGGTGTTGCGGGTGCTCCGGATCATGCATCAGGTGGGGCCTGATGCGGTTGTCTCCGTCTATCTCGAACATGCGGGGTGGGCTGATGCCGTTCGGGCCGCGCGGGATGCGCATGTGCGGATGGCTGTGAGCGACGGGGAGGATCCGGATGTTCCGCCTCGCACGCTTGAGGTGTTGCAGATCATGACTCGGTCTGCTTGAGGGTTCGTCGTACGTGCGGGGAACTGCGCGGCCCACCCCCGCCGGACCGCACCCGGCGGATCAGCGTTCCGGGATTCGGGCGGGTGCCCGGGGGTGGGGTCGTTCTGTGCGACCCTGGCGTGCATGAACGACCAGTACGTCCTGACGCTCTCCTGCCCCGACAAGCAGGGCATCGTGCACGCCGTGTCGAGCTACCTCTTCATGACCGGCTGCAACATCGAGGACAGCCAGCAGTTCGGTGACCACGACACGGGGCTGTTCTTCATGCGGGTCCACTTCTCGGCGGAGTCGCCGGTGACCGTGGACAAGCTGCGCGCGAGCTTCGCGGCGATCGGTGACTCCTTCCAGATGGACTGGCAGATCCACCGGGCCGACGAGAAGATGCGGGTCGTGCTGATGGTCAGCAAGTTCGGGCACTGCCTGAACGATCTGCTGTTCCGGGCGCGGATCGGGGCGCTCCCCGTCGAGATCGCGGCCGTGGTGTCCAATCACACGGACTTCGCCGAGCTCGTGGATTCGTACCATGTGCCGTTTCGGCATATTCCGGTCACGAAGGACAACAAGCCGCAGGCTGAGGCGCAGGTGCTGGAGCTGGTGCGGGAGCAGGGTGTCGAGCTGGTGGTGCTGGCTCGGTACATGCAGGTGCTTTCGGATGATCTGTGCAAGCAGTTGAGTGGGAAGATTATTAATATTCACCATTCGTTTCTGCCTAGCTTCAAGGGTGCGAAGCCCTATCACCAGGCGCATGTGCGTGGCGTGAAGCTGATCGGTGCCACCGCGCACTATGTGACGGCCGACCTCGACGAGGGGCCGATCATCGAGCAGGAGGTCGAGCGGGTGGGGCATCAGGTCACGCCGGAGCAGCTTGTCGCTGTGGGGCGGGACGTGGAGTGCCAGGCGCTGGCCCGGGCCGTGAAGTGGCATGCGGAGCGGCGGATCCTGTTGAACGGGCGTCGGACCGTCGTTTTCGACTGAGGGTGCTTGGCGGCTGTTCCGCCGCTTCGGGGCGCCTGTCGACGCCTGTCGAGGGTGGGGGCGGGGGCCGGGGCGACGTGTCCGTCCTCGGTCCGGCGCGATCGAGTTGGCTGTGCAGGGAGCCCGGTGCGGACGCGCCGGCCGCTGCGGGCGAACACGTCGCCCCGGCCCCCTCCTGACCGCTTGCGGCTGCGCGCCGGCGCTCCGGCCTCTACATGCGACTCAGTGACGCTGCTGCGAACAGGACGTCTCTGATCGCCTCTCGGTCGCCTGCCTGGCCTGCCGCTGCCTCTTCGGGGGAGACGTGACCCGCTGCCAGTTGGCAGAACTCCACGCCGTCCAGGGCCACGTGGGCCACCTCGCGGTCGGGGGAGGCCAGGGCGCCGGGGGAGTCGAGCGGGATGAGCCACTCGCCGCCGCCCAGGCCCTCGATCTCCAGGCGGAGGCTGCGGCCTGGGGCGCCGGCCGGGACCAGGTGCGGGGTCGCGCCGAGGGCCGCGAGGCCTGCCTGGCGGCGGGTGGCCAGGGCCGAGGGGAGCATACGGGCGCCCAGGTCGATCATCGCGTGCAGATGGCGGGGCGAGGGCGGCTCGTAGGGGTAGTCGACCGCGTCGGCGATGTCTCCCGCGTGGACCCAGGTCTCGAAGGCCCGGTCCAGCATGGAGTCCCGCAGCGGGAGTTCGAAGTCACCGTACGGGACGGGGAGGCGGCCGGAGCCTCCACCCGCGAAGGCCACCGTGCGGACGAGGCTGTGGGACTGCTCGCGCCAGGGACCGCGTACGGAACGGGTGGGCGGGACGTGGGCGGCGCCCCAGAAGGCCTCGGTGCGGGCGGCGGGGGTGGCGGTGCCCGCGGGGGTTTCCAAAGGGTCGTCCAGGCCGAGTGTGACGGCGACGAGGCCGTCCACGGTCAGCAGGTGGGCGATCACTCCGGCGACGGTGGAGCGTCGGCTTGTTCGTTCCTTGCCGTCGAACCAGCGCAGTCGCACCGGGGCGTGCCACTCGGCATCGCCGATGTCCTGGAGCAGGGCGTCCAGGCGGGCGGTCTCCGCGTCGTACGGGGTGGCCCAGGAGGGGACCGGGATCCGGGGCGGGCGGTGGCTCAGACAAGATTGCAGGACTCGGGTGCGCAGGGCCGGGTCCAGGTCGAGGGTCTCCGGCGGGTGCAGGAGGCCCACTGCTTCACGCAGTCGCAGGGCCTCGTCCGCGCAGGCGCCGCAGCCGCCGAGATGGTCCTCCACCGCCGCCGTCTCCTCGGCTGAGCAGGCCGCCAGCGCCCAGGCCCCGAGCAACGCCTTCAGCACCCGGTGTTCGAGGACCAGGGGTGGGGTGGGGAGGGGTGAGGTGGGGAGGGGCGGGGTGGGGAGGGGGAGACCCGTGTCCTCTATGGAGGCGCGTGGGATCGGTATGCGTGGGGGGTTCCGGTCGTCGTTGTGCTCGCCGGAAGGGTTTGCGCTGTTCACCTTGTGCCCCCTTGTTCGGGGGGCGTCAGGGAAGGGGCGGCTTCGTGGGCCGTGGAGAGGAGTTGGAGGCCCAGGCGCAGGCGGCGGCGGGCCTCGTCCGCGGTGACGCCCAGGTCGGCGGCGGTCTGGCGGTAGTCGCGGCGCTGGAAGTAGGCGAGTTCCAGGGCGGTGCGCAGCGGGGTCGGCATGGACGTGACGATGTAGTCGGCGCGGGCCGCCACCGAGGCCCGGCGGACCTTGCGCTCCAGCTCGTCGGTGTCGTCCGTGTCGTCGTGGGCGAGCGCGGCGGTCTCCGTGGTGCGCAGGCGCTGCACGGCGAGGCGGTGCGTCAGTGTGGCGACCCAGGAGCGCAGGGGGCCCTGCTTGGGGTCGTACGACTCGGGGTTCTCCCAGACGTGGGTGAAGACTTCGCGGGTGATGCCGTCGGCCGCGTGCTCGTCTGCGAGTACGCGATGGGCGAGACCGTGCACGAGTGAAGCGAATCGGTCATAGAGCTCGCCGAGCGCGGCGGCCTCCCCCCGTGCGAGCCGCTGTTGCATCTTGCGGTCCCAGCGGGGTGGCGTGTCCCTCCTGGCCATGCGGCCCCCTCGCCCCTGTTCGTGCCGTGCGCCTGTGCCCGTGTCCACCGGATTCTCCTCTCCGGTTCCCTCACGAATGTAGTCGGCACCTGTGGTGACGCACGCCCCTTTATGGCAATGCGCGCCCCGGGGAGGGGTGGGGTGGTAGGGCGATGGTTGCGGTGTGTGCGTCGTTTTGGGTCAAGCATGGGGTGACTTGTCCTGATCGGGGGTGGTCGGGTTGGAGTGTGCTTGATCGGGGGTGGTCTTGTGGGGTGCGTTTCGATTCGGTATTCCGTGTTTCGCGGGGCTGGGGGTGGGGCAGCCACGCAGCAGGGGAAGCGTAGGGATGGCTTCCGTTTCCGGGTCCGACATTGTCGAGCGAGGGACAGACGCGTGACGCTCAGGGTGACCGAAGGCGAGCAGCGCGGCTGGGCCGTCGTGCGGGTTTCGGGTGAGATGGATCTGGTGACCTCGCCCGTGCTGCGGCAGCGGGTGCACGAGGCCGTGGCCGACGGGCGGCGGGATGTCGTGCTGGACCTGTCCGGGGTGCTGTTCTGCGACTCCAGCGGCGTGAGTGTTCTCATCGCCTCGCGGCGGCTGATCCGTTCTTGTCAGGGGCGTCTGCGGGTGATTCTCCCCGCGCAGGGAGCGGTGGACGGGTCCCACGTCAACCGGGTGCTGGGTGCCCTGGGTGTGCGCAGGCTCTTTGACGCCTATGCCGATGTCGACGCCGCCGTGGACGACGGGACGAGTTCGCTTTCGGCGTGATTCCCGTCGGGTAGGGGGAAGATCGTTGTGTGTGTCCGTGACGCCGTTGTCGCGGATTTCCCCCGGTCTTGGCACAAGCGTCGTTTTCCGGCTCCCCGGAGGGCCGGGTCGTCGTACGCTCCCTGCCAGACGCACCCACGTGAGGTAAGGCGGCCCGAAAGACATGGTCAGTACCGAGTACGAGCGGAAGATCGCCGCCCGGTTCGCCGGCTTCGACCAGGACGGCAACGGCTATATCGACCGCGAGGACTTCAACACGGCGACGAAGGCGCTGCTCGCCGAGTTCGGCACGACGGCCCGGTGCGACAAGGGCCAGGCCCTGTACATCGGCGCGGAGGCCTTCTGGCAGGGCATGGCCGGCATAGCGGACCGGGACGGCGACCAGCGGATCACCCGCGAGGAGTTCGTGAACGGCGCCGTGAAGCGGCTGCGCGACAACCCCGACCGCTTCGCCGAGATCGCCCGCCCCTTCCTGGACGCGGCGCTCGCCGTCGCGGACGGTGACGGGGACGGCTCCGTGACCGTCGGCGAGACCACGCGCATCCTCAAGGCGCTGGGTGTGCCCCAGGACACTGCTGCCACCGCGGCCGGTGCTCTTGACTCGGACGCCGACGGTGTCGTCACCGAGCCCGACATCGTGAATGCCTTCGCCCGCTACTTCACGGTGCCCGAGTAGCGCTCCCGGAGCCGGTACTTCAGCACCTTGCGCAGAGTCTCGTTGCGCGGAAGGGCGTCCACCACTTCCAGTTGCTCCGGCAGCTTGTGGGGGGACAGTCCTTCCGCGCGTAGATGGGCCGCCACGCTGGGGAGGGTGAGGGGCTGGGTTCCGGCGGGTTGCTCGATCACCGCGCAGACCCTTTCTCCTCGCTCCGCGTCGGGGAGGCCGATCACGGCTACGTCGGTGATGGCCGGATGGCTGTGCAGCAGGTCCTCTATCTCCTTGGCGCTGATGTTCTCGCCCTTGCGGATGATCACGTCCTTGAGGCGGCCCGTCAGGACGAGGTGGCCGGTGGGGGTGAGGTGGCCGAGGTCCCCCGTGATCAGGAAGCCGTCGTCGTCGAAGGCCTCCGTCGTCTGGGCCGGGTCCAGGTAGCCCGCGCACACCGCTTCGCCGCGCAGGCGTATCTCGTTGTTCGTTATGCGGATCTCCATGCCCGGTGGGGGCCTGCCCTCCGTCGTCGCCAGATTCTCCTCCGTGTCGTCCGGTGAGCCCATGGTGATCATCGGGACCTCTGTCATGCCGTAGCCGTGGGTGAGCTTGACCCCCATCTCGCGTACGACCGCGTGGTGGATCTCGGGGGGCTTGGGTGCGCCGCCGCCGGCCAGGAGGCGCAGGGTCGGGATGAGTCCGGTGTCCGGCTGCTTGCGTTGTTCCGCCAGGAACATGGAGTAGAACGCCGTCGAACCGCCCGCCACCGTCACCCCGTGCTTGCGGTAGCCCTCCAGCGCGTCCGGCAGCGCGAACTTCTCGAAGAGGACCGCCGGGAACCCGTACAGCAGCAGCATGACCAGGTAGTCGGGGCCGCCTATGTGGGCGAAGGGGAAGGCGATCGAGCCCGTGTCGGCTTCCGACAGGTGCAGGGCGTGGGCGAGGCAGCTGCCGCCGGCTATCAGTGAACGGTCCGTGTGCAGTACGCCCTTGGGGTCCGATGTCGTGCCGGACGTCCAGTAGATCCAGCGCACGTCCGTCCCGTCGCTGGGCGGTGCGGGGAGCGATGCGGGGTCGCCGGTGGGGAGTGCGTCGTACGCCTCGAAGGTGCCGCGGGCTGCGATGCGTTCGGCCATGGCGGTGTGGTCGAAGTCGCGCCAGGTGCCGGGGACGGCGAAGAACTCCGCCTGTGCGGTGCGGAGTGCGAAGGACACCTCTCGGTCGCGGTAGAAGGGGATGATCGGGGACTGGATCGCGCCGAGTCGTGCCAGGGCCATCGCGAGGACGACGGTTTCGATGCGGGTGGGCAACTGCCAGGCGACGACTGTTCCGGGGCGTACGCCCATGTCGTGCAGGCCCGCCGCCGTCCGCTCGGCGCCGGAGCGCAGCTCCTCGAAGGTCAGGGTGCGGTCGTCCTGGAGGAGGACCGGGCGGTCGGGGGTGAGCGCGGCGCGGCGTTCGACCAGTTCCCAGAAGGTGCGGGAGGTGTCGAGTGTGTGCGCGGTGTCCGTAAGCATGCCCGTGCTCCTCGCCGCTGGGACTGGGAGAACTGACGGGTAGTCAGGTCGGGTGCAGAGCGTAGGCGTCTGCGCCTTGTCGGTCCAGGGGTGCGGGGCTAGCCTGCCTTCTGACGGGTCATCAGATTTGCCGCCGGAGAGGGCTGGACTCATGACCGAACTGCCTCGGATCATCAGCGTCGACGACCATGTGATCGAGCCCGCCCACCTCTTCGAGACCTGGCTGCCGAGGAAGTACCGGGACCGCGGCCCCAAGCCGCTGACGGCCGGTATCGGTGAACTGGCCTACGTGGCAGGCAAGTACCGGATCACGATGGACCCGGACGGGCCGCCGACCGACTGGTGGATCTACGAGGACCTGAAGTTCCCGTACAAGCGCAACATCGCCGCCGTCGGCTTCGACCGCGACGAGATGACCCTGGAGGGCATCACCCGCGAGGAGATGCGGCCCGGGTGCTGGGACCCGGCCGAGCGGCTCAAGGACATGGACGCCAACCATGTGGAGGGGAGCCTGTGCTTCCCGACCTTCCCGCGCTTCTGCGGGCAGACCTTCGCCGAGGCGCACGACAAGGAGGTCGCGCTGGCCTGCGTGCGCGCCTACAACGACTTCATGGTCGAGGAGTGGTGCGGGGGGAGCGGGGGGCGGCTGATCCCGCTGTGCATCATTCCGCTCTGGGACATCGACCTCGCCGTCGCCGAGATACGGCGCAACGCGGGCCGGGGGGTGAAGGCGGTGACTTTCTCCGAGATCCCCACCCATCTGGGGCTGCCGTCCATCCACTCCGGCTACTGGGACCCGTTCTTCGCGGTCTGCCAGGAGACCGGCACGGTCGTCAACATGCACATCGGCAGCAGTTCCCAGATGCCCGCCGCCTCGCCCGACGCGCCGCCCGCCGTCCAGGCGTCCCTGAGTTTCAACAACGCCATGGCCTCGATGATGGACTTCCTGTTCAGCGGGGTGCTCGTGAAGTTCCCTCGGCTCAAACTCGCCTACAGCGAGGGGCAGATGGGGTGGATCCCGTACGCGCTGGAGCGTGCCGATGACGTGTGGGAGGAGCATCGGGCCTGGGGCGGGGTGCGGGATCTGATCCCCGAGCCGCCCTCCACCTACTACTACCGGCAGATCTTCTGCTGCTTCTTCCGTGACAAGCACGGGGTCGCCTCGCTGGACGTGGTGGGGCGGGACAACGCCACGTTCGAGACCGACTATCCGCACGTCGACTCGACCTTCCCGCACACCAAGGAGGTCGCCCTCGACCATGTGAAGGGCCTCGACGACGAGACCGTCTACAAGCTGATGCGCGGCAACGCCATCCGCATGCTGGACCTGGATCTCGACAGGGCCCGGTAGGCGATGGATCTGTCGTACTCGGTCCAGGACGAGGAGTTCCGGGCGCGGCTGCGCCAGTGGCTGGGGGAGGTGCTTCCGCGGCTGCCGGCCAAGCCCTCGGCCGACGACTGGCCGGGGCGGCGTGCGTACGACCTCGGGTGGCAGCGGTTGTTGTACGACGCCGGGTACGCGGGATTGCACTGGCCCGTGGACGCGGGGGGCCGTGGTGCCACGCCCACCCGGCATCTGATCTTTCTGGAGGAGACCGAGAAGGCGGGTGCTCCCTACGTCGGGGCCAACTTCGTCGGGCTGCTGCATGCCGGGCCGACCATCGCCGCCGAGGGAAGCGCACGGCAGCGGGCGCGCTGGCTGCCACCCGTGCTGCGGGGCGAGGAGGTGTGGTGCCAGGGGTTCAGCGAACCGGACGCCGGGTCCGACCTCGCGTCGCTGCGCACGCGCGCGTGGCGGGACGGCGACGACTACGTGGTCAGCGGTTCCAAGGTCTGGACCTCGCACGCCGAAGTCGCCGACTGGTGCGAGCTGTTGGTGCGCACCGATGCGCGGGCGCCGAAGCATCGGGGGATCACCTGGCTGGCGATGCCGATGGATGCGCCGGGCATCACGGTACGTCCGCTGCGTACGCTCGCCGGGTCGGCGGAGTTCGCGGAGGTCTTCCTCGATGAGGTGCGGGTGCCCGTGGCCAACCGGGTCGGCGAGGAGAACGACGGGTGGCGCGTGACCATGGTGACGCTGTCCTTCGAGCGCGGCACCGCTTTCGTGGGTGAGGTGGTCGCCTGCCGGCGGGTGCTGGGTGAGCTCGCGCGGGAGGCGAGGAAGAACGGCCGGTGGGACGACGTGCCGCTGCGGCGTCGGCTCGGGCGGCTCAACGCGGAGTTCCGGGCGCTGTGGCGGCTGACGCAGTGGAACGTGAGCGAGTCCGAGCGCGGTGGTGGGGTGCCGGGGGTGGGCGGCTCGGTCTTCAAGCTGCGGTACTCGCAGGCACGGCAGGAGTTGTACGACGCGGCGTCCGAGGTGCTCGGCCCCGAAGGACTCGATCTGGACCGGGAGTGGACGGTCGACCGGCTGTCGTCGCTCTCGTACACCATCGCGGCCGGGACCTCGCAGATCCAGCGGAACATCGTGGCCGAGCGCATCCTGGGCCTTCCGAAGGGACGGTGAGGGGTGGATTTCCAACTCACCGACGACCAGAGGGCGTTACGGGCCGGGGTGCGCGAGTTGCTGGTGCGGCGGTTCGGGCGGGAGCGGATGCGGGCCGCCGTGGACCCGGGACGAGGGCAGGGCGACGGGGGGCGGGGAGCGGTCGGCGGCCTTGATCGCGCGCTCTGGCGTGAGTTGGGGGAGGCCGGGTTCTTCGCCCTGCGGCTGCCCGAGGCGCGGGGCGGGGTCGGGCTCGGGCTGCCCGAGGCGGTGCTCGCCTTCGAGGAGGCCGGCCGGGCGCTGCTGCCCGGACCGCTCGTGGCCACCCACCTCGCGGCCGGTGAAGTGCCCGGCGCGGCCACCGGCGCGTGTGTCGTCGCCGCCGTCGACGGCGCGCTCGTCGAATGGCTGGACGAGGCGGACGTCGTACGGGGCGATGTGACCGGAGCCGTCGCCATGCGCTCCGTCGACCCGCTGACACCGCTGCACCGGGTGCCCCGGGCCGCGCCGCCCGACCCGGTCGCCGCCCTGCTGACCGCCGCCGAGCAGCTCGGGTCGGCCGCGTGGACCTGTGCGCTCGCCGCGCAACACGCCCGGACCCGTAAGCAGTTCGGGCAGCCGATCGGGGCCTTCCAGGCGGTGAAACACCTGTGCTCGGAGATGCTCGTACGGGTGGAGGTGGCCCGCGCGGCGGTGTACGCGGCTGCCATCACCGGCGATCCGCTCGACATCGCGGCGGCCCGGCTGCTGGCCGACGAGGCCGCCGAGCGCGGGGCCCGCGACTGCCTCCAGGTGCACGGCGGGATGGGTTTCACCTGGGAGTCCGACGTACATCTCCACCTCAAACGGGCCTGGTCGCGGGCTCGTCGCGGGGAGGGCGCCGCGGCGGCCGAGGAGGCTCTCGCGGAGGATCTGCTGGCGTCGTCGGCGCGGCCCGGGACATGAGCCGCGTGGGCCGGCTGAGCACTGCTGAATGCCGCCGATCGTGGCATGGGGAGGGAGGCCGGGACGGGTCAGAGGGGACGCAAGACGCGGAACGTGGCATACCGGAATTACCGAGCGTTGATACCGGGTTGTGTCCTACGTGTGACTCGTCACGGCCTGGAGTCGGCGGCCTGCTCCGGTACCTTGTGTGGGATGCGAGTGGTTCTGAGGCCGGGCCATCACGGTGTTGCCCCTGGGGCAGCCCCGGATCCGGCGATGCGTGCCGCTCGCGGGGCGGGAAGCAGGAGCGTTCCTGCCTGTTCGACTCCCCGTGGCGAGCGTCGCACAGTATGCCGCACGCGTACTCCTTCGCGCTGGAATATGCCCGAAGCGCTTGTTCGGGTGACTGTACGTCAACCATGCTGTCTCCTGAGGGAATCACGTTCCGTGAGCCCTTTTCTGACCACGATCGTGGCCCTTGCGAGGCGCGAGGCGATGTGTCCGCCGGTTCGGATGGTGTGAGCGGTGCAGGTGCTTCAAGTGCAGCTGGAGATCCGGCCCGACCCCGCAGAGGTGGGGCGAGCCCGGAGGTGGGCGCGTTCGCGGCTCGCGGGTTCCGGGATAGAGGCCGACGAGCCACTGGCCGAGACGCTGATCCTGCTCGTCTCGGAGCTCGTCACCAACGCCGTGGTGCACACCGGCCGCCCCGCCGTCCTGCGGCTGTTCGTGCCGGACGCGGCGAGCGTGCCGACAGCCGGTGAGCGGGCCGTCGGGGAGGCCGTCGCGACCGTCCGCCTGGAAGTCGTCGACGCCAGCACCCGGGCCCCGCGCCCGCGCTGCGCGGACGGCGACGACACCAACGGCCGTGGTCTCGCGCTCGTCGACGGTCTCGCCGACCGGTGGGGCTGGAGCGCCGAGGGTGCCGGGAAGCGCATCTGGTGCGAGGTGGACCGATGTTCGTCGGCGACCACCCTCGCCACGGGATGCGACGCGGCACCGGTGCTGTCCTCGGCGGCGTCTCCGGTGGTGTACGGGGACCTGGCGTACGAGGCCGTGTAGGGACCGGGTCCCTGCTGGGGCCCGTCACGCGGGAGCGGGCGCTCGGGCACGGGTGCGCCCGCTGGCGCACGGATGGCACGGAGTCCGGGGCCCGGGCGTCCGGTGCTGTCGAGTGCGCCGTGCCGTGCTTCCGTCCGCGAGCGTCACAAAGGGCGCCAAAGGTGTGAATCCCCAAACGGCTGTTGACGTGGCGTGTCCGTTTCATCACGCTTGTGTTCAGCGATTCGCGGTGAGGGGACGTCGAGGTCTTCGGTGACGGAAGCCCTCGGCGAGCGCGGATCGCGATTCGGCGTCGGCCACTGCGGGGCCAGGGGCAGGCGCGCCGGAGAGCCGGATGGCGGCGCGCGGTGCCGCGCTCGGGGCGAGGTGGGACACCTGGCGGCCGGGCGTGGTCGTACGTGGGGGAGACGGCGCCGCCAGCCGGCCCTCGGTCGTTCTCAGAGGATGGCGACCGGTGCTACGGGGGTTCCCGTGCCGCCGGTGAACGGTTCGGGCATCGCCGACAGCAGGAACGCGTAGCCGCCATCTTCTCCACAGGCTGTGGACAACTTTTCGAGATTCCAGTTCTGGCCCTGAAGCATGCCCATCTCCACCAGGTGAAGCGCGTGGACCGGCAGCCACAGATCCTCTATTTCCGGAGGAAATATCTCAAACGTGAGGGTGTCGTTCGCGACCGCCGCGACATCGCGGGCGTGGAACCACTCCGGAGTGCGCACGGACAGGCCGGGGGAGGGGAAGGCGTACGCCTGCCTGTCGCCCGCCAGGAGAAGCTGCGTCTGACCGGTGCGTACGAGGACGATGTCGCCCGCGCCGACCTTCGTGCCGCTCAGCTCCTCGGCCGCGTCGAGGTCCTCCGGGGTCACCGCGTGCCCGCTGTCCAGGCGCTCCACGCCGAGCGCGCGGGCCACGTCCAGCAGGACGCCGCGCGAGACGATGTGACGGGGCTTGTCGATGCCGTTGAACTCGGCGCCCCCGTGGGCGGTGATCGTGTCGGCGGGGCGGTTGTTGTAGAGCCTGCCCGAGTGCGAGACGTGGCTGAGTGCGTCCCAGTGGGTGGCCGCCTGGAGGCCCATCGTCACGACGTCGTCGCTGCACGCGATCGTGCCCGGGCCGAACAGCTCCTGGTTGATCTGCACCATCGTGTGCAGCGGATCGACCCGGCCCGGGATCATCCCCGTCTGCACCCCGTCCTGGCGGAGGGGGAGCGCGAGCGGCACGCGACGGCCGGTCCGGACGCTCGCGGCGGCCTCGCGCACGACCTCGTCGGTGATCAGGTTCAGGGTGCCGATCTCGTCGTCGGCGCCCCAACGCCCCCAGTTGTTCACGCGCTTGGCGATCTCGTGGAACTCGACCGGCAGTGACATGAGTCCTCCGCGGGGCTTGTCTCCAGGTATCTGACGGGCCGTAGAATCTGACCCTGAGCAAATCTAACGGACCGTCAGAAACCGCGGGAAGGGGCCGGGGCGTGGGGAACTTCCTGGAAGACAGGGTCGTCGCCGTGACCGGGGCGGGCCGGGGCATCGGACGCGCGGTGGCCCTGGCGGCCGCGGCCGAGGGCGCACGGGTCGTCGTCAACGACTACGGCGTCTCGATCGAGGGCTCGGAGCCGAGCAGCTCGGTCGCGGACGCCGTGGTCGAGGAGATCGGGGCGGCCGGCGGGGACGCGGTCGCGGTGGCCGACGACATCTCCACCATGGCGGGCGGACAGCGGATCGTCGACACGGCCCTGGACGCGTACGGGCGGCTCGACGGGGTCGTCTGCGTGGCCGGCATCCTGCGCGAACGGATGCTCTTCAACATGTCCGAGGACGAGTGGGACCCGGTGATCGCCACGCATCTCAAGGGCACCTTCACCGTGTTCCGCGCGGCGTCCGCCGTCATGCGCAAGCAGGGGGCGGGGACGCTGATCGGGTTCACCAGCGGCAACCACCAGGGGTCCGTCTCGCAGGCCAACTACAGCGCGGCGAAGGGCGGGATCATCTCGCTCGTCCGCAGCGCGGCGCTCGGGCTCCACAAGTACGGGGTCACGGCGAACGCGGTCGCGCCGGTCGCCCGTACGCGGATGTCCGCGAACGTGCCGATGGAGCTGAAGGAGATCGGCGAACCGGAGGATGTGGCCGCGCTCGTGGTCTACCTGCTGTCCGAGCGGGCCCGGGAGGAGGGGATCACCGGGCAGGTGTACACCGTCGCGGGGCCGAAGATCGCGGTGTGGGCGCAGCCGCGGGAACTCCGTTCGGGGTATGCGGAGGGGGGGTGGACGCCTGAGCGGATCGCTGACTTCCTGCCGGGGAGTGTGGGGACGGATCCCATGCCTCTGCTGGAGCGGGTGGAGGAGATGGAGCGGGCGGCTCGGGGGGTGAAGAGGGCGCCGTAGGGGTCGGGTCGGTGGGTCGGTGCGGGTGCGTTGTGGCTTGTCGCGCAGTTCCCCGCGCCCCCAAAAAAGGGCGGCTGGAGGGCAGCTTGGAATTCGAGGGCACGTCGGAGGATGAAGCGTTTCGGCAGGAAGTTCGGGGGTGGCTGAACGGGCATGTGCCGTGGGACGGGGACCGGCGGGGGTGGGAGCGAACACTCGGAGCTGCCGGCTGGATCGGGATCGGGTGGGGGGTGGAGGGGTACGGGAATCGCGCGGTCGGACTGGGGCGGCAGGTGGTGTGGGCCGAGGAGTACGCGCGGGCCCGGGCGCCGGCGCGCAGTGGGCACATCGGGGAGAAGCTGCTGGCTCCGACTCTCATCGCGCACGGGAGTGAGGAGCAGAAGAACCGGTTTCTTCCGCCCATCGCCTCTGGTGACGAGCTGTGGTGCCAGGGGTACAGCGAGCCAGGGGCCGGGTCCGATCTCGCGGGGATCCGGACGGAGGCCGTGCGGGAGGCGGACGGGTATCGGATCAGCGGGCAGAAGATCTGGACCTCGCTGGCGCACGAGGCGGACTGGTGTTTCGTGCTGGCGCGTACGGAGGCGGGGTCGCGGCGGCACCGCGGGCTGAGTTTTCTGCTCGTACCCATGGACCAGCCCGGCCGGATCGACGTGCGGCCGATCCGGCAGATGACCGGGACCAGCGAGTTCAACGAGGTCTTCTTCGACGGGGCGCACGCACGCGCGGAACATCGGGTCGGTGGCGAGGGCGATGGCTGGCAGGTCGCGATGAGCCTGCTCGGCTTCGAGCGCGGAGTCTCCACGCTGGCCCAGCAGGTGGGTTTCGCGCAGGAGTTGGCGCAGGTGGTGGAGGCGGCCGTCGCCTCGGGGGCGGCCGACGACCCGGTCGTCCGCGAACTGCTCGTACGCCAGTGGGCCGAGCTGCGCGCCATGCGGTGGAACGCCCTTCGGACGCTGGGGAGTTCGGCGGACCGCGGTGCCCCCAGTGTGGCCAAGCTGCTGTGGGGCCGGTGGCATCAGCGGCTCGGCGAACTGGCGATGCGGGTGCGGGGGGCGGGCGCCGCGGTGGGTCCTGCGGACTGGACGGCCGAGGCGCCGTACGAACTCGACGCTCTCCAGCACCTGTTCCTCTTCAGCCGCGCCGACACCATCTACGGCGGCTCGGACGAGATCCAGCGCACGATCATCGCCGAGCGCGTGCTCGGCCTTCCCAGGGAAGCGAAGGGCTGAGATGAGTGCGACGAGGGGCACGGCATGAGAGGCGTTGTCTTCGACGGCAGGCGGGCCCAGGTGGTGGACGACCTGGAGATACGGGATACGGGACCGGGTGAGGTGCTGGTCGCGATAGCGGCGGCGGGGCTGTGCCACAGCGACCTCTCCGTGCTGGACGGGACCATCCCCTTCCCCGTACCCGTGGTGCTCGGGCATGAGGGCGCGGGCGTCGTGGAGGAGGTGGGCGCCGGAGTCACCCACGTCCGGCCCGGAGACCATGTGTGCCTGTCCACGCTCGCGAACTGCGGTACGTGCGCGGAGTGCGACCGGGGGCGGCCCACCATGTGCCGCAAGGCCATCGGGATGCCGCAGCGGCCGTTTCTGCGGGACGGGCAGCCGCTGTACCAGTTCGCGTCCAACTCGGCCTTCGCGGAACGGACGCTGGTGAAGGCCGTGCAGGCGGTACGTATCCCGACGGACATCCCGATGGCGTCCGCCGCCCTGATCGGGTGCGGGGTGCTGACAGGGGTCGGGGCCGTGCTGAACCGGGCGCGGGTGGACCACGGGGACAGCGTGGTCGTCATCGGGACGGGCGGGATAGGGCTCAACGTGATCCAGGGCGCGCGGATCGCCGGAGCGCTGACGGTGGTCGCGGTGGACTCGAATCCCGCGAAGGAGGAGGTGGCTCGGCGGTTCGGGGCCGGGCACTTCTTCCCGTCCGTGGAGGGGGTGAGGGACGTCCTGCCGACCGGTGCGGATCACGTCTTCGAGTGCGTGGGGCGGGTGGAGCTGGTACGGCAGGCCGTCGATCTGCTCGACCGGCAGGGGCAGGCGGTGCTGCTGGGCGTGCCGCCCGCCGACGCCGAGGCGTCCTTCCTCGTCTCGTCGATGTACCTGGACAAGTCGATCCTGGGATGCCGGTACGGGTCCTCGCGGCCGCAGCGGGATGTTGCGCTGTACGCGGAGATGTATCGGGAGGGGCGGTTGTTGCTGGACGAGCTGGTGACGGAGACGTATCCGGTGGAGGACTTCGAGAAGGCGGCGGCGGATGCGGGGGGCGGGCGGGTGGCTCGGGCTGTCTTGACGTTCTGACGTTCTGACGTGCTGATCCCATCGGCTACCGCCTTCGGCCGACTGGTGCCCGTAGGCATCCCAACACTGCGCGGAGTCAGGCCGCCCGCTTGGGGTGCTGTCCGTGGCCGACGGAGTCCCTGGGAGGCGACGGATCACCTGTCCCGTCCCGGTGAATCGTCGGGCAGGCGCGGCGAGTTCGTGGACGTGAGCGCTCGCGCGGCTCGCGGGTCCGGCTCGGCAACGCCTCCGGCACCGGCACCATCGACCCTCTCTGGTGATCGCCACCGGCGGGCGTGTGAGAGGCAGCACCGCGTAGACGACCTTGCCGCCCGAGGGGTGACGGTACGAGTCCCAGCGCTCGCTCAACAGCGTCACTGTCGGCAGGCCCCGGCCGTTCTCGGCGTCCGCGTCGGGCGTCCGCATCCGGGGCAGCGTCCGGCTGGTGTCCCAGACCTCGACCGTCAGCGTCCGGCTGCACACGCGCAGCCGTACCGCGACCAGCGGTAACGTCTCGCGTTCGTCACGGCTCAGCCCGGCCTTCGTGGTTCCGGTGGCCTCCACGGCGTTGGTCAACAGCTCGGAAGCGATCAGCGTCACGGACTCGCTCATGTGCTCAAGTCCCCAGTCCCTGAGCGCGTTCGAGGCGAACCGCCGCCCCCACGGCACCGCCCTGGGCTCGGCCGTGTGCCGGAACCAGTACGTCACACCGTCCATGCCACGCCTCCCTTCCGGTGTCGCGGACCAGCGGGGAGTCTGCGGCGGCCGGTGCCGGGCAGCAGCAGCGCAAGGACATAGATCACGAGGGTCAAGGGTCGGTCCTCCCAGTCGATCGGGCCACGCCACGCCCCGAGGGCGCGCGGTCCGCCCACTTCGGCAAGCACACGGCGGAGGCGCGGAAACCCGTGGACGCCGCCCCGCGCGCCCCGGCCCCTGCGGGGCGCGGTCAGCGCAGAGCTACGTACTTGTCACAGTGAGTTGCCGTGCCGGAGTTCAGCATGGCGGGTGAACTGGTTCATGTGCAACCAGTTCAAATGAACTGGTTCATTTGGAATGGAGCTTGGCGAGACGGCGCCCCGTAAGCCAAACTCGGCGGGGAGACGCCCATGACCCAGGGAGGGGATGCCGTGACCGAGAAGACGCCGGGCCTACGAAGCCTCGCGCTCGCGCTCCGCCGGCTACGCGAAGCCGCCGGGATGTCACGCGAGGACGTGATCGCAGAGGGCCCCGTCAGCAAGAGCACGCTACGGCGCGCCGAGAACGCCGAGGCCCGGCCCAACCGCGGCACCCTGCATCACCTCCTCACGCGCTACGGGGCCGACCCCGCCACGCGCACAGAGATCGACGCCCTGTGGGAGGAGGCCGGCAGGCAGGACTTCCTGCGGCCCTTCCACGCCGACCTGCGCCGCGACTACAAGGCATGGATCGCCTGCGAGGATGTCGCGGCGCAAGTCCGAAGCTACGAGTCCTCGTTCATCCCCGGCCTCGTGCAGACGCGCGACTACGCTGCCGCCGTCATCCAAGGCGTGTGGCCGTCCGCCACCAGCACCGATCTCGAACACCACGTGCAGGCCCGCATGGAGCGACAGGCGGTTCTCGCCCGGCCGAAGCCCTTGACTCTCACCGCTGTCATGGACCAGGCCGCCCTACGAAGGGCCGTCGGCGGACCGCACGTGATGGCCGAGCAGATGCGCCACCTGCAAGCGCTCGCGGAACAGCCCCACATCACCCTGCATGTCATCCCCTGGAGCGTCGGCGCGCATCCAGGGATGCCCGGCTCCTTCGCGCTGGCCACCTTCACCAAAGCCAGCGAACCAGCGGTCGTGTACATCGACGGCATGGCCGGTGACGCGCTGCTCGACTCCGAACAAGACGCCGAGCACTACGCCGAAATCTTCGCCGTCCTACAGGCAGCAGCACTCAACACCCGTGACTCGCTCGCCCTCATCGCAGAGGCGGCGCGCGAGTTCAGCCACGAACTGGAGACAGCATGAACAACCCCGACCTCGCCAACGCGAACTGGTTCAAGAGCACCTACAGCAGCGGTCAGGGCGCGTGCATAGAGGTCGCTGCCCTGCCCAACACGATCGCCTCCCGCGACAGCAAGGACCCCAACAGCCCCATACTCCTGTTCACCCGCGACGGTTGGCAGGACTTCATAGGAGCCGTCAACCGCCGCGAGTTCCGCGACTGACCCCGGCCCACGCCAACGGCGTGAACTGGGCAGCCAGGCTCCCGCACAGGGAGACTCCCGCTGTTTCTTCGCAGGGGAGTGTCCCGGCCCTTCACTGTGGTGTGGTCGAGTACCGCTCGATGCTTGCGCGGCCTGTAGATCGGTCGAGTAGGCGCAGCTCCCATGGGCCTGTGTTCACATCGAAGTCCTTGCCGAACCCGACCCACTTGCCCGCCATACGTCGGCCTGTCGGCTCGATGAGTAGCTGAATCGCACCGTGGTACCGGGAGCCCTGGTAGTACCCGTTGGTCGCCGTCTGCTCGGTCCACGTACCGGTGACGACGTTCCGGTCAACGGTGAGATCCAGAGACAGCGGGCTGTCCGGGTTGGTCGACGCTCCGGGCAGGCTCTGAGCTGTCAGCCGGTTGCCGTGCTGGACGATCACGACGTGATGCTTGCAGTCGAACGTCTCGTCACGGCTGGACGAGTAGAACTCGTACCGGGACAGCCAGATGCCTGCGTACTCGCTCTGCGGATCTGGCTTCGGGCTTGTGTCGATGTCAGCCGTGCCGACTTCCCCAGCCTCCATGTCGTGGCCTCCTGCCCCGTCCGAGCGGACGCGTGCCATCGGGATCGCGAACCCCAGCGACTCAGGGGCACGGCCGGTGAACCGCTTCAGTGCCCGTGCGTACAGCGGGCGGCATGTCCTGGTTTCTCCGGACTCCCAGCGTTGCACGAGTCGCTTGGAGGCGTCGTTCGGTTCCTCCAGCTCCTCGCCCGCGCCGCGCAGGCCCTGGGCAAACTCGTCTTGGCTCAGGTTCATCGACTTGCGTACGGAGGTCAGCACGTCGTTGGGGGTTCGCTCGCGCTCGGCCGGAGTCGTCATGATCCGAGGGTAGCCACGGCACGCCTCCAATGACACCGGTTTGACGCCCTGGGAGTGACGCCGACATGACGCCTGAGGGACGCCGTAAACGTCGCCGCAATGGTCATGACGGATCCGGAAAATGGTCGTCATGTCCATCCGCATCAGCGCTTACACGGTGAGAGCCGACGGCACTCGGACCGAGCCACGAAACCTGTACGAAGGTGAGGGCGGGGAGCCTCTCGCTACTGGCCTCATGCCGCCGTGCCTGTGCCCCAAGTGCGCGGGTGGACGACGTAACCGGAGCACCACGGAACCGCAATTACGTGGAGGTAAGCCAGCATGAGCACGGCAGTAGTGATCCGCGACCCGAAGGCGTACGTCACCCCGGACGTGTGGGAGCGGGAGGTGACCCTCCTCCTCCGCAACCCGGAGAACACACGCGAACTTGCAGAGGCCAAGTTCGGACAGGCAATCGCCTATCTGGTCACGTGCGGCGAGAATCCGGACCTTCTCATGGGCCCGTCTGAGCAGGTGGACGAGGCATGGCACTCGTTCATGCTCGACTCGATCCCGTATCACCACTTCACCAACCGGCACTTCGGCCGGTACATCCACCACGTTCCGGAGCTTCCGGGCGCGATGGCCGGTGTTTCGTGCGTCGGCGACGACAAGGCGACGCGGGACGGCCACGACCCCGAGACCGGAGGTCCGCTCGTTCTCGAACAGACGATCAAGGCCATCAAGGCGGCCGGGTTCGAGATCGACCCCGACCTGTGGGGCATGGCGGACGCGGCCAGCTGCAACCAGTGCCACGCCGGATGCCACGACTCGCCCAAGTAGTGCTGAGCAGCGCGTGAGTTGGGGTCTGTCCCCGTACGTTGAGGGTGGGCCCCTCTTGCCGGAAAGGATCGCCGCATGTCATTGGCTGAGTCCTGGGGCAGGTACGCGGCCGGGAGCACGCCGCGCAGGACCGTGAACGCCAAGGGTGATACGACCTGGCTGAACTGGACCCAGTACGCCGATCACGGGCCGAACGAGAGCGTTCTGGGGCCTGTGGCCGGACGCAGGGTGCTGGAACTCGGCTCGGGGAGCGGCAGTAACCTCGCGCATCTTGTGACGCTTGGCGCGACCGGTCAAGGGGTGGATATCGCTCCCGCCCGAGCGGTGGTCGCGCGGGAGCGCTGGGGCGAGCTGCCGGGCCTTGAGTTCCGTACGGTGGACGCGGTGGCGTTCCTGAAGGAGACGGACGAGACGGACGAGACGTTCGATGTCGTGCTCTCGATCTTTGGCGCCGTGTGGTTCGTCGATCCGGACATCCTGCTCCCGCTGATCCGCTCGCGTATGGCGCCGGGCGGCATCCTGGCCTTCTCGCATCTGCCTCCAGGCAGTCGGGGGCCCAAGCCCGCCGAAGCCGGGCAGCGGTATGACCACACCCCGGATGAGTGGGGGCACATCCTGACCGGGCACGGTTTCTCCGACGTGTGCGTGTCCCTGATCGAGCCGCCGCAGGGCAGGGCCGTGGGCACCATGCTTGTCCGTGCCTCGGCGGCCTGACCGCGCGGCCGTAAAGGTGGGGAAAGGGCCGTTCAGCGGAACGTGCGGCGGTAGGACGTGGGGGTGACTCCGAGGGCGGACTGAAGATGCTGGCGCATCGACTGGGCCGTACCGAACCCGGAGTCCGCCGCGACCTGGTCCATCGACAGGTCGGTGGACTCCAGGAGGTGGCGGGCCCGCTCGACCCGCTGCTGAGTGAGCCACTGACCGGGACTGATCCCGGCCTCCTCGCGGAAGCGGCGCGTGAACGTACGCACCGACATCACCTCCTGCGCAGCCATGTCCCGCAACTGGATCGGTTCGTGCAACCGGCTGAGAGCCCAGGCCCGCGCGGCGATCGTGGTCGCCAACTGCGGTTTCGGCACGGGCCGTTGGATGTACTGCGCCTGCCCGCCGTCCCGGTGCGGAGGTACGACCGTGCGGCGGGCCACCTCGTTGGCGACGGCGGTCCCGTGGTCGCGGCGCACGATGTGGATGCACAGGTCGATGCCCGCCGCGACGCCGGCGGACGTCAGCACGTCCCCGTCGTCGATGAACAGCACGTCGGCGTCGACCCGCACCTTCGGGAAGAGGCGCTGGAAGTGCTCGGCGGACGCCCAGTGCGTGGTCGCCGGGCGCCCGTCGAGAAGTCCGGCGGCGGCGAGCACGTACCCGCCCGTGCAGATCGAGACGAGCCGGGTGCCCGGCCGGATCAGGGCGAGGGCCGCGGCCAACTCGTCGGTGAGCACACCCCCGTCGTGGACCGGGCCCAGCTCGTACGAGGCCGGGACGACGACGGTGTCGGCGGTGGCCAGGGCCTCCGGGCCGTTCTCGACCAGTACGGAGAAGTCGGCGTCCGTCTCGACCGGGCCCGGCGGCCGGACGGAGCAGGTGACGACCTCGTACAGCTTGCGGCCCAGGGTGTCCTTGGCGCGTCCGAAGATGCGCTGCGGGATGCCCAGTTCGAAGGGGAGGAGGCCGTCCAGGGCGAGGACGACGACGCGGTGCCGACGGGGCGGGGTGTCCGGCGCGTTCATACCCATGGCCCGATCCTAGCGAATGCTGTCCTTCGGGCCACTCGTTGGGAGAGGGCCGAGGAGGGAAGCTCGGTGGCGTGACCCGGACAACCGACGCCGCGAGCGAGGCGGCAGCCGCGCAGGACCCCGTAATCGACGCGCAGGATCCAGCGGTCGAGTCGCAGGACCCCGGGACCGACACGATGGGACGTCGGCGGCGTACGCGGGTGCGGGTGCGGGTGCACCGGGCGTGGTTCGTGGCCGCCGTGACCTTCGTGACGATCATCGGCGCGGCGGCCTTCCGTTCCCTGCCGGGGCTGCTGATCGACCCGTTGCACGACGAATTCGACTGGTCGCGCGGCACGATCGGCCTCGCGGTCTCCGTCAATCTCGCGCTGTACGGGCTGACGGCGCCGTTCGCCGCCGCGCTGATGGATCGGTACGGCATCCGGCGGGTCGTCGCGCTCGCCCTTGTCGTGATCGCGGTCGGCTCCGGCGCCACGGTGTGGATGACCGCGGCCTGGCAGCTGCTGCTGTGCTGGGGGCTGCTCGTGGGCTTGGGTTCCGGCTCGATGGCCCTCGCCTTCGCCGCCACCGTCACCAACCGCTGGTTCACCGAGAAGCGTGGCCTGGTCACCGGCATCCTCACCGCCGCCTCGGCCTCCGGCCAGCTGATCTTCCTGCCCGTACTGTCGTGGATCGTCTCGGAGCACAGCTGGCGCCCGGCCGCCGTGACCGTGGCCCTGGCGGCGCTCGCGGTCGTGCCGTTCGTCTGGTTGCTGCTGCGCGACCATCCTGCGGACGTGGGCCTCAAGCCGTACGGGGCGACGGAGTTCGTCGAGAAGCCGCCGCCCGTGCCGGGGGCCGCGCGCCGCGCGGTGAAGGTCCTCTTCTCCGCCGCGCGCACGGGGCCCTTCTGGCTGCTGGCGGGGACGTTCGCGATCTGCGGCGCCTCCACGAACGGCCTGATCCAGACCCACTTCGTGCCCGCCGCCCACGACCACGGCATGCCCATCACGGCAGCCGCCTCACTGCTCGCCGTGATCGGTGTCTTCGACGTCGTCGGCACGATCGCCTCCGGCTGGTTCACGGACCGCTTCGACCCGCGCCGGCTGCTCGCGGTCTACTACGCCCTGCGCGGCGTCTCGCTCCTCTTCCTCCCGCTGCTGCTCGGCCCCTCGGTGCACCCGCCGATGGTCTTCTTCATCGTCTTCTACGGACTCGACTGGGTCGCCACCGTCCCGCCCACCATCGCCCTGTGCCGCGACCGGTTCGGCGACGACAGCGCCATCGTCTTCGGCTGGGTCCTCGCCTCCCACCAGGTCGGGGCGGCACTGGTCGCCTTCCTGGGCGGTGCGGCCCGCGACGCCTTCGGCTCGTACGACGTCATGTGGTACGCCTCCGGGGCGCTGTGCGCGGTGGCGGCGCTGATGGCGCTGGTGATCCGGCGCGGGCCGAGCGCGGTGGGGGTGGGGGTCGAGTCTGTTGGCTCCGCCCTACCAGGGTGATGTCACGGCGCGCGGACACTGTATGGCTGGAGATCGCTCTGGTACCAGGTGCCTGACCTGCCACCGAGATCGGCCGGGGTGGCAGGGCCAACCGGTACGAACCCGGCCTTGATCAGGACTTTTCGGGAGGCGGCGTTGTCGTGGGAGGTGGCCGCCCGCAGTGTGCGCAGACCGTGCATCGTTGTCGCCGTCCGGCACAGCTCCCGGACGGCAGCGGTCGCCACGCCACGGCCGGCTACCTGCTCCGCGACCCGGTAGCCGAGTCTGGCAGTGCCGTCCTCCAGGTCGTACAGGTTGAACCTGCCGAGTACCGAGCCGTCCTCGGTGAGGAGCACGTAGAAGGCGCAGACGGCCTCCTGCTCGGCCAGCGCGGCGTTGTACCGGTCGGTGAACCGGTCGAAGAAGTCGTCGCCGCGGTCGGAGATCGAGGCAGCGAAGTAGGCGCGGTTCGCCAGCTCGAAGGCCAGGACCGCAGGGGCGTGGCCGGCCTGCAGCCGCTTCAGCACGGGCATCGCCCGACCCTACCCAGATCGTGCGCTGAGGCCACCGGAGTTTCCCTCCAGTGGCAGACAGCCCCAAGGCCAGGGCACAGGATGATCTACGGCTGGAGCAGATCGATCAGGTGAACCGCCCCTTGTGGAACAGCAGCGGCGGTTCGTCCTCGCCGGTCGCGCCCAGGGCGTTCACCCGGCCGATGACGATGAGGTGGTCGCCGCCCGTGTGCACCGCGTGGACCGTGCAGTCGATCCACGCGAGCGTGCCCGCGAGGCGCGGGGAACCGGAGACCGGGGCCGCGTCGTACGGAACGCCCGCGAACTTGTCCGTGCCGCTCACCGCGAAGCCGCGGCACAGGTCGCCCTGGTGGGCGCCCAGGATGTTGACGCAGAAGACGCCCGCGCGGGCGATGCGCGGCCAGGTGGTCGACGTACGGCCGACCATGAAGGTGACGAGCGGTGGGTCGAGGGAGAGGGACGAGAACGACTGGCAGGCGAAACCGGCGGGTCGGCCCTCGCTGTCGCCGTCCGTGGTGGCGGGTGCCGTGACGACGGTCACGCCGGTCGCGAAGTTACCCAGTACGTTCCTGAACTCGGCCGCGGCTATGACGGCACGCTCGTCCTCACCGACACATCGCAACTCGGGGCGCGGCAGCGCTTCGACGGAAGCGTTGAGTGCGGCTCCGGTCGTCCCCGTCGACCTCAGGTAGCGGACTGCTGCCGCGGCCATTCCTGCGTGTCCCATCACACCGTCCATTGAAGGTGACGGGGCGTCAGATGGGAAGGGGTTCAGCGGCCCGTGAAGGCCGGGGTGCGGCGCTCCACGAACGCCGTCACGCCTTCCGTGGCGTCCGACGTCGTCATGTTGATCTCCTGTGCGGCGGCCTCGGCGGTGAACGCGGTGGCGCGGTCGGAGTCCAGGGAGGCGTTCACCAGTTGCTTGGTGAGGGAGAGGGAGCGGGTGGGGCCGGTGGCGAGACGTTCGGCCCAGGCGCGGGCCGTCTTCTCCAGCTCCTCGTCCGGGACCACGCGGTTGACCAGGCCGAGGCGGTGCGCGTCCGCGGCGGTGAGGGCGTCGCCGAAGAACATCAGTTCCTTCGCGCGTTGCGGGCCGATCAGGCGGGGGAGGAGGTAGGCGCCGCCGCCGTCGGGGACCAGGCCGCGGCGGGCGAACACCTCGATGAACCTGGCCGATTCCGCGGCGAGGATCAGGTCGCAGGCGTAGGCGAGGTGGGCTCCCAGGCCGGCCGCGGTGCCGTTCACGGCGGCGATCACCGGTTTCTCGCAGTCGAGGACCGCGGTGATGAGGCGTTGGGCGCCGTTTCGGATGACGCGGGACACGTCTCCGGGGAGGCGGGGGTGGTCGCCGGGGGGTGGGGTGGATCGGAGGTCCGCGCCTGTGCAGAAACCTCGGCCGGTGGCGGTGAGGACGACCGCGCGGGTGTTCGCGTTCGCGGACGCGGTCTCCAGGAGGTGGATGAGGGTTTCTCGTTGGTCGGGGGTGAGGGCGTTCATGACCTCGGGTCGGTTAAGGGTGATCCAGGAGACGTGGTTGTCGAGGGAGTGGGTTATCACTGAGGGCTCCGGGGGTTGGTTGCGCCGTTCCCCGCGCCCCTTGGGGAGTGGGGGATGCCGTGCGTTGGTGGGTGCGGGTTGGTTGTGGCTGGGCGCGCCGTTCCCCGCGCCCCTGAAGGCTCGGCTGCGCCAGTGCCACCTCAGGGGCGCGGGGAACTGCGCGCCCAGCCCCCGCCGGCCCGCGGTCGAAAGCGCACCCCCTTCTTCCGCACCCGCGGTCGAGAGCGTGACCCGTCTCCGGTGTGCCTCGCGCAGTGGGTCAGCGGCAGGATGCCAGGGCGTCCAGGGCCACCGCCCCCTGGCCGCGGGGCAGGACCATCAACGGGTTGATGTCCAGTTCGGACAGCTCGGTGTCCAGTTCCAGTGCCATTCGCTGGACGCGCATGACAACCTCCACCAGTGCGTCGAGGTCCGCCGGAGCCCGCCCGCGGACCCCGTCGAGCAGGGCCCGCCCCCGCAACTCGTCGAGCATCGAGCGCGCCTGCTCCTCCCCGAACGGCGGCACCCGTACCGCGGTGTCCTGGAGGACCTCCACGAGTACGCCGCCCAGCCCGACCGTCACCGTCGGACCGAAGAGGTCGTCGTGCGTCACGCCGACCACCATCTCGACCCCCCGCTCCACCATCTGGCACACCAGAACCCCGTCGAGCGAGACGTCCTCGTAGCGCGCGATGTCGGTCAGCTCCCGGTACGCGTCCCGCACCTGGCTGGCCGACGTCAGGCCGATCTTCACCAGGCCGAGCTCCGTCTTGTGGGCGAGCCTCGCGCCGGACGCCTTCATGACGACCGGGTACCCGACCAGTCCGGCCGCCCGGACGGAGGCCGCCGCGCTGGTCACCAACTGCTCGCGCGGCACCCGGATCCCGTACGCCCGCAGCAGTTGTTTCGCCGCGTGTTCGCTCAGTGTGCTGCCCGGCCGCATCAGCGCCCGGGCCTTGCGGCAGGAGGGGGACGGGGTGCGCGGGGCCTCGTCGAAGGGGGAGCGGTAGGAGGCGGTGAAGCGGGCGTGTTCCAGGTGGGCGCGTACCGCCGTGATGCAGTTCGCGAAGGTGCGGAAGGTGGCCACGCGGGACGAGCCGAGGAGGGTGTCGCGGTACGCGGGCTCCGTGCCGACCGGGGACCCCCACACCACGCACACCAGTTTGTCCGTCTGTTCCGCCGCGTCCACCAGGTCCTGCGCGAGCCTGTCGCTCATGGGCGGGAAGGGGCCCGTGATCGGACAGATCAGCACCCCGACGGCCGGATCGGCGAGGATCGCGTCGATGATTCTGCGGCCTCGCCAGTCGCCGACCGGGTGGCCGCCGTTGTCGATGGGGTTCGTGACGTCCAGGTACTCGGGTATCCACTGGTGCAGTTCCGCCTGCTTGGCGGCGGAGAGGGGAGGCAGGTGCAGGCCCGCCTGGGTGGCCAGGTCCGAGAAGTGGGCGCCCGTACCGCCCGAGATCGAGTAGACGGCCACCCCGTCGGCGGACGGCGGCCTGGCACGGGCCAACAGGGCCGCCGTGTCCTGGAGTTCGTCGAGACCGTCGACGCGTACGACCCCGTACTGGCGCATCGCGGCGTCCACCACCGCGTCCGCGCCGGTCAGTTTGCCGGTGTGGGAGGCGGCCGTACGCGCGCCCGTCTCCGTGCGGCCGACCTTGACCGCGACGACGGGAACCCCGCGCCGGGCGGCCCGGTCGGCGGCGAGGAGGAAGGAGCGGCCGTCCTTGAGGCCCTCGACGTAGCAGGCGATGGCGCCCACCTCGGGCTGCTCGGAGAAGTAGGAGATGAAGTCGGCGCTCTCCAGGTCGGCCTCGTTGCCGGTGGGTGCCCAGTGGGAGACGCGGATGCCCAGTTCCTGCAGGGTGAAGACCGGGCGGCCCTGGTGGCCCGACTGGGTGATCAGGGCGATCGCCGGCCCGGCCAGGTCGTCGCGGAACTTCTCGAAGGCGTTGAGATTGGTGTTCGGGCCGAGCAGCCGCAGACCGGAGCGGATCCCGGAGCGCTGTACGGCGTCGGCGAGGCGGGCCTGCGCGGCGGCGCCCACGGTTCCCGTCTCGGCGAACCCGGAGGCGAAGGCGACCGCGAACCGCACCTTGGATTCGGCGAGTTGCTCGATCACTGGAAGCGGGTCGGACAGCAACAGCACGGCCAGGTCGACTTGTTCGGGCAGATCCGCGACCGACGGGACGCAGGGCAGGCCGAACACGGACTCTCGGGTGGGGTGCACCGGGTGGAGGCGTGCGCCCACCCGCTCGGCCCAGGCGAGCAGTTGGCGGGTGATGCCGGTGTTCGGTCGCCCTTCCGCGTCCGAGGCGCCGACGACGGCCACCGACTCGGGGCGGAAGAAGCGGTCCAGATCGGGTACGCCGGCGTACAGCGGCCGGCCGCTGACGTCGAGGTCGTCGGTGGCGGCCGGCCTGCCGTGCACGGCAGGGGCCGGTTGCTCGCCGCAGGCGATGACCCGGGCCCGGCGGGAGTCGGTGGTGAGGGTGCCGTGGGTTGATCCAAGCATCGGTCCGCCCGCTCCTGAGTGGCTGCCAATAACTGACGCAGTGTCAGATCCAGTCAGATTACTGAACTGACGCCGCGTCAGGAACTGGTCTGCAAGCAAAGAACTTGTGGCGGCCACAGGTATGGCCGCCACATCGTCCTACTTGGCCTCGCGGTCCGTGCCCTTGGGTTTCGCGCCCTCGCGGTCCGTGCCTCAGGGGTTCATGTCCTCGCGGTCCCGCGTCCTCAGGTCCCGCGTCCTCAAGCCCCATGTCCTCGGAGTGCATGTCCGTGGGGTCATGTTCTAGTGATCGGCGCAGCCGGGCTTCGTCTCGGCCGTGGTCTTGAGCCGGTGCACCCAGTCGTTCAGGCCGGCGTCGAGGGCGGCCTGACTGCCGGGGATGTCAGCCTCGACGGGAGTGCCCGCCCAGGATTCCTCGGTGGTGGCGAGCACACCGCCCCTGACCTGCTTGAAGGTGAACAGGTGCACGCCGTCGATGCCGTTGACGGGCGCGGCCCATGCGGTGCATCGCCCCCGCTCGACCGCCGTGACGGTCGACGTGACCTTCATGTTCTGGGGGGACCATTCGAAGACGGAGCCCGGCCGCAGCGGTCCCGGCGTCTTCTTCCGCGCCGGGGTGATCTCCGGTATCCAGGAGCCCCAGGCGTCGATGTCGGTGTGCAGTGCCCAGACCGTCGTCAGCGGAGCCTTGATGAGGACGCTCGCGCGGCTGACGACCGGCGCGTTCTTGTCGACGGTCACGCCGCGGCATTCCTGGTAAGTGCCGGAGCCGGGCTGCGCCTCGTGAGCCGCTGCCACGATCGGCGCGGACAGCGTCGTGGCGGTGACGACTGCGGCGACGGCCATGCCCTGCATGAGCCTGTGCGGTGATTTCATCTGGTCGGTCTCGATCTCTTTCTCGGCGTTCTGTGGTGGTTCTGCGGTGGTCCCGCAGGTCGAGTCCCGCAGATCGGGTCCCGGGTCAGACGCACGGTCGGGTCCGGGGTCAGGCGCACGGCCCGTCGCTTCGGGCCTCCGCGGTGGTCTTCAGTTCGCGGAGCCACTCTTCGAGTCCTCCGCCGAGCATCGCTGTCGCCAGGGGGACGTCAGCCTCGACCTGGGCGCCGGTCCAGGATTCCTCGGTCTGTACGCGTACACCGCCCTTGACCTTGGTGAACTTCCAGACGTGGACGCCCTCGTCGATACGCAGGCCCTCGCCGACCGCAGGACCGCTCCAGCGGATGCAGGAGCCGCGGTCGAGCTGGCGGACGGTGGAGGTGATGTTCAGGGTGGTCTCGGGCGTGCTCGGGGTCGCGGGTGCCGGAGTCGTCCACCGGAACTGCGAGCCCGCGCGGAGAGGACCGTGGTCGAGGCGCTCCGAGGAGAGGACCGGTGCCTGCCATGACGGCCAGCCCTCGACGTCGGTCTGCAGCTTGAAGACGGTGCTCAGCGGGGCCTTGATCACGACGTCGGTCCGGTAGCGGATGACGGCGGCGGGGTCTGTGCCCTTGCCCTGGCACTTGAGTACGTCGGTGTGGTGCGCGGTTCCCGTCATGGCGGGGGCGGCCTGGGCGGGAGCGGTGGTCACGAGGATGCCGACCGCGGCGAGTGCGGCCGTGATCGTGATCGCGGCGGCACGTGCGCGCGTCCGGGGCCGGGTTGACGAGAGGGCGGGGCTGTCGCTGGACATGGCGTTCCTGTCTTGGTGAATGACGCGAATGACGCGAATGACGTGATTGATGTGCGTGATGTGCGTGATGTGGGCGGTTCGGGTGGTCGGTATCGGTCCTCGGGGCGCGGCGGGGCGGGGCGCCGACTGGTTCTCGGCGGTGTCAGGCCCGCTGCGGCTGTCCCGAGGAGAAGTTGAGGCGGCGGCGTTCGAGGACCGCGGCGAGGGCGTAGGCGCCGCCGCCGGCGAGGGTGAGGACCCAGTAGAAGCCGGGGGTGCCGAGGAGGAGGGCCGCGGCGGAGGTCAGGGCAAGCCAGGTGCCGAGGCCGTAGTGGAGGAGGTTGCGGCGCTGGGCGCCCTCGGCGATGTAGAGCAGACCGACGACGAAGCCGGAACCGGTGGGCCAGAGCAGGGACTGCACATCGGGCATGTCGAGCGTGGACGCCAGGCCCGTGATGGCGAGGAACAGGGCGGCGAAGGCGGTGATCCAGGCGGCGCCGAGGAGTTGGCCGGAGAGGACGTCGTCGGGTTCGGTGGCGGCGCGCTGGGCGCGCAGGGCGGCAACGGTGGCCTGGACGGTGCCGACGGCGAGCCCGGAGCCGAGGAGTGCCATGGGCAGCCAGCCGGGCAGGTCGAGCAGGGCGCTGTCGCCCTTCGAGAGCGCGGCGGAACCGTGTCCGAGCAGGTAGGCGAGCCCGAAGCTTATGTAGGTCGCACGGTTGTCGACGTCGCCGTCGCCCTGGATGCGTGCCGCGGCCGGACGGCCGGTGACGGTGGCGGTGGCGGCAGGCGTGACGACGGGTGTGACGACGGTGGTGACGGTGGTGACGGACATGGTGGTACCTCCGGGGTGTGGGGCGCGAGGGTCGCGGTGGCGGCGGGCGTGCGCGATGGCGGCGAAGCGGGGCGGTGAATGGGCGGTGGGGAACCGGGGTGGGGAATAGGTAGCGGCAGCACGCAGAGGGGCTCGCGGCAGTGGCGCCAAGGGGCCGTCCGAGGCGGTGGCGATTGGCGGCGGGGCTCAGGGCGTCACACCTCGGGGACGATGACGATCTTTCCGGCGACGGTGCGGGTCTCGGCGAGGGCCAGCGCCGCCGCGGTGTCCGAGAGCGGGATCCTCGCGGCGATCTGCGGGGTGAGGGTGCCGTCGGCGACCAGGCGCAGCACCTGGGTGAGGTCCTCGGTCATCCGCTGCTGCCAGGACGACCGGCAACGGCGCTTACCGGCCCAGAAGTTGTAGAACTGCGCGCTCTTTCCGTTGGGCAGGGAGTTCCATGCGGCGAGCCGCGCGAACAGCTTCAGCACCGGCAGCTGTGAGTTGCCCTGGTTGTCCTTGGTGGCCGCGCTGCCGTAGGAGACCAGGGCCCCGCCCCGGCGCAGCAGTTGCCAGGACTGTTCCACGCCGGCGCCGCCGACATGGTCGAACACCGCGTCGACGCCGTCCGGCGCGAGCTCCCGGATGCGCTCGTACATGTGCGGGTCGCGGTAGTCGACCGGGGTCGCGCCGAGCGTGCGTACGGTCGCGTGGTGGCGCTCGGCGGCCGTGCCGATCACGGTGATCCCGGCGTGGCGGGCCAGTTGTACGAGGGTGGAGCCCACGCCGCCGTTGGCGCCCAGCACCACGATCGTGCCGCCGGCCGGGACCTTGGCGATGCGGTGCAGCATCTGCCAGGCGGTGATGCCGTTGACGACCACGGTCTCCGCGTCGGCCGCGTCCACCTCGTCCGGTACGGGCATCAGGTCCACGGCGTCGATGAGGAGATGGCTGGCCCACGCGCCGGTCTTGGTGACCGCGGCGAACCGGCGTCCGACGAGCGCGGTGTCCACCTCGGGGCCGGCCGCGGTCACGGTGCCGACCACGTCGTAGCCGGGTACGAAGGGGAACGGCGGCTGGTCGTAGTACGTGCCGCGGCGCATCTGCTGCTCGGCGAAGGAGACGCCGGTCGCGTCCATCCGCAGGACGACCTGGCCCCTGGCCGGGGCCGGAAGATCGCGGGTGCGGAGCTCCAGCCCGTCCGGCTCGACCAGGCCGGGCAGGACGATCTCGGTGGCTGTGACGGCGACGGTGCTGTTCATGGCGTACCCCTCATGGCTTCTGCCCAGGCTGCTGTAGGCCCGCTGCGAGTTCCTGCTGTGTGCTTACGATCGTAAGGCTATACGTGTTAGTTCACGGGCGGCAAGAGGGTGCGGCCATAAACTTCGCGGTGTAAGGCAACGGGGTGGAGGTCGCTGTGCGGTCGCGGTCACTGTGCGGTCGCGGTCGCGGTCGAAGCCCCCTAGGTCATCCGGCTCTCTCTTGGTCGGTCGGACGACCAGACTTGTGCCGGCGCACGCCCCCTCGCGTCGGTGAGATTCGCCTATCGGCCGACGGCCGACGGTCAACGGCCGTCGGTCAACGGCCGATGGCCGCCGCGGCACCGCCGATCACCGCCGATCACCGCCGATCACCGCCGACGCGAGCGGGGGTGTCCTGCCCGCCTTCCGGGAACTCCACGCCCGAGTGATGGCGGCTCGCCTAACCTGTGCGCCATGACGTCGGCTCACTCTTTTGGTCAACTCGTAGGCAGACAGGCCGAGATGAGGCGCATCGACGAGTTGACCGGCGCCGCGCGCGAGGGCTCGGGCGGGGCCTTGGTCCTCCGCGGTGAGGCGGGCATCGGCAAGAGCGCACTACTGGATGACACCCGGCGAGCGGCCTCCGGGTTCCGTACCGTCCGGGCGTCCGGGGCGGAGTACGAGAGGGAGCTGCCGTTCGCCGCCCTCCACCAGCTCTGCGTGCCGATGCTGCGGCACCTCGCCGAACTGCCCGCCGAGCACCGAGAGGTCCTGCGGAACGCGTTCGGGCTGGCCGCGAGCGCTCCGGACGTGTTCCGCATCGGTGTGGCGGCTTTGGAGCTGCTGTCCTGCGCGGCCCGTGACCGCCCCCTGTTGTGCCTGATCGACGACGCCCAGTGGCTGGACACCGCATCGTCGAAGGTGCTGACCTTCCTCGCCCGGCGGATCACCTGCGAGCCCGTCGCCATGGTGTTCGCGGTCCGGCTGCACCGCACGGAGGGGGGAGCGGGTGAACCGGCTGAACCGGGTGGACCGGCTGAAGTGGATGGACCGGGTGGAGTGGATGGACCGGGTGCAGCGGGTGCAGCGGGTGCAGCGGGTGCAACGGGTGCTGCTGGTGCAGCGGGTGGACAGGGTGGGCCGGGTGAATGCGGTGAACGGGGCGAGCTGGACGAACTGCCAGGGCTGCTCGTCGGCGGGCTGAGCGACGCCGACGCGCGGACGTTGCTGGCGGCGAAGAGCCATGTGACGCTCGACGACCAGGTGCGCCGGCGGATCATGGCCGAGGCACGGGGAAATCCCCTCGCGCTGCTGGAACTGCCCAGGTCCGGTGGGTTCGCGCCGCCGGACACGTCGTCGGTGCCGACCCGGATCGAGCGCGGTTTCCAGGCCAGACTGGCCGGTCTGCCGGACGGTGCCAGGCTGTTGCTGACCGTCGCGAGCGCCGATCCGACCGGTGACCCCGGCCTGTTGTGGCCCGCCGCGCGGCTTCTGGATCTGGACCCGAGGACGGTCGGTGCCGCCGCGACCGCCACCGGACTCGTCGAGTTCTCCACCCGCGTCAGCTTCTGTCACCCGCTGGCCCGGTCCGCGGTCTACCGGGCCGCTGAGGCGGAACGGCGCCGCACGGCTCACCGGGTGCTGGCCGAGGTCACCGACCCGGCCGTGGACCCCGACCGGCGCGCCTGGCACCGTGCCCAGGCCGGTGCGGGTCCTGACGAGGACGTCGCCGCCGAACTGGAACGGTCCGCGTTCCGCGCCCGGTCGCGCGGCGGCGTGGCGGCAGCGGCGGCCTTCCTCGAACGCGCGGCGGCCCTGTCGGTGGACGGCGCCAAGCGGACCGAACGGACGCTCACGGCCGTGCGGGCCAAGCTCGACGCGGGTAGCACCGACACCGCGGTGAACCTCCTGGCGACTGTCGAGAACGCGCCTCTGGACGAACTCCAGCACGCCCGAGTCGATCTGCTGCGAGGGCGGATCGCCTTCGTGCGGCACAACGACGGCGACGGCCCGATGTTCATGCTGCGCGCCGCGCGGCGCCTCTCGGAACCGGACCCGCGGTGGTCCCGCGACTGTTTCCTGGACGCGCTCGAAATGGGCCTGGTCGTCGGCCGGGCCACCGGTGTGATGGACATGGTCCTGGCGGCGGCACGCACTGCGGCGCCGCCCTCCCGGTCGCCGGATTCGCCGGATGTCCTGGACGCGTTGATCAGGCTCGGCACGGACGGGCACCGGGCCGCGTATCCCCTGATCCGGAGCGCCCTCGACGGCGACGACGCCCCGATGTGGACCCGGCGGCCCGCACTCGCCATCGTGCTCGCGGCCGAACTGTGGGACCCGCACACCCACGCGGCGATCACCGAATGGCTGATGAAAACCGGACGTGAGTCGGGTTCGCCGCTAGTGCTGCGCCTGGGCCTCGCCCAGCTGACGTCCTGGGCGGTGCTGTCCGGCGACCTCGGGCAGGCGGTGGCGGCGATCGCCGAGGAGGAGGCGATCGCGGACGCTGTGGGCGGGCCGCCGGTGACGTATCACCGGCTGCAGTTCGCCGCGCTGCGCGGCCGTCGGCAGGAGGCGCTGGAGCTGTTCGAGGCGGTCACCGAGGAGGCGTCGGTGAGTGGTGCCGGGCAGCTGATCGCCAACACCCACTGGGCGGCGGCCGTGCTGCACAACGGACTGGGGGAGTATCCGGCCGCACTCGCCGCGGCCCGGCAGGCCGTCGCGAACGGCGACCTCTTCCTCGCGGGCTTCTCCCTGCCCGAGCTGGTGGAGGCGGCCCTCGCCTGCGGTGAACGCGACGCCGCCGTGCGGGCTCTGGAAGCACTGACCGAGCGCACCGACGCCAGTGGGACCAGCTCGGGCCTGGGTATCGCGGCCTACGCGCGAGGGCTGGTGACCGGCGTCGAGGACCACTACCGGGAGGCCGTCGAGCACCTGGAGAAGAGCCCCATGGTCCCTTACCGGGCAAGGGCCCACCTCCTGTACGGGCAGTGGCTTCGGCGCGAGGGCCGCAGACGCGACTGCCGCAGCCATCTGCGTACCGCACACGAGTTGTTGTCCGGAGCCGGCATCGAGGCGTTCGCCCGGCGGGCCGCGGACGAACTGCGTGCCACCGGTGAGAAGGCCCCCGGCCGGTCCGGGCCCGCCTTCGACCGGCTCACCGCGCAGGAGCTGTACATCGCGCGGCTGGTCGCGACCGGTGCGACGTCCAAGGAGGTCGCGTCCCGGCTGTTCCTCAGTCCGCGCACGATCGACGCCCATCTGCGCAACATCTTCCGCAAGCTCGGCATCACCTCCCGCAGACAGCTCCGGGATCATCCGGGCATCGGTGTCTGAGAGCCGGGCATCGGTGTCTGAGGGCCGGGCATCGGTGTCTGAGAGAGCGAGCGCGAGAGTTCCCGGGCGACACGGGTTCACACCAGGTGGGACAGAGGGGGGCGATCCGCTGGACGAGGGCGGGTTGGTCCTGGAAGGGCCGCAAGGCGAACGCCCTTAAGTTTCGCGCTGTAAGGTGATGGCATGGGAGACGACACATCAGCGACACCCGTCCGCGTCCGCAATCGCCGAGGGGAGGGGGATCGGCTGCGTCAGGAGATCGTGACGGCGGCGGTCGAGCTGCTCGACGAGACCGGTGACGAGAGCGCCATCACCCTGCGCTCCGTGGCCCGCAGGGTCGGGATCGCCGCCCCATCGATCTACCGGCACTTCTCCGATCAGCCCGCCATCATGCTGGCCGTGGTGCGCAACGCCTTCGCCGAGCTGGACGAGCAGTTGCGCGCGGCCGTGGACGCCGCCGACGACACGCCCCGAGCACGGCTCACGGCCCTGTGCCAGGGCTACCTGGGGTTCGCCGAGGCCCATCCCGGGCGCTACCGGACGATGTTCGGCGGGTTCTGGATGCCCGATCCGGACGCGAGTTCCGTGACGGCGGAGGATCTCGGCGCGCTCGGCGAGGCGAGTCTGCGACGGCTCGGCGAAGCCCTCCGGGAGTGCGTCGCCGCCGGCTCTTCGGCCAGCACCGACGTGGCGGCCGACGTGGTCGTGCTGTGGCTCGGCCTGCATGGGCTGGCCCACCAGCGGGCGGTCGCCCCGTCCTTCCCCTGGCCGCCGAACATCGCGGAACGGCTCATCACCACGCTCGCGCACTTCACGGAGGAGTAGGGCGGCGGGGGCGGCTGTGGCGGCTGTGGCGGCTGTGGCGCCGGAGGCCATTCCCTGTGGCGGCCGTTGCCCGGGGACCTGGCGTTCGGTGGCGGTTGCCGCCGGTGGCTGTTAAGCCCTCCGGTGGACGAGCCCCCGCTGGACGAGCCCCCTGGTGGACGGGGCCCCCTGGTAGACGGGGCCCGGTGGACCGGGCGTCCGGGAGGGGGTGTCGGGACGCGACGCGGGACGGATTTCTTCGGCCGCCGTGCCCCCCGGAGACAGCGGTCACCGTGACCCCCGGAGGCAGCGGCTGCCGAGGGCTGGGAGTCAGCGCGCGAGGCGGGAACGGACTCCTTCGGCCACCGTGACCTCCGGGAAGGCAGCTGCCACCGTGCCCCCGGAGGCAGCGGTCACCGAGGGTGGGCGTCAGCGCGGGCGGGCGTCAGCGTGCGCGAGGCGGGACGGGTTCCTTCGGGCGGCGTCGCGCGCGATCGCCTTCGCTATCTTCTCGGCGTCGAGGGCGAGTTCGCGGAACATGCCGCTGATGGGGTTGGTGAAGCCGGTGAAGTACAGGCCGGGCGCGTTCTTCGGCGCGCGGGCGCCGTGCACGACCGGGCGGCCACGTCCGTCGAGCACGCCGAGGTGGCCGACGACGTTCTCCAGGGCGCGCCGGTAGCCGGTCGCGGCGATCACGGCGTCCGGACCGACGCGGTCGCCGTTCGCGAGGACGACCTTGCCGTCCTCGAAGCCCTCGACCGCCGCCACGACCTCGACCCGGCCCTTGCGGACCGCGTCGATCAGTCCGACGTCCTGCACGGGGATGGACCCCTCGTTCACCCGCGAGTACAGCCCGGTGCCGGGCCGTGGCAGCCCCTTGGCGGAGAGGTCCGGAACGCTGAGCTTGGCCATCGGCCCGGCCATCCGGTCCACCAGCGCGACCGGCAGCCGTCGGCAGAGAACCCCGGTGTACTGGGCCGCCCACCCGGCCGTCGACCGGCGCACGATGTGCGGCGCGGTCCGCACGGCGAGGCGTACGCGCGACGCGCCGCCCTCGACCAGGTCGACGGCGATCTCGGCGCCGGTGTTGCCCACGCCGACCACGAGGACGTCCTGTCCGGCGTAGGGGGCGGGGTTGCGGTACTCCCCGGCGTGCAGGAACTCGCCCGTGTACCCGTCGCGATTCGGCCAGTCGGGCACGTACGGCGTGTGGTTGTAGCCGGTGGCGACGACCACCGCGCTGCCGGTCAGCTCACGTCCGCCGGTGGCGTGCAGCAGCCAGCCGGTGCCGTCGGCGGAGGGCTCCACGCGGGAGACCTCGACCCCCGTGACGATCTCCAGCTCGTGGAGCTCGGCGTACTTCTCCAGATAACGCACCACGTTGTCGCGCGACACCCACCGCCCGAACGAACGCGGCATCGGCAGGCCCGGCAGCCCGGAGAGCCGCCGCGTCGTGTGCAGCCGCAGCCGGTCGTAGTGCCGCCGCCAGGAGGCCCCGACCCGGTCGGACTTCTCCAGCACGACGGCCCGTACGCCCTGGGCGCGCAGCGCGTACGCCGTCGCGAGGCCGCCCGGTCCGCCCCCGATGACGTACACCGGCCGGTCCTGCTGAGGCGTGGCTGCCGTCGGCGGCGTCGGCGAAGCCGACGGTGTCGGCGCGGGCGTCTCGGGTGCTTCGGGTGCTTCGGGCGCTTGGGGTGCCTGGGGTGCCTGGGGTGTCGGGTCGGGAGAGTCGGCCATGTGCCGAGCGTATGCATGTCGTACTTTGATGGGTCTCGGTCAAGCCCGGAATCGGTTGCAAATTGATCACGGCTGTAGGAGGGGTGTGTGGGTCCGGTAGGAGCGTTTCGTGAAGTCCACGGCCGTGAAGCGTGGTGGGGCTGGGGCGGAGTGGTGTACGCCGTCGGCGAGCCCCCGCCGGTCCTCTTGGCGCTGTGCTTCCCACGTCTCTTCCCGGACGCGATGCTTGGCGAGACCCGATGCCTTGTACCGAAGAGGCGCCGCCTGGGGCCACGCCGCCCGCCGCGAGCGCCACCTTCCCCCCTCCCGCCGACCAGGCCGCCACTCGTCGCCAGCCAGACATTCCTTGGGCTGGCGACGCTCGGTATCGCGATCGGAGGTTTAGTGGCGGCCGAGTGATGTATCGACTTGCAAGGAATACACTCCTTAGGGCTGTATCCCTTACCAATCGCCTATCAGGGAGTTCCCTTGCCGCAGCGGACCAAGCCGGGCAAGCCGTCGCGCGTCTTCGATCGCGGGAGTGAGTGGGGCGCGCTCACCGCCTTCGTCGACCGGCCCCTGCCGCATGCCATGCTCGGGATCCTCAGCGGCAGGCGGCGGATGGGCAAGACCTACCTTCTGCGTGCGCTGGTCGAGCAGTACGGGGGGTTCTACTTCGGCGCCACGGCGGGGACCGAGGCGGAGTCCCTTCGCCAGTTCAGCTCCGCCCTGGCCGAGTACGCGGGTTCCCCGGCGGCCTTCTCCTTCGCCACGTGGGACGACGCGATCTCCTATCTCTTCGGGCTCGCCGCCCCCCAGAAGGTCGACACCCCGGGGGGTGCCGACCCGAAGGCGCCGCTTCTCGTGGTCATCGACGAGTTCCCCTACCTGGCGAAGGTGGCTCCGGAACTTCCCTCGCTCATCCAGCGTGAGACCGACCGCTTCCAGGTGGACGGGGGCCGGATACGGCTGCTCCTGTGCGGTTCGGCCATGTCCGTCATGGGCGGGCTGCTGGCGAGCACTGCACCCCTGCGTGGCCGTGCCCAGCTCGAACTCGTCGTACGGCCTTTCGGTTATCGGGCTGCGGCGGACTTCTGGGGTGTCGGCGGCGATCCGGCGCTCGCCGCCAGGCTGCACGCTGTCGTCGGAGGCACCCCCGCGTATCGTCGTCAGTTCCTCGCGGACGACGTTCCCGGCAGTCTGGCCGACTTCGACGACTGGCTCTGTCGCACCGTCCTCTCGCCGTTCAGTCCTCTCTTCCGTGAGGCGCGGTATCTGCTCGCCGAGGAGGCGGACATCCGGGACACCGCCCTGTACCACTCGGTCCTGGCGGCCGTGGCACAGGGCAACACGACGCGTGGTGGCATCGCCGGTTACATCGGACGCAAGTCCGTGGACATCTCCCATCCGCTCAATGTGCTGGAGGACAGCCACCTCCTCGCGCGAGAGGAAGACGTCTTCCGGGCCGGTAAGTCGCAGTACCGCATCACCGAACCGCTGATCAACTTCTACGAGGCCGTCATGCGGCCGTCTTGGGGGCGGTTGGAGAGTGGTCAGGCCGCGGAGGTGTGGGCGCGGTCCGCAGAGCGCTTTGCCGCCCAGGTGGCGGGGCCGCACTTCGAGACAGTGTGCCGTGAGTACGTTCTGGGGCCGGGGAGATCCCTGCTCAGCACTTCTCTCGGGACTGTCGGCAGTGGCGTGGTGACCGATCCGAAGGAACGTCGGCAGATTCAGATCGACGTGGCCGTCGTCGAGCCGGGGTCCGGTGGGAGTGCGCAATCGGTCGCTCTGCTCGGTGAGGTGAAGTGGGGCACCGTCATGGGGGTCGGCCATCTGGAACGTCTGCGCCGAGCCAGGGAGTTGCTCGCAACGCGAGGGATGGACACCGGACGTTGCGGTCTGGCGTGCTTCAGTGCTGCCGGCTTCAGTGACGCGCTGCGCGCGGAATCCAGGCAAGGGGGCGTACTGCTGGTCGGACTGGACGAGTTGTACGGGAAGGCCGTCCCCGAAGGCGTCCTGATCTGATGGATCTTCGGCGGTGAGCGAAGCCCGGGTGGGCCTTCGGAAAGTTTCGGTGCGCGGTCTTGCGCGCGTGCCTTCGCATCAGCTGAACTGACGTACCGTCAGATTGGGGCGGTCAGGTCGGGCGGTCAGATCTGGGCCGTCAGATCTGGGCCGTCAGATCCGGATCGTCGGATCTGTGTCTGCGGGAGGGATGCGGTGCCATGGACACCATCTGGCTCACCGGTGCGGAATGGGTCGCCGTGCTCCGGGTCGGGCTCGGGCTGTGGTGGCTGGAGAGCTGGCGGCACAAGGACAAGAAGGGCTGGTTCGAGCGGGGCACCGGGATCGCGTGGGCGGCCGACGTCGCGGCGAAGCACCGGTGGAACTCGGTGCGCGGCGGCTTCGACGTGGTGGTCGCGCCCCGGCCGCGCACGATGGCGTACGTCGTCGTGTACGCGGAACTCGCCCTCGGCCTCGGCCTCGTCGTGGGCCTGCTGACTCCGATCGCCCTGGTCGGCGGCCTGCTGCTCAATCTCCTCTACCTCGTGCTGATGATCCACGACTGGGCCGAGCAGGGGCAGAACACGATGATGGCCCTCATCTCCCTGGTGGCCCTGTTCGGCGTGTCCTGGCAGACGTGGTCCCTGGACAGCGCGCTGGGACTCTTCTGATGGCGGCCGGCTTCGGCGTACCGGCCCGCTTCGACCTGCCGGAGATCGACGCCTTCAGCCGGACCTACTGGGACGCCGCCGCCGACGGCCATCTGCTGCTGCGCCGGTGCGGCGCGTGCGGGCGCGCCCACCACTACCCGCGCGAGTTCTGCCCCAACTGCTGGAGCGAGGCCGTGACCTGGGAGCGGGCGAGTGGCCGCGCGACGCTGTACACCTGGTCCGTCGTCCACCGCAACGACCTGCCGCCCTTCGGGTCCCGCACGCCGTACGCCGCCGCCGTCGTCGACCTCGAAGAGGGGCCGCGGATGATGACCGAGGTGGTGGACTGCGGGGAGGAGGACCTGCGGGTGGGGATGGCGTTGGAGGTGGCCTTCCGGGTGGAGGGGGAGGGTGCAGGGGAGGGGGGAGGAGAGGGGGCGGTCGCGGTTCCGGTGTTCCGGCCGCGGTCCTCTTCCTGAGCTTCGAGGCTTCTGGGGTGGCCCCTCTGCCTGTTTCGTCTCGGGGGCCGTTGTTGAATGGCTCAATGACCGACTTGTACGAGTCCTCCGGCTCCCTCCCCCATCCGGAGATCCACGGTTACGGACTGTGGCTCCGCCCCTGGGACGCGGACACCGAGGAGGACGTCCAGGCGTGGTTGCGGGGGTACCTCGACCCCGAGTTCCAGCGGTGGAACACGCCGCTCAGACGGATAGAGGACCGCGCCGACGCGCAGGAGTCGATGGCGGCGCGGGCCAAGGCGGCCCAGGAGGGGGTGGGCGCCTCCTTCTGTGTCACCGACGCGACCGGCGGCGTACCGCTCGGGCACATCGGGATCAACGACATCGACCACGTCGTACGGGTCGCCCGCGTCGGCTACTGGGTGCTCCCCGACGCGCGCGGCAAACAGGTGGCCACGCGCGCCCTCGCCCTGGCCTCACGTTGGGCTTTCTCTGCACTGGGTCTGCACCGACTTGAGTTGGGACACGCGCTCGGGCACGAGGCATCGTGCCGGATCGCCGAGCGGTGCGGGTATCCGTACGAGGGGACCCTGCGCGGGGCGATGTTCGAGGCGGGGCGCCTGGACACCTTCCGGGACGTGCATCTGCATGCCCGGCTGGCCACGGACCCCGCCACGGATCTTGAGCCCGTACTGCCGTAGCGGCCCGCCTGCCGGCGGTGTTGACGGTGGTGGTGTTCAGGGCCACAGCAGTTCCCTGCGCCATGTGCCGTCCGTGCGGCGGTAGGTCAGACGTACGTGCCGGCGGCGCGCGTCGCCCTGGAAGAACTCCACCTCGTCCGGGTCCAGGACGTACACCGTCCAGGACGGCGCCGAGGCATCCGGTTCGCGGCGGGCGCGGTCCCAGGCCGCGTCCGAGACGCGCTCCAACTCCTCGTACGAGTCCAGCACTTCGCTCTGCCTGCCCACCAGGGCGGAGGCGAGCGCGCCGGTCGAGCGGGCGTGCAGGTCGGCCCGCGCGACCTCGGGCGGGGCGACGGTCACCGGGCCGCGCACCCGGATCTGCCGGCCCTGTGCGGGCCAGTAGAAGCCGAGCGCCGCGTACGGGCGGGCTGCCAGGTGCCGTCCCTTCCGGCTGCCCGCGTGCGAGGCGAAGTGCCACCCCTCCCGGTCGGCGCCGTGCAGCATCACGGTCCGTACGTCGGGCAGGCCCCCGGCGTCCGCCGTGGCCAGCGACATCGTGTGCGGCTCGGCCTGCCCGGCGGCCACGGCCTCGGCGAACCACCGCTCGAAGAGCGGCAGTGGATCGGCGGGGGCCGTGGCCGGGGCGAAGTCGGGCAGTTCGGTGTCCCAGACCCGCTGAGCCCTCAGCAGCCGTACGAACCCGGAGGGAGCGGAGGGAGCGGAGGGAGCGGAAGGGTCGGAGGCGGCGGAGGGGTCGGTGGAGTCGGTGGAGTCGGGTGAGTTGGTCGTGGGCGGGGTGGGGGCGTCGGCGCTCATGCCCCGATTGTCACGTGGTGGGCGGCCTCAGATCGAACCGAGGTCGGACGACAGCCAACGGTCGGGGCGCATCCGGATGACCACCATTTCGCCGTGTTCCTTCCAGGAGAAGTCGACGTACCCGTCGACCTTGTCCGCCGGGAGGTAGCGGGCCGAGATCTCGTGGAGCTGTTCGCGGGTGGCGGCGGTCGATTCGACGACCGGCCCTTCGAGGGACACGTACCGGATGGTGGGTTCGAGCCGGTCCACCATCAGGGAGAACCTGCCCGCGGCGCTGATCAGCTCGTTCTTCCGGGAGTTCAGCCCGGTCAGGATCCAGACGAGGCCGCCGGGCTCGTACTGGTACCAGATCGGCACGGTGAGCGGGGCGCGGCCCGCCCCCGCGTCGACGGCGAGCGCGGCGATGTGCGGTTCGGCGAGAAACGTCTCGCGTTCTTCACGGGTCAGAGCCATGGGGTTCCTCCGGAGGGCTGGGGTGTCTGCAGTGTCTGGGGTGTCTGGAGTGCCTTTTTCCGCGGTTCCGGCAGTGCTTCCAGCAGTGCTTCCGTCAGTGGTTCCGGCAGTGGTTCCGGCAGTGGTTTCTTCAGTTCTTCAGCGTGGTGCGCCCGTCCGCGTATTCCGGGGGGCGCAGCGCAGGCCGGGGGTGGTGCTGGCACCACCATGGATCCGGGTGCGGACTGTCTCGATGCGGCGGCCGGGCGACGGCATTGTTGAACCCGTCGAAGCCAGTTGACCGAAGGGGCCGCAGCCTCTTCCCCCGGAAGGAAAACCCCCATGAAGTCGCAGCTCGCGGCGGAGCCGGAGACGGTGGGCGTGGCCGCTCCCGGTGCGGTCGTCTCCTTCGTCCGGTTCGTGGTGTGCGGTGGGGGTGTCGGGGTTCTCTCCAGCGGCGCGGTGGCGCTGCTGGCCGGGGCGATGCCGTGGGCGGTGGCGAACGCGGTGATCACCGTCGCGTCGACCGTCCTGTGCACCGAGTTGCACGCGCTGTTCACCTTCGGGACCGGTAGGCGGGCCGGGTGGCGGCGGCACTGGCAGTCCGCGGGGTCGGCCACGGCCGCCTACGCGGTGACCTCCCTCGCGGTGCTCGTCCTGCACCTGGTGCAGTCGTCGCCGGGGGTGCTCACCGAGCAGACCGTCTACCTCGGGGCTTCCGGGCTCGCGGGGGTGGGGCGGTTCCTGGTGCTGCGGCTGTTCGTCTTCGCGGCGGGTGAAGGCGGGCGTGGGCGGGAGCGGGAGCGGGCGGACGGTGGGGTTGTGGCTGTTGCCCCGGCCACGCTTGCCCCGGCCACGCTTGCCCCGGCCACGCTTGCCCCGGCCACGCTTGCCTCGGCCACGGTCGCCCCGGTCACGGTCGTGCCGGCCTCGATCGCCCCGGTCACGGTCACGGTCGTGCCGGTGTCCATCGCTCCTGTCTCCCTCTCCCCGCTGGTCCTCGCGGCCGGGGCGTGATGAGCTGGAACGGGGGACTCTGCGGTTCCGCTGACGGGTGGCGATGCCACGTATGAGGAGCTCAGGGGTATTTGTCTGAGGGCGGGCGGTAGGTAGGGGGTGGGGCGGTGGGTGAGTGCGCCGTTCCCCGCGCCCCTGAGGGGTGGGGTGTCGGCCGGGCTTTTGGGCGCGGGCGGGTGGGGGTTGCGCGCGCAGTTCCCCGCGCCCCTGAGGGGTCGGGGGTGTCCGCTGGGTGTTGGGTGCGCTGTTCCCCGCGTCCGTGGGTGGGTGGGGGCGCAGGTCTTTTTTGGGGCGCGGGGAACTTCGCGGCCCGCCCCACCGGGCCGCACCCGGCGAGCTGCGCAACCACCCCGCTCCATGTTCCTCGCAGCCAGGGTGCAGGGGACAGGGTGCAGGGGGCGCAGGCCCGGTTTTTTGGGGGGCGCGGGGAACTGCGCGGTCGGTTCCCGGCGGGTCGCAGCCGGTGAAGCACGCATGCGGCCCCCGCACGCTCCTTACGGAGTGGGGGTCTTACCCGCCTTGCGGGTGAAGCGGCGTAGGCCTCTGCGGGTCGGTTTGAGGGGCTTGTCCTCGGGGGTCTCGGAGGCCTCGGGGCCGTGGCCCGCAGGCAGGGCCGGTGCCGATGACGGGGCCGCCGACACGGCCCGGCCGCCGTGTTCGAGCCGGGTCCGGACCGTGTGGGCCATGGCCTGGTGGGCCGGCTCCAGCAACAGACCCTCCGCGGACAACCGCCCCCACATGTGCAGCAACTCCTGCCCCCGCGTGGCCACCTGCCCCTCGTCCAGCAGCCGCTGCCACGCCGCGGTGGCGCGAGCCACATCGGGCGCGGCCCGGTGCAGGTCGATGCGGCACCGGATGCGTGCGACGGTCAACGCGAGCGTGATGGACAGCGTGTAGTCGGCGCGCAGATACGCGAGATACGCCTCTATCGCCCGTGCCTCCAGCGAGAGATCGTCCTCCGCGCCCCTGCGCAGCGTGAGGTGCTCCCGCAACGCGCTGGCGAGGACGAACGCGGCGTGCAGCTCCTCGCGTTGCGCGTGCTGGATGATCCGCTCGACGCGAGCCAGCGGAGGGAACGCCTCCTCCTCCGCGGCGGTGCGTTCGAGCCCGGGTGGCAGATCGTCCTCGTCGGCGATCGTCCGGCTCGACCCGTCGGGGTGCACGCGCAGGCGTGCCACCTGCATCACGGAGCGGTCGATGACGGTGGCCGCCACCGGGGCCCCCAGGGTGCGGGCGAACATGGCGATGGCGTCGAGGATCGCCTCGTTGGGCTTGCGCCTGCCGCCCATGTCCAGCAGATGGCCGTTGACCACCGTCGAACCGTCCTCGGCCACGTAGGCGTCGAGGCGGATCAGCGGCCGTGCGGCGAGCGCGGGCAGGTTTCCCGTGTCACGGGGTGTCAGCGAGTGGGACATCCGCTCATACTCCCGGTCGGACGACGCCGAGAATGGCCATGGAGGCGGCCGGGGCGGTCGTGATCGTGCGTCCTGGGCGCGGGGCGTGGACGATCTTCCCGCCTCCGATGTACATGCCCACGTGCGTGGCGTCGTTGAAGTAGATGATCAGGTCGCCGGGCCGTGCGGACGCCAGGCTGACCCGGGTCAGCCCCGCCCACTGCGCCTGTGACGTACGGGGTATGGGGTGGCCCGCCCGCGCCCACGCCACGGAGGTGAGTCCCGAGCAGTCGTACGCGGAGGGGCCCACGGCACCCCACCCGTACGGCTTGCCGATCTGCGCCATAGCGAAGTTGACGGCCTTCGCGGCGGCTCCGGTCGCCGTGGTCCCGCCGCCGACCGAGCCGCCGCCGTTCCCGCCACCGCCCCCGCTTCCGTTCCCGCCACCGCCCCCGCTTCCGTTTCCGCCACCGGTCCCGTTGCCGTTTCCGTTGCCGGTCGAGGTGCCGCCGCCCGCGCCGGAACCCGAGCCCGAGCCCGTCCACCGGGATTCGGCCTCCTTGGCCCTCTGCTTCTCCAACGCGGCCAGCTCGCGGGTCTGTTCCTTTTCGAGGCCAGCCTCGATCTGCTCGGCCTCGGCGATCTTCCCCTCGATCTTCCGCTTCGCCTCGGCCTTGTCCGCGCGACTGCTCTTCAGCTTCCGCAGTTCCTTCGTGGCGGTGTCGGTCTGCCGGCTCAGCTCGGCGCGGGCGGTTTTCTGGGACTCGGAGACGTTGACCAGGCTCCGCATGACCTGGCGGGCCTGGGACGCGTCGTTCAGGGCCTGGTCGGGGTGGTCGCCGAGCAGCAACTGGATGCCCGTGGCGGCGAGATTGCCCCCGCGGTACTGGGACCGGGCGGCGGCGCCCCCGAGGTCGTGCAGATCGTCGACCCGGCTCTCGGTGCGGGCCAGGCCCTTGCGGAGCGACTTCAGTCGCTTCTCCTGCTTCTTCGCCTTCTCGTCCGCGGCGTTGTACGCCTCGGTGGCCACCTCCGCCGTGCGGTAGAGGCCGTCCAGTTCGGTGCGGATGTCCTCGATCGACTGGTCGCCCTGGGGGTCGGGTTCGCCCGGGGCTGCGTAACTCGGTCCGGATATGAGGGAGATGGCGAGGGCGAGGGTGGCTATGGTGGCGCGACTGCGGAGCCGTCTGCCGCCGGTCGACACGTTCATCAGCTCCACTTTCAGAGGTCACGTGCGGGCTGCCCGGACGGACTGCTTGTGTGGGAGTCGCCACCGCGGGATGTGCGGTGGGTCGTTCAACCCTCGAACACACTACCGCCCCTTGCCCGCGTGGCCCCTGTATCCCCACGCGTGTCAATCTCCGCGCAGGCAACTCTTCTACTGCCGTACCCCTTTGCGGTTGCGCTCCGCTTGGGGGTGCCGTGGAGGTCGGGGGGTTGGCCGGGCTTTTGGGTGCGGGTCGATGGGGGTTGGGTGCGCGGTTCCCCGCGCCCCTGGGTGGGCGGGGGTGCTGGCCGGTTTTCGGGTGTGGGCCGGCGAGGGCTGGTCGCGCAGTTCCCCGCGCCCCTGGGTGGGTGAGGGCTCCGGCCGGTTTTCGGATGCGGGCGGTGGGGGGTGGGGGGTGCCGGCTGGGTTTTTGGCTGCCGGCGAGTCAGGTGGGCAGGTGGTGCGGGTGCGCTGCCGTATCTCGGGGGCGCGGGGAACTGCGCGGCCAGCCACCGTCGGGGCGCGCCTGACGAACCACGCGCCCGCCGCACCTCACCCCCACGGTCACGCAGTGGACCCGGCTGCCGCTGCCGCTGCCGTCCCGGCCCCCTTCGGGTAGTGGCGGCGCAAGTTGGTGGCGAGGACGCGGTCCAGCGTGCGGTCGGAGAGTACGCGGACCAGGCGCGTGATCACGGCGGCGTCCCGGCCCGCGGTGTAGCGGGTGCGCGGCTTGCGGGCCCGCACGGCCTTCGCGATGACCAGGGCGGCGGCGTCCGCGGTCAGGCCCGATTCCGTACCCGAGGCCATGAACTTGTTGTTCGCCCGGATCAGGCTCCCGTAGCGCTCGTCGTGCTCCGGCGACATCCGGGCGGCGAGCCGGTTCGCCGTCTCGATCCCTCGGGAGGCCATCTCCGTACGGACGCCGCCGGGTTCGACCACGACCACCTGCACGCCCAGTGGCGCCATCTCCCGGCGGAGCGAGTCGCTGACCGCCTCCATGGCGAACTTCGCGCCGGCGTAGGCGCCGTACGTGGCCATCGCGACCTTGCCGCCGACCGAACTGATGTTGATCACCCGGCCCTTGCTGCGCAGCAGTGCGGGCAGGAGTGCCTGGGTGAGGGCGATGTGGCCGAACAGGTTGACTTCGAAGACCCGCCGCCACTCCGTCATCGGCAGCGCTTCGACCGGGGCGTTCACCTGGATACCGGCGTTGTTGACGAGCGCGTGCAGAGCGCGCGGGTCCTCCGCGACCCGCGCGGCGAGCGCTGCCACCTGCTCGGGCTCGGTGATGTCGAGGATGACCGGCTCGATGCCGTTCGCACGGATGGCGTCGGCGTCACGGTCGCGGCGCACGCCGGCCAGGACGTGGAATCCCTGGCGGGCCAGTTCTCGGGCGGCTGACGCGCCCATGCCCGTGGAGGCGCCGGTCACGACGACCAGCTTCTGCGCCCGGCGTTCGCTCTGGGTCTGGGGCTGGGGCTTTGGCTGCGTCCCGGAATGGGTCTGGGGCCGGGTCTGGTGCTGGGGCTGGGTTTCAGATGACGTTGTCACCTTGGTTACGGTACCGGTTGAGATGACGGTGTCAACCGTATGATGGGTGCATGGTCACCCGCGCAGAGTCCGCCGCCGCCACCCGCCGTGCTCTGCTCGACGCAGCCGCCGAGCTCCTGGACCTGGGTGGCCCCGAAGCCGTCACCCTGCGGGAGGTGGGCGCGCGGGCAGGTGTGAGCCGGGGAGCGCCGTACCGGCACTTCACGGGCAAGGACAGCCTGCTGACCGCTGTCGTGACCGAGGGCTGGGAGCGGATCGCCGACCAGGTCCACGCCCTGCGGACCGACGAGGCCCTGTCGGCCTCCGAGAAGATGCGCGCCGCCCTGCGTGTCCTCATCGGCTTCGGCCGCGAGCAGCCACACCTCTACCTGATGCTGTTCAGGCGCCGCGGACACCGCCCCGAAGAACTCGGCGAAGGACTCGACCGCGTCCGGCGTCAGCTGTGCGGGCCGGAGGGTGACCCGATCGCGGAGCGTATGCGGGCGGCCGGCCGTTTCCAGGGCGAGTTCCTGCCCATCGTCACCGACCTCGTGGGCGAGCGGAACACGCGGCACTGCGGTGCCCTGCTGCTGGCCGGCGCCCATGGCATCGCGGACATGGAACTCAGCGGCCACCTCGGTACGGAGGGGCTGCGCACCACGGCGGACGAGCTGGTCGACACCCTCGTACGCATGGTCGCGGGCGTCGGCGAGATCGACTAGCGGGCCGATGGCCTACCCCCGCGACAACGAGACACCCAGCCCCGCTTCCCCCACAGAGACGCGGGAACCGGCGCGGGCACCCCCCACCGACCTGCACCCGTTTCCAGGTCACACCCCGATTCCCCCAGGGGCGCGGGGAACGGCGCGGGCACCCCCCCACCGACCCGCACCCGTTTCCCGGTCGCACCCCGATTCCCCCCCCCCAGGGGCGCGAGGAACGGCGCGATCAGCCACAGCGCACCCACAGCGCACCCTCAGCCGCCCCCCCCGGCCGGAGGCCACCAACCCCCTACCGCCCCAGCACCACCGTCCCCGCCGAGCAGAACCACCCCCCGGTCCCCGACGCCACCGCCAGCTCAGGCAACCCCCCGTCCGCGCGGCGGACCTGCCGCCCCCCGGCCTCGCCCCGCAGCTGCCGCACCGCCTCCACCAGCAGGAACAATCCCCGCATCCCGGGATGCTGGCCCGACAGCCCACCCCCGTCCGTGTTGACCGGCAACCCCCCGCCCGCCACCTTCAACCGCCCCTCCGCCACGAACGCACCCCCCTCCCCCTTCTCGCAGAAGCCGAGATCCTCCAGCGTCACGAGCGTCATGTAAGTGAAGGCGTCGTAGATCTGCGCCAAGTCGATCTCCGCCGGCCGAACCCCGGCCCGCGCGAAGGCGATCCGCCCGCTCACCGCCGCCGGCGACACCGTGAAGTCCGGCCACTCGGACATCGTCGTGTGCGAGACGTGCTCACCGGTGCCGAGGACCCAGACAGGGGCCGTACGGCAGCCGCGTACGTACTCCTCCGCCGCCAGCAGGACCGCCGCCCCGCCGTCCGACCGCAGGCAGCAGTGCAGCTTGGTGAAGGGGTCCGCGATCATCGGGCCCGCCAGGACGTCGTCGACCGTGATCGGGTCGCGGAACATCGCGTCGGGATTGAGCGCCGCGTTCTGCCGCGCCTGCACCGCCACCGAGGCCAACTGCTCCAGTGTGGTGCCGTATTCGTGCATGTGGCGCCGCGCGGCCATCGCGTACTTGGCGATCAGCGTGTGTCCGTACGGGACCTCGAACTGGAGCGGCCCCCGGGCGCCGAAGGAGAGATCGCCGGTACGGCGGCCCGTCCTGATGTCCGCGCGGGCGGTGGACCCGTACACCAGCAGGACCGCGTTCGCGTGGCCCGCCGCGATCGCGTCGGCCGCGTGCGCCGCCATGACCTCCCACGTCGACCCGCCGACGGACGTCGAGTCGACCCAGGTCGGACGCAGGCCCAGGTACTCCGCCACCTCCACCGGTGCCAGCGTGCCGAGGCCCGCCGAGGCGAACCCGTCGATCACGGACCGGTCGAGACCCGAGTCGGCCAGGGCCCGGCGGGCGGCCTGGGCGTGCAGCGCGTACGGCGTCGCCTCGTCCACGCGGCCGCAGTCGGAGAGGGCCACGCCGACGACGGCCACCTTGCGGGTCCCGGACGGGGTCATGAAATCTGACGGTACATCAGATCTGGGCCGGAGTGGGAGGTGCGGTGGTGTCGAGGCCCTGTGCCGCGGCCCTGTGCCGCGACCCTGTGCATCTGCCTGCCACCGCTCTAACATGACGGCCCGTCAGATCAGGGAACCGGACGCCGGACATCCGGCCCGGGGAGGAGCCCGCCGATGGACGCCACCTTCACCGCGGAACAGGACGAGATCCGCCGCACCCTCCGTGAGCTGCTCCTCAAACGCTGTGGCCCGGAGGAGGTCAGGGCCGCCGTACGGACCGCCGCCGGTTACGACCCCGGCCTCTGGGAGACCCTCGCCCAGCAGCTCGGCCTGCCCGGCCTCGCCCTTCCCGAGGCGTACGGGGGAGCGGGGTGCACGGCGACCGAACTCGCGCTGGCCGCCGAGGAGATGGGGCGGGCCCTCGCCCCGTCCCCCCTCCTCGCCACCGCCGTCCTCAGTGCGCCCCTCGTGCTCGCCCTCGGCAGCGGGAGCCGGTGCGCCGAGCTGCTGCCCCGTATCGCCTCCGGCGAACTCACCGCCGCCCTCGTCGTGCCGGGGGCAGGACTGACCACCGCACTCGGGCTGACCGGCGGCAACCGCGGCGACTGGGCGGGCGGCGGCCGGGCCGGCGGCGTACAGGCGCGGCGGACCGACGGCGGGTGGCGGCTGTACGGACAGGCCGACCAGGTGCTCGACGGACACAGCGCGGATCTGCTGCTCGTCGCCGCGCACACCGGGGGCTTCGCCCGCTCGCGCACCCTCTTCTTCCTCGTGAGGGAGGGGGCGACCCGCGTACGGCAGACCTCACTCGACGAGACCCGGTCGCAGAGCCGAATTCAACTGAGGGATGTGGAGGCCGAGTTGCTGGGGGACGGGGAGGGCGCGGACATCGGTGCCGTCCTCGCGCGCGTGGGGGACTCGGCCGCCGCCGTCCTCGCCGCGGAGGCCGTCGGCGGCGCCGACCGCGTACTGGAGCGGACCGTGCAGTACGTCAAGCAGCGTGAGCAGTTCGGGCGCGCGATCGGGTCGTTCCAGGCGGTGAAGCACCGGCTGGCCGATCTCTACGTACAGGTCCAGGGCGCGCGCTCCGCCGCCTACTACGCGGCCTGGGCGACCGTCGAGGGCCGGGAGAGGGTCGGCGGACTCGCGCTCGCGCAGGCTCTTCAGGCGCTGCGCACCTGCGCCTCCGAGGCCGTTCAGCTGCACGGCGGGATCGGGTTCACCTGGGAGCACGAGGCGCACCTGTACTTCAAGCGGGCGGCCGGCGACGAACTGCTCTTCGGACCGGTGCACCGGCTGCGCGCGTACGCGGCGGAGGAGGCGCGGCTCTTCGGCGGCGGGGAGGTGGCCGTCCGATGACCGGGCCTTCGTCTCGTCGTCCCGGGGTACGGCTGGTACGGCTGGTGCAGAAGGTGTCCTCGACCCGGGGTTTCGCCAAGGTCGCGCCGCATGTCGTGCCGGCGCTCGACCGTGCCGTGCACCGGCTCACACGCGGAAAGGTGCTGCTCAGCGCCCAGATGTTGCCCGGTGTCATCCTCACGGCGCGGGGTGTGAGGAGCGGGCTGCCCAGGCGTACGCCGCTGGCCTGCATGCCGGAGGGGAGTACCGGAGAGGTTGCGGTCGAGGGCGCGAACGAGGGCGCGAACGAGGGCGCGATCGACGGTGTGGTCGGGAGCTGGATTCTCATCGGGTCCAACTTCGGGCGTACGGACCATCCCGCCTGGACCGCCAATCTGCTCGCCCACCCGGACGCGGAGATCAACTGGAAGGGCCGGGACCTCCCGGTGACGGCCCGCCTGCTGACCGGCGCGGAACGGGACGCGGTGTGGCGGGCGCTGCTGGAGTTCTGGCCGCCGTACGCGACGTACCAGGCGCGGGTGGAGCGGGAGATCCGGCTGTTCCGGATCGTACGCAGGTGACGGGCGCGGGCGCGGGAGCGGGCGAGGGTGCGGGCCCGGGAGCGCGACAGGCGGCCGTCCACCGGGGTGGACTGCCGCCTGTGTGACAGGACGTGTGCCTGGAAACGGCGAGGGGGAACGCGTGGGCTACGTGACCGGCTTACTCGACCGGCTTACTGGACCGGCCTGCTGACCGGCCTGCTCGACCGGCCTACTTGGTCGGCTTCTTGCCCGTCACGCCCAGATATACCAACTGTGCCAGGTTCGGTTTCAGTTCAGCCTGCTTGACGCCCCACGTCTGGAAGCCCTTCTGGTGCGAGGCCACCGCCGCGAGCATCGCCACGAGGGAGCCCGCCATGGCCGCGGGGCTGACGTCCTTGTCGACCTTGCCCTTGGCCTGGAGCTCCTTGACCGTGTCCGTCAGGGAGTTGTTCACGGAGTTGAGAATCTTCATACGGAGCTTGTAGAAGCGTTTGTCGCCCTCGGCGGCGCCCAGGTCGACGACCCGGAGGATGGCATCGTTTTTGCGCCAGAACTCAAGGAAACCGTCGACGAGTTCCTGCGCGGTCTGCCAGCCTGCCTTGCCGACCCAGGAGCGTCCTTCGAGGAGCTCGGTCAACCCGGCACCCTCGGCCGCCATTTGCTCGGCGATCTCCAGGACGGCGCCTTCGACGTCCGGGAAGTACTGGTAGAAGGTCGCCGGTGAAGTGCCTGCCTTCCGGGCGACGTCGATGACTTTGACGTCGCGGTAGGGCGAGGAGCTGAGCATCTCGCTGAGGCAGTCGAGCAGCTTCTGCCGCGTCGCCTGCCCGCGCCGACCGGCCACACGGCCGTCGACGGTACGCACTTGTCCTGTCATGCCGTCAGCTTACCGAGGGGTGATCGGAGCGCGATTCGGCCGACTGCAAATGGGGTGCGCGGACCTGCGGGGTGGTGGAGCAGCCCGCTCTGCGGGATCAGTGGAACGCCGTTAGCTTGGCCGCATGGCTGGATCTGACTCTGCCGCGTTCGCCGAGGGCGTCCCCTGCTGGATCGACGCCCAGCTCCCGGACGTCGAGGCGGGCAAGCGTTTCTACGGCGGACTCTTCGGCTGGACCTTCGACCCCGCCGACCCCGCCGACTCTGGCGACCCCGCCAGCCCCGCCAGCCCCGCCGACCCCGGCGACTCCGCCGACCCCGGCGACCCCGGCGACTCCGCCGACCCCGTCGGCCCCGTCGGCCCTTCGGAGGGTGCCGACCCTTCCGGGGTCGGGCAGTGGGCCGACGGCCCGTACGCGGGGGCCGTGCGGGCTCGGCTCGACGGGGAAGCCGTTGCCGCTCTCGTGCCCAAGCGGGACGGGCGGATGCCCACCGTGTGGACGGTCTACTTCGCCACCCCGGACGCCCAGGACATGGCCGACCGGATCCGCAAGGGGGGCGGCCAGATCGTCACGACCCCCGTACCGGTGGGCCCGTACGGTGTCGGGGCGCTGGCCGCCGACCCCGAGGGCGCGGTCTTCGGGCTCTGGGAGGCCGGTACGCACCCCGGGTTCGGCAGCAGGCGCGGGACGGGCACCTTCAGCTGGGTCGAGCTGTACGCACGGGACACCGCCACCGCCGACGCCTTCTATCCCGGTCTCTTCCGCGACGCCCTCTTCGGGCCGGGCGCCACCCGCGAATTCGGCCGCGCCCACATCACCGACGTCTATCCCGCCGAGATGCCGCCCCACTTCGTCGTGCACTTCGGGGTCCAGGACTGCGAGGCCGCACTCGGCGCGGTGACAAGGCTCGGCGGCCGTGTGCAGGCACCGCCGTTCGACACCTCGTACGGGCGGGTGGCCGTCGTCAGCGACAATCAGGGGGCGTCGTTCGCGTTGCTGCAGCGGCGGGAGGAGGGATGAGAGGTCCACGATGGGGGACGAGTCGTGCTCCCACGCGGAAATTCAGGTTTCTGCGCCGTTGAAATGGGCGATGCTCCAGGGCTGAAACCCGTACGGGAAGCTCTGAAAGGCACCGAAAAGCCCCGGCCGACGTTGAAAAGCAAGGCACACCCGGGGTTTTTGCCCGGGAATGGCGGGAGACATCCCGAATGGGTCCCGGGTTCGCAACCGGAGCGCAGGACAGGAAGAATCGGGGTGCGTGCCGCCGGAGCGACTCGGTGGTGAGACGCTGCGCAGTGGCTGAAGCTGCGGCTGGAGCGGTGGCTGGAAGCGCGGCCGCGTACGGGGAGGTGGCAGGCAAGTGGTGGATCAGCTGACACAGCACGATCCGCGGCGGATCGGGCCGTTCGAGGTGCTGGGACGGCTGGGCGCCGGCGGCATGGGGCTGGTCTATCTCGCGCGCTCGGCCTCGGGCCGGCGTGTGGCGATCAAGACGGTCAGGACCGAGCTCGCCGAGGACCAGCTGTTCCGCGTCCGCTTCTCGCGCGAGGTGGAGGCGGCCCGCGCCGTCTCCGGCTTCTACACGGCGGCCGTGGTCGACGCCGACGCGCGCGCGGCCGTGCCGTGGCTGGCCACCGCGTACGTACCCGCGCCCTCCCTCGAAGAGATAGTGACCGAGTGCGGCCCGATGCCGGCCCAGGCGGTCCGCTGGCTCGCCGCGGGTGTCGCCGAGGCGCTGCAGTCCATCCACGGCGCCGGTCTCGTCCACCGTGACCTGAAGCCGTCGAACGTCCTGGTCGTCGAGGACGGGCCGCGCGTCATCGACTTCGGTATCGCCTCCGGCGTCTCGAACACACGTTTGACGATGACGAACGTCGCCGTCGGTACGCCCGCGTACATGTCACCCGAGCAGGCCAAGGACTCCCGCAGTGTGACCGGCGCGAGCGATGTCTTCTCGCTCGGCTCGATGCTGGTCTTCGCCGCCACGGGGCACGCGCCCTACCATGGCGCGAACCCTGTCGAGACCGTCTTCATGCTGCTCAGGGAGGGCCCGGACCTAGAAGGGCTGCCGGCCGAGCTGCGTCCGCTGATCGAGTCCTGCATGCAGATGGACGCCACGGCCCGCCCCAACCCGGCCGACCTCCAGGCCCAGCTGGCACCCCACCTCTTCGGCTCCGGCTCCGACGACAGCGGTACCGCGTCCGCGTGGCTGCCCGAGCGGGCCGTGAGCCTGATCGAGACGCGGCGCGGCGGGCGGCCGGCCCCGAAGCCCCCGTCCGGCCGCAGCGGCGGACGCGGGGTGGCCGTGGCGCCGCCCCCGCCGCCCCACGACCCGCCGATCCCGCCGTCCATGCCCCCGCCCATCCCGTCCGTACCGGTCGGGGCGGGCGTCGGCCGGCCCGGCGGCGCGCCCGACGCCGGGCCCGTACGCCTCGCCGGTGCCCAGGTGCCGATCGGGCCCGGCCCGCGCGTCGCCGACGCCCGCGCGGCGGCGGTGAAGGCGCCTCCCCCGGAGGCCGGACTCGCGGCCGCCTGGTCCCGCTCGCGCCCCGGCGTGAACGGCGCCGAACCCGTGACGGCCGGACCCGTCCCCGTACCCGCGCCCGCCGGGCCCGACGGCGGCTCCTCCTGGCGGCCGTGGCGCTTCCGTATGTCGAACGACGTGTGGGGGACGCCCGCCGTCGCCGGAGACCTGGTCTACGTCACTTCCTTCGAGGTGCACGCCTTGGACGTGGCCACCGGCCGGCGCCGCTTCAAGACGCGCGACGTCGCCTGGTCGATGGCGGTCGCCGACGGCCGCGTCCACGCCTCCGACGGACCCACCCTCTTCGCCCTGGACGCCCGCGAGGGCGCCGACCTGTGGCGGCTGCCGACCGACGCCTGGGTGTACTCACTCAAGGCCGACCGCGGCACGGTCGTCACCGGCACCCGCGGCGGTGGCGTACAGGCCTGGGAGGCCGCCAACGGGCAGAAGCTCTGGGAGATCACCGGCGCCCAGAGCGACTTCGAGTCGCCGGAGGCGGGTCCTGCCGTCCACGACGGCACGGTCTACGTGTGGAAGGACGCCCGGCTGCGCGCCCTGGAGGCCCGTACGGGGGAGGAGCGCTGGTCGTATCCGATCGGTGACGCGGCCTCCTGCGGCGGTGTGCCGGTCCGCATCTCCCATGCCGACGACGGATACGTGTACGTGTCGGCCGGGACGCGCGTCCTCGCCATCGACATCACCGGCGGGCATGTGCGCTGGCACTTCGAGGCGCCGGCCGTGTTCCTGAGCGCGCCCACGTTCGCGCCGGGGCCGGCCGTCACGGGGGGCGGGGTGTACCTCGCCGACTACCTCGGAACGGTGTACGCGCTCGACGCCACCGACGGCCGTGACCGCTGGCGCATCGCGACCGAGGCCCGGTCCTCCATCGACCCGGTGCTCGTCTCGGCGGGGCATGTCCATGTGGGCAGCGGCAAGGGGCTCTACACGCTGGACGCGGTCACCGGTACACCGAAGTGGCGCTTCCAGGCGGGCGGCGACCTGGTGGGGGCGCCGGCTGTCGCCGACGGCCGCATCCACTTCGGCTCGACGGACCACCTGCTCTACACCTTGAAGGCGGACGACGGCCGTCTGCGGTGGAAGCTCGCGACCGGTGGGGAGATCACGGGGTCTCCGGTCGTCAAGGACGGGGTGGTGTACGCGTGCAGCAAGGACCGGTGCGTGTACGCGCTGGACGCGGAGAAGGGAACGGGCACGGCCCGCTCCTGAACGGGCGTCCCCGGCGACCAGCCATGGGCGGTCAGCGATGCTGTGTGCACCGTGTCCGGCGCGGAACGCGAGTGGCCGCGCGGCCTGCTGTGGGGACAACGAGGCTCAGCCGGTCCGCTCCACGGCGTACCCGACGAACGTCGCCCATGCAGCCGGGGCGACAGCCAGTTCGGGACGGGCAGTGTCCTTGGAGTCCCGTACGTAGATCGTGCGGGGGCCGGCGGCAACTTCCACGCACTCTCCGCCCGCTCCGCTGCTGTAGCTGCTCCTGGCCCAAAGAAGATCATCAACAGTGTGTACAGGCATCGAGAAAGTCATGTCGCTCCAAGGATCTTCTCTACAAAGGCCAGCGAATCGTGCGGGGTCAGCCCCTGTGCTCTCAGGATGCCGTACTGCTCCTCGAACTCGCGGACTGCCCGTCGCTCCGTGTGCAGGCGACTGTCCTGGTGGGCCTCCACGTAGGCGATCCTGCGTCCTTCCCTCGTTTCAATCAAGGTGAATGGACCGCCGAGCCCCGCATGTGTCTCGCGGCATGTCGGCATGACTTGGATCTCCACGTTCCTCGTCCGACCGATGAGGAGGATCTGCTCAAGTTGTCCTTGCATCACGGAAGGGCCTCCGAGAGGACGACGGAGCACGGTCTCCTCAATGACGAAGCTGATCGTGTGCATGGGCCTCCGAGACAGGATGTCCTGCCGGGCGAGGCGGGCGGTGACACGTTGGTTGATGGTGTCCTCATCCAGTAGAGGCCGCCACATTCCGAACACCGCCCGTGCGTACTCCTCTGTCTGCAACAACCCGGGCATCGCCTGGTTCGCATACACGTGCAACTCGACCGCCTCGGCCTCCAGTTTTGCCGCATCCCGGAAGAACGCCGGGTACTGTGCCCGAGCGACTTCTTCCTTCATCTCGCTGAGGACCCCTCCCGCGTCCAGCATCTCGTCCGCCAGGTCGATGAACCGGGGCGGCGGCACCCGTCTCCCCTGCTCGTACGCCGCGATCGTCGACGCCGAGTACCCGGTCCGCGCCCCGAACTCGGCCCGCTCACACTCCGCCCGCAACCGGAACCGTTTGAGCTGACGGCCGAACACCCGCAGCATGGCCGACCCTGGCTCGGGCGCGTTCTCGGCCTGTGGTTCGGCCTCCGGATCCGCACCGTCCCGTCCCTCGACCACTCCTCGCATGCGCGCTCTCACTTCCATCTGGGATCACCGCCGCCGTATAACGCACCGTCGGGCCTCCACGCTAGAAACGACCAGGTCACCGCAGCCCCGAAGCCGGAAGTTCACCGGAACCAGTGGACCGGCGCCCGTGCCCGGGGATCAGGCAGCCGGCCGGAGTTGATCGGCCCGACAGTCCGCGCACCGGGCCTTGCAGCCCGGCCAGCAGGTCGGCCGCGGGACCATCGAGCACGAGGCCATCGAGCACAGAGCGCGCGCCTGAGGCGGGGAGGCTTTTCCGCTCGGGAGTTGCGGCAGGGGCGTCAGATTGCGGCGCGCTCACCGGGCGCGGCGGTTCCACCTCGGCAGGCTCCGAGGACGGCACGGGCGTCGGAACGGACGCCGGAGCAGACACCGGAACGGAGGAGACACCCAGACCACTGGAACCACAAAGCCCACTGCGACCACGGAACCCACCGGGACCCTCGTAGAACACCGTCCGCGTAGCGATACGCCCGCCCCCGAGCGGCACCCGTTGACGGACGAGATAACCCTCGTCCTCCAGTTCCCGCAGCGCTCTGCCGATCGTCGTCTCCCCCTCCTGAAAACGCAGGGTCAGGGCCTTGATCGTGACGGAGACGCTGTCGGGGAGGGATTGGATGTACACACCGAGGCCGATCGCCGCGGCCGACAGGCGTGGATGGTGGGTGAGGTGGTTGCCGACGACCGTGTACCGGTCGGTGTGGCGGTGCCGTACGTGAAGGACCCCGGCGCGCGGCGCGTCCGGAAGGAGCGCGGGAGGCACGGGTGGATTGGGCACCTGGTGTGCGGGCAGGGCAGCGTTAGACTGTTGCCGTTCGCTGTCTGCGGGCGATTGCGGCGACGGTACCCCACCCACCCACCCGGCCGCCTGACGCCCTCGTCACTCGAACGAGTGGCACCGCAACTCAGCCTCGTACGGTGGGGTTTCGTGGGGTTGGTTCTTCCCCGCGGGCTTTAAAGGGAATCGCCCACCACCGGGACGCGGAAACCCGAGTCCCGGTGACGACGCGCAGAGATGACATCGCTCTGACGAGATGAGGGGGCGTGAGGCAGAGGGTGTCAGCGCAGGGCTTGGGCGACGCGCTGCCGGAGTGTCCTGTCGCCGATGGCGTCGGCGTCGCGCCAGGCGGCGCCGGTCACCTCTTCGGCCTGGAGCTGACCGATGTCGGCCGTGGTGCGGAAGAGGAAGCGGAAGTCGATGTGCTGGTGGTCCGGTTCGCCCTTGGCGTCGTTGGCGGGGATGGGGTGGACGTCGATGTGAACGGGTCGATGCGTCACGGTGGTGACGGCGTCGGCGGGAATACCCGTCTCCTCTGTGAGCTCCCGCAGGGCAGCCTCCAGCAATGCATCGTCCACGCCTTCCAGGTGGCCGCCAGGCAGGAGCCACTTGTCCAGGGCGAGGTGGTGGACGTGCAGGATGCGCCCGTCCGGTCCGGCGAGGATCGCGCCGGCGGTCGCGTGACCGCGGAACTCGCTGCGGGCGGTGAGGTCGGCACCGGAGTCCACGAGATCCAGGACGGCTGCGAGGCCAGGCTTCTCCTCAGGGTGTTCGTCGAGGTAGGCGGTCAGGGTGGTGTGGATGTGGTCTGTTGTGATGGGCAAGTTGATCACCTGTTGAAGTAGGAGAGCCAGGTCGCTGCGACGGCGGCCCGGTCGGCTGCGCCGACCTCATGCATACCGGGGGCGAGGTCACCGCGGGTGAGCATCCTGATCCCGGCGAGGATTTCCGCCTGGACCAAGAAGATGAACGGGCCAACGCTGGCGCCGTGCAGGAAGTTGACGGCATTCCCGCCGTTCGCCAGATAGAAGTAATGGCCCGTGGTCTGGTAGCGCGTGACGTGATCGCCGACCATAGTGCGGGTGTAGACGTTCGGCAGCCCGGCAAGGTCGAGTTCGTCCTCGCTGCTGGTGACGGTGGCGATGTAGGCGCCGTTACGAAGGTGCGGGAAGTCTTCGCCGTGCAGGGAGACCGCGCCGGTCGCGCAGAGCACCAGCCCGGCCCCGGTCAGCGCGCTCTCACGATCGCGGGCGACTGCGAAGCCCTGGGAGAGGGCCTGGGTGCGGCGGACGGGGTCGATGTCGAAGACGGTTACCTGGACGCCCTTGGCGTGCAGCAGCCGGGCGATGCTGGAGCCGAGCTTGCCGAAGCCGATGACCAGGGCGGGCCGTCCGTGCAGGATGTCGCCGCGTCCGCGCATTACGGCCTCGGTGGAGAAGACCACGGACTGGCCGACGAGGAAGTCCTCGGGGTCCTTCAGCGGCGAGCGGGCGACCGAGATGACCGGGCAGGGCAGCTTGTCAAGGCCCTCGTAACGGCGGTGGCCGTTCTCGGTGTCCTCGATCACCCCCGCGATCTGGCCGGAGAAGCGTCCGTGCAGGGCGACGAGGGTCGGAGCGAAGTAACCGCCGACGTCAAGCAGTGCGACCGGCTCACCGGCGGCCCGGGACTCGAAGTAGTCGAGCGCGGTGTCGGTCTCGGCGAACAATTCGCGGGTCAGGGCGTCGACCGGGAAGGTCTGCTCGACCTCGCGCTGGGCGGCTGGACTGATGGACTTCGGCTTGGGCAGCACCGCCCGCAGCCTGGAGAGGGAGGCGACCGCGCGGATGAAACCGGGCCGCTCGGGCAGCAGGTGGGTGACCAGGAACGACGTGGCCTGCTCGGCGGGGGCGAACTGGGCGGCGATCTTGGCGAAGTAGGTGTCCAGCCGGGCGCGTTCGAAGGATTCCATGGCAGTTCCCTTTTACGGAGAGTGCGGGCCGTGCATGGGTAGGCCGGTGGTTCAGGTAGCGAGGGCGAGACCGGACGGCAGCCGGTCGAAGGCCAGGGCGGGTCAGGGTCGAAGGGCGGGTCAGCACGTTGTCCCCCCGGCCTTGAAACGGGACCAGACGACCTTGCCGAATGGCCGACGGTCCTCGACGCCCCAGTCGTCGGAGAGCGCCTCGACGAGCAGAAGGCCCCGCCCGGAGACCTCTGTGTCGGCCGGGTGCCGGACCGTGGGGCGGTTGCTCCGGCTGTCGTGTACTTCCAGGCGTACGAAGTCGCTGTCGGTTTCGATTCTGACCAGGAAGCCATGTCCGGGGTCGGTGCCGTGAGCGAGTGCGTTGGAGACCAGCTCCGAGACGCAGAGCCGGATGTCCTCGCCAAGGGCGGACAGCACCCAGGAGGACAGGGTCTTCCGGGCGAAGTCGCGGGCGTGCCCAACCGATTCGGGTGTCGCGGCGAAGAACTGCTGCGTGGGGTCGAGCATGGTGAGCCTTACGTCTCGGTGTCCAGGACCGGAGCGAACCCCGGCTTATGGCGCTTGGAAGGGCTGCCGGACGGGCTGGGCCGCCAGCGGCAGGCCGAGCGGGGTTTGCGGGGTCCGCGGACCAGCAGCAGCCGGGCCCCGGCCACTTCCAGTCGCATTTCCCGTTGGGCCGCTATCGCCTTCGGCCCCAGGTGGGAGGCAGCTGGGGCACGACGCCGTAGGCGTCGGGCAGCACGAGAACGTCCATCAGCCCGGTGAACGACGCCGAGGCCGGGCCGCCGGTGGCCGTGCGGTCGGTGAAGACGCCCGACAGCAGCACCTCGTGCTGACGGCAGTATTCGGCCAGCGACGCGGACAGGGCGATCTCCCGGGCAGGGACGTTGACCAGCCGCAGGAAACCGTAAACGACCGGACCATTGACGCTGCGATGCTCCGTGAGGGGTTCCATGCTCGTGACCGTCCAAGAAGAGTCGGAGGGGGCTGTGTGGGGGGCCTCGGCCTGCGGGTTCGTCCCCTGACATCGAGCGTGAAGCAGACTCGACATTCGGTAAATGACCGTGTGTTGTACTTCCGTTGCACTTGTGTCCCCCGCCTTGCAGGCTCCGTGCTTCCATGACGTCCAGGAAGGGAGCAACGCGTGGCGACCGTGCATCACTGGAGCGGCCTGGAGGCTCATGCTCTGCGTTTCGCGCTACGGATGAGCGTGCGCGCGTTCGCCGAACACCTTGGCGTCGCCGTCCGCACCGTCTCCAAGTGGGACAAGCTCGCCGCCGCCACCGAACCCCGCCCGGACACCCAGGCCATCCTCGACACCGCGCTCGCCCGCGCGGACGCCACCGTCCACCTGCGGTTCGAGACACTGTTGTCCGAGAGCGGCCGGACCACCGCCGCAGGGCCGGGGCGGCGGGTCACCATCTGCGGACCCCGGATGTGGGACTACGAGTCGTGGACCGACGACCTGGACCGGACCGCGGTCGCGCTCTCCCGCCAGAACTTCACCTTCGCCTCCAGCCTGCTGACCCGGTGGATCAACCGGTGGAAACCGCCGGAGTTGGACGACAAAGGCCTGTATTTGTTCGCCCGCTCCGCCACCCTGCTCGGCGACCTTCAGCGCGACCAGGGCGCCGTGCTCGGGCCGCTGTCGGCCCAGCACTCCTATGCCGGTGCCCGCTCGGTCTTCACCCAGCTCGACATTCCCCGCCGCGTCGCCCAGCTCGACCTGTCGCTGGCGGTGGTCACGGAGATGTCCGGGAAGCTGGAGGTCGCCGCCCGCCACTACGAGACCCTGGCCGTCGACGACCGGCTCTCGCACCGTGACCGGGCCCGTGCCCGGCTGTGGGTGGGGACCGCGCTGAGCAAGGACGGCAACCACGATTACGCGGCCCGCGTCATGCAGGCGGCGACCCGCGAGTTCGAGGACCTGGCCGAGCCCGACGACTGGTCGGTGGCCCACCAGAAGCTCGCCCTCGCCCACCGCGGTGCCGGCGATCTCACTGGCGCCCTGCACTTCATCGACATCGCCCGCAGCAGCCAGGCAACGGACTCACCTATGCAACGCGTGCGATTGGACACCGCCCACGGTCACATCCTGCTTTCCGACCGGGACACCCGCGATGATGGACTTCTCGTCCTCGACAAGGCCGCCAAGGTGGCCGCGCAGTACGGACTCGTGCATCAACTGCGCAGTATCGAGGGCATCAAGGCCATGAGCGAGGGGCCGGCCGGGCCCCGGCAATGGTGACCAGGGAGAAACACGCGTGAGCGACAACCAGCAGGCACTCACCGAGGACCAGTGGCAGCAGGCCAAGTTGATCTGGGACTACCACCAGATGCACCACGAGACCCGGCCCGCCGACGCGGCGATCGGCCTGGGTAGCCACGATCTCGGAGTGGCCGCGTTCTCCGCCGAGCTGTATCGCGCCGGGCTCTTCCCGCGCCTGGTCTTCACCGGCGGCAACAGTCCCACCACCACCGAGGTGTTCCCGCGCGGGGAGGCTGTGCACTTCCGTGAGCATGCCATCGAACTCGGCGTCCCCGCTTCGGCGATCCTGCTGGAGCCCAATGCCCGGAACACCGGCCAGAACATCACTCTGTCACGTGCCGTACTCGCCACCGCTGGGATCGCACCGAAGACGGTGCTGCTGGTCTCCAAGCCCTATATGGAGCGACGCTCCTTTGCCACCGCCCGCAAGCTGTGGCCTGAGATCGAGATCGTCTGTGCCTCGGAGCCACTGCAGATCGACGACTACCTCAAGAGCATCGGCGACGAGAAACTCGTCCTGGACATGCTCGTCGGCGACCTCCAGCGGGTGATCGAGTATCCCAAGCTCGGCTTCGCCATCGCCCAGGACGTCCCGGAGGACGTGCATGCCGCCTACGAATCCCTCCTCGCCGACGGCTTCGACAGCCGTCTCATCAAGTCTTGAGCTGCCGCCGCCGGGCGGCCTGTGCGCGATTCACCAGCCGAACCTCTTCCCTCGGCTGACCACCCTGGCCAAGCTGTTCGCGGCGGACTACTGGATCGTTCTGGACGACGTCCAGTTCACCCGCCGCGACTACCAGCACCGGGCCCGCCTGGCAGCCCTCGGCGATCCGTTCCAACGACAGTGGCTGTCCATCCCCACCCACCTTCCCGGTGGCCGCCGGACGGCCATCAGGAACGCTCTGATCGTCGATCCCATGCGGTCCTGCCGGCGGACCAGGCAGATGCTCTGGCAGTACATGGGATCCAGCCCGCACTGGCCCGCCCTCGACCAGGCAATGGTCCCGGTGCTTGACCTGTTCGCCACCACCGACAAGACCGCCGAGATCGCCGAGGCGTCCACGCACGTCCTGCTGGACCTGCTCGGCTGGAGGGGCCAGGTCCTCCGCAGCAGCCGGCTGGAGGCCCGGCTGGGGCGCTCACAGCGGCTCGCTGACCTGGCCGCAGTCACCGAGGCAAGGTCGTATCTGTGCGGGGCCGGCGGCATGAGATACCTGGAGACCGGCCTCTTCACCTCATGCGGCATCACCGTTACGCCGTTCCGCACTCCGACGGCCGACGGGTGGGACACCGGCCGTGCGATCAGCGCACTCCATGCTCTGATGCTCCTCGGACCGCAGGCCCTGGCTGACGCATTCCGAGCAGTCGCCGCCGACCAGGACGAATCCCGGGTCGGCGCGTAGACGCCACCCGTCCGAGACCGCCGTGGTGGAAGATGTACGGAGCAGAACGAGGGATCACTTCGTCGGCCGGGGCGACCACGATCACAGTTTGAGACCATCGAGCGCGTGGGAGCACCGCCGAACCGGCCCACCGAACTAGCTGTTCCGCGTCGTCCCGGTTGGCCTCGTAGAGCAAGCGGCGGTGCCCGCCGCTGGACATCTACCGCTGCCACTGGCCCTGCACGGTGTCCCCTTCACTCCCTGTGCCACCCGTGCGGGACGGCATCCGATCCGCGGTGGGTTTCAGCGGGTTCGGAAGTTCGGGCGGCGGGTGCCGAACAGGTTCGCCTGGGACTCGGTGGGCAGGTTGCCCAGGGCGATCAGGTGCGGGGCCTGTGACAGCGCCGTCGAACGCGTGGCCTCCTGCGCGGACCAGAGCGCCCGGACCGTACCCTGTACCGCCGCGGGGGGATACGACGAGATGACCGCCGCGCAGCGCACCGCCGCCGTCACCGACTCCCCCCGCGCCGTCACCTCCGACACCAGCCCCACCTCGTACGCCCGCCGCGCGGAGACCCGTTCGGCCGTGCCCATCAGGGCCATGCGGGCCACCTCCCCGAACGGCGTCCGCTGGGCCAGGTACACGGACTCGTACGCGCTGACCATGCCGTACGTCGTGTGCGGATCGAAGAACGTGGCGCTCTCGTCCGCGATCACGAAGTCCGCCTCGCCGAGCAGGTAGAACGCCCCGCCGCACGCCATCCCGTTCACGGCGGCGATCACCGGCTTCCACAGGCCGGCCGCCTTCGGGCCGACCGCGACGAGTGGATCGTCCAGCATGTACGGCGATCCCGGCTGCGGAACCTGCGCGTCCCGGTCGAGGCCCGTCGAGAAGGCGCGGTCGCCCGCACCGGTCAGCACGATCGCCCGTACGGAGTCGTCGAAGCGGAACTCTCCCCAGGTCGCTCTCAGGCGGGCCGTCATGTCCAGGTCCATGGCGTTCAGGCGGTCCGGGCGGTCCAGCGTGACCACCGCGACGCCCGTGTCCTTGTCGATGGTGGTACGCAGGGGAGTCACGGCCGCTCCAGCGTCCAGCGCGGCAGCCGGAGGCCGTCCCCGCCGTCCGCACCGTCGCCGCCGAACGTCACCTGTACCCGCGCGCCGATCCGGATCCGGTCCGTCGCCACCGAGTTGAGCGGTGCGTCCGGGCCGCTGACGAGATTCCCCACCAGCCGGATCCGAGGGGCCTCCACCAGCTCCACGAGGATCACGTTGTACGGGGCCAGTGCCGCGTAGTCCGGCAGGAGCGGGGGGTGCGGGATCACGTACGACCAGATACGTCCTCTGCCGCTCATCCTGCGCCACTCGCTGTCGAAGGAGTGGCAGTGCGGGCAGCAGGGGCGGGGCGGGAAACGGAGCTCGCCGCAGGCACGCCCGGCGCAGGCCTGGACGCGCAGCTCGCCCCGGGCCGCGTATTCCCAGAAGGGGGCGCCGTCGTCGTCCACCACAGGTGTGAGCATGTGGGCTCCTCGGTTGCCTGACAGGCTTCGGGGTTCGGTCGGTTCCTCGGTTCCTCGGTTCCTCAGTTCCTCAGGAGCAGCGCCGACGTCGGGACTCCCTCGCCCGCCGTCACCAGGCAGGTCGCCGCGCCCGGCACCTGCGCCGTACTGGTTCCCCTGAGCTGCTTCACACCTTCGTTGATGAGGTTGAAGCCATGGACGTACGCCTCCGAGAGCCCGCCGCCGCTCGTGTTCAGCGGCAGCCGGCCGCCGATCTCCAGGGCGCCCCCTTCCGTGAACGCGCCGCCCTCACCCCGGCCGCAGAAGCCGTAGCCCTCCAGGGAGAGCGGGACGAGAGGGGTGAACGCGTCGTAGATCTGGGCGACGTCCACGTCCTCCGGGGTGAAGTCGGCGTGCTTCCAGAGATGGCGGGCGGCCGTCCAGGCGGGGCCCGTCAGGGGGTCGTCGTTCCAGTAGTTGACCATTCCGTGGTGCTGGGCGGGCAGGCCCTGGGCGGCGGAGTGCACGTACACGGGCCGGCGGCGGCAGTCGCGGGCGCGTTCGGCGGAGACGACCACGCAGGCCAGCGCCCCGTCCGTCTCCAGGCAGTTGTCGAAGAGGCAGAGCGGCTCGCTGATCCAGCGCGAGGTCATGTACATGTCCCGGGTCAGCGGTCGCTCGTACATCATCGCGGCGGGGTTCTGGTTGGCCCGGTTGCGGCAGGCGAGGGCGACGTTGAAGAGGTGGTCGCGGGTCGCCCCGTACTCGTGCAGATAGCGGCGGGTCAGCATGGCTATCTCGTCGGCGGGGCGCAGGAGGCCGAAGGGGCGGGTCCACTGGGCGGGGGTGGGGAGTTGGACGGCGGTGTTCTTCCACGGGCGTGGTCCGCTGCCGCGTTTGCGTGAGCGCCAGGCGACTCCGACCGTCGCCTGTCCGGTGGCCACCGCGGACGCCAGATGCGCGACGGTGGCGCACGAACCGCCGCCCCCGAAGCCGACCTTGCCGAAGAAGCTCAGGTCGCCGAACCCGACGGCCTTGGCGACCTCGACCTCGTCGGTCTCCTCCATGGTGTAGGAGGCGAGCCCGTCGACCTCGGTCGGCGCGATCCCCGCGTCGTCGAGGGCGGCGAGGATCGCCCGGCAGGCCAGAGCCTTCTCGCTGTCGGGGAGTTGCCTGGCGAAGGGCGTCTGCCCGATCCCGACGACGGCGGTCGCGTCCTTGAGCCCCGCTGCCCCGGTGCCTGCCCCTGTGCCCGCCCCTGCCCGTGCCATGGACGCACCTCCACGCTGGTCCACGAATGCTGACAGGGCGTCAGGCTACCGCTAATCTGACGGGTAGTCAGCTAGGGGGCTTCTGATGGATCTCCGTGGGGAAGGAGCGGCGTCCGGTGCGTGCTCTCGGTGTGCCGGGCGCAGTCCCGCGTACTGGACGTACTTGGGTCTGTGCCCGGTGCGGCGAGAGTGCGTGCCGGGCGTCGCGACGCCGCGGAGATCCATCAGAAGCCCCCTAGCGGTCGGCCGGCTGATCGGTGGAGGGGAGGCCCGCTGTGCGCGGTGACTTGGAGTGGGAGACCATCCCGGGGCTCGTGCGGGCGGCGGCCGAGCGGTACGCGGACGTGGAGGCGGTCGTCGACGGCCGTACCCGCGTCACGTACGCGGAGCTGGGCGCCCGGGTGGAACGCGCGGCGGCGGCCTGCGTCGCGAACGGCGTGGAGCCCGGCGACCGGGTGGCCATCTGGGCGCCCAACACCCTGGACTGGATGGCGTCCGCCCTCGGCGCGGTGTCGGCGGGCGCGGTCCTCGTCCCGCTGAACACCCGCTTCAAGGGAACGGAGGCCGCGTACGTACTGGCCCGGAGCCGCGCGAAGCTGCTGTTCGTGACGGGCACGTTCCTGGGGACCTCGTACGTGGCCTCCCTGCGGCGGGCCTGCGCCGAGTCCGCGGGACCGGCCGACGAGGACCGCGTCGCGGGCCCCCTGCCGGGACTTCCGCGGCTGGAACAGGTGGTCGTCCTGTCCGACGACGCCCCCGCCGACTTCCGCACCTGGAAGGACTTCCTGGCGAGCGGGGACCGGGTGGGGGAGGACGAGGTACGGGCACGGGCCTCGGCGCTCGACCCGTCCGCCCCCTCGGACATCATCTTCACCTCGGGCACCACGGGCCGCCCCAAGGGCGCCGTGATCACCCACGCGCAGACCCTGCGGGCGTACGACGTGTGGTGCGAACTGGCCGGTCTGCGCGAGGGCGACCGCTATCTGATCGTGAACCCCTTCTTCCACACCTTCGGCTACAAGGCGGGCGTGATCGCCTGCCTGATGCGCGGCGCGACGATGATCCCGCAGCCGGTGTTCAACGTGGACACGGTCCTGGCGAACGTGGCCTCGGAACGCGTCTCGGTGCTCCCGGGCCCGCCCACCCTCCACCAGTCCCTCCTGGACCACCCCCACCGTGACGCGTACGACCTCTCGGCCCTGCGGCTGGTGGTGACGGGCGCGGCGGTGGTGCCGTTGCTGCTGGTGGAGCGGTTGCGGGCGGAGCTGGGCGTGGGCACGGTCCTCACCGCCTACGGACTCTCCGAGGCCGGCGGCATCGTCACGATGTGCCGCCGCGGCGACGAACCGGACGTGATCGCCTCCACGTCCGGCCGCGCGATCCCCGGCACGGAGGTGAAGGTGGTGGACGCGGCGGGCACGGTGGTCGCCCCGGGCACCCCCGGCGAGGTCCTGGTCCGCGGCTTCACCATCATGCGCGGCTACTACGAGGACGCCGCGGCCACCTCGGAGGCGATGACCCCGGACGGCTGGCTCCGCACGGGCGACATCGGCGTCCTGGACGGGGCCGGCAACCTCCGGATCACCGACCGCATCAAGGACATGTTCATCGTCGGCGGCTTCAACGCGTACCCGGCGGAGATAGAGCAGCTGCTGGGCCTGCACGCGGAGGTCGCGGACGTGGCGGTGATCGGCGTCCCGGACAGCCGGCTCGGCGAGGTCGGCAAGGCGTATGTCGTACGCCGTCCCGGCGTCCCGCTCACCGGCGACGACCTGATCGCCTGGGCGCGCCGCGAGATGGCGAACTACAAGGTGCCAAGAACGGTGGAGTTCGTCGGCGAGCTGCCGCGGAACGCGAGCGGGAAGGTCATGAAGGGGGAGCTGCGCAAGCGGCGTTGAGGGGCCCCGCCCTCTCTCGGCGGGACCCCGGTCGCTTACGCGGTGTGCTACGCGGTGTGCGCTATTCGCGGGCGGACAGCGCGTGGGCCGGGGCCGTGCGCAGGGCCTGCCGGGTGGGGAGTTCGACCGTGACGAAGGCCGTGGTGAGCACGGTCAGCGCGACGGCGGGGAGCAGCCACACCGGGCCCGCGGGCCACGGCCGGTCCAGGAAGCCGATGCCGAGCAGCGCGAGCGGGATCGCGGACAGCAGCAGGCCGGTGGCGAGCGAGGCGACCCCGATCACGGCGGCCTCGCGGCGCATCATCGCGAGGATCTGGCGGGGGGTGGTGCCGTTGAGGCGGAGCGTGGCGATCTCGTTCCGCCGCTGGGCGGTCGTGGCGACCAGCTTGTTGGCGATGGAGAGGAGCAGGTAGCCGAGGAGTACGACGATGGTGGCGAGGTTGATCCAGACCGTCGCCGGCGCGTCGCTCAGGCTGTCGCCCGACCCGGTGTCGGTGGGCTCCAGGACCAGACCCGGGCGGGACGCGGCGAGTTCGGCGAGGCTGCGCCGTGCGGCGTCGGTGCCGTCGGTGCGTACGAGGACACTCTGGTCGAGACCGGCGGTGGTGTGCCCCTCGGCGAGGTCGTGGGAGACGGCGACCGGGCCGAAGCCGAGGCCGCGGTCGTAGACGGCGACCACCTCGGGGCTGACCCGGCTGCCGTCCCCGAGGACCAGGTCGATCCGCTCGCCGACACCGGCGTCGCGGGAACGGGCGACCTCACTGTCGACGGCGACCGTGTCACCGGTGAGCCCGGCGAGGCCGCCGTCCCGTACGCCGAGGTCCAGGACGTCCGGCGCGGCCGGGGTCAGGATCATCGCCGGGGCGGCCTCGACCTCCGGTTCGCCGAACATCTCGTACTCCCACACGACCGTGGTGGTGCCGACCGGGGCCGCCGCCCGCACGCCGTCGGTCCTCGTGACGTCCGCCAGGGTGTCGGCGGGCACACCGCCGAGTCCGGGCGCGCTCAGGCTCTGCTGGGCGAGGGTGCCGGCGCGGGTGTCCTGCGCGGTGGCGCTCATGACGGTCGTCTGGGCGAGGGTGTAGGTCAGGACGAACACGACCGCCATGGCGAGGGCGCTGACGACTCCCGAGAGCCGCAGGGCGTAGCCGCGGATGTTCGCCACCGCGAGCCAGGTCGGGGCCGAGACCCCGGGCCGCAGCCGCCGGGCCGCCGCGTCACCGATGCCCCGGACCAGGGCCGGTCCCGCCAGGGCCAGACCGATCGCGCCGATGATGCCGGCCATGGAGGTGGCCGCCGCGCCGAGGACCGTACGGCTCAGCAGCGGCACCGCCGAGAGGCTCATGGCGGCGACGATCAGCAGCAGACCGGCGCGGATCCGGATCCTCGACGGGGTACGGGGCTCGCTGCGCGACTCGGCGACCGCCTCGGTGGCCGGCAGCCGCGAGGTGCGCCACGCGGCGCCGCGGGCCGACACCTGGACGGCGAGCCCCAGGAGGAGAACGGCGGCGAGCGCGGGCAGCGGGCTGTACGTGAGCGGCAGACCGGCCGGGACCACCTCGCGGTCGACGAGCATCCGCCGGAACTGCCCGGCCAGCGGATAGCCGAGGCCCACACCGGGTACGACCGCCACGGCGGCGATGACCGAGGCCTGTGCGGCGGCGAGTCGCCTGATCTGCCTCGGAGTCGCGCCGACGGCCCGCATCAGGGCGAGGTCGCGGCGCTGGCCGCCGATCGACACGGCCAGGGCGCTCGCCATCACGAACCCGATGATCAGCATGATGATCCCGGAGAGCGAACCGGCGAGCAGGATCAGCAGCGAACGGGCCGCGCCCGCGCCGGGGGAGGCGATGTCCCCGCGGGCGGAACCGGTGGAGACGATCACAGCGGCTCCCCCGTCCGCTCCCCTGTCCGCTTTCCTGCCCGCCTTCTTGTCCGCCTTCTTGTCCGCGTCGGTGGCGGCGTTCCTGATCGTTTCGCGGGCCGCGGTGGCCACCGAGTCCTCGGCGCCCGGCTCGGTGCGCAGACCGACCAGGTCCACGGTTCCGGCGCGCGCTCCCGTCTTGCTGCCGTCGCTGCCGTCGCGGCCGGACAGTCGTGCGGCCGTCGGGTCGGCGAAGAGGATGCCCGCGCCCGGGGCGTCGACCACCGCCGTGACGCGGTACCCGGCGGCGGACCGGCCGGCCGCGACGATCTCGACCCGGTCGCCCGCCCGGACACCCGCGGCCTCGGCCGTGGCCCTGTCGAGAGCCACCTCGGCGGCGCCGGACGGCTTGGCGCCACCGACCTTCGGATCCGTGAGCAGCCTCGTCGAGGACCAGCCGTGACCGGCCGCCCGCGGCTCCCCGGTCGGTACGACGCGCCCGTCGGCGTCGATGACGGCTGCCGGGAAGCTGACGTCGCCGACCGCCGCGGTGACGCCGGGCAGTTCGGCGAGCCGGTCGACCAGCCCGGCCGGGACCGTGCCGCGCTCCGGGAGGGCGATCGGCAGGTCCCCGGCCGGGTGGAAGCTCTGGTCGGTGGAGACCACGACGTCGGCTCCGGCGAGCCGTCCGGCCGGCAGCTGGGAGCGGAGGCCGGACTCGGCCAGTACCCCCGTGCCGGTGATCAGTGCCGCTCCGCCGAGCACCGCGCACGCCACCGCCAGCAGGGCGGTGATCCGGTGTCCTGCCATACGGACCGCGAGACGCAGCATGGTTCTAGACCTCTCCCAGCTTGACGAGACGGTCGGCCAGTTCGGGTGCCGTGGGCCGGTACAGGCGCTCGACCACCCGGCCGTCGGCCATCACCACCGCGTGGTGGGCCTGGGCGGCGGCGGCCGGGTCGTGGGTGACCATCACCACCGTCTGGCGCAGCTCGTCGACCAGCTCGCGCAGCAGGCCCAGTACCTCGTGGGCGCTGCGCAGATCCAGGGCGCCGGTCGGCTCGTCGGCGAACACGACGGCGGGCTTCGCCACCAGGGCCCGTACGATCGCGGCGCGCTGCTGCTGGCCGCCGGAGAGTTCGGCGGGCCGGTGCGCCATCCGGTCGGCGAGACCGACCCGCTCGACCAGCGTCCGTACCCAGTCGCGGTCCGGGGCGCGCCCCGCCAGCCGCAGGGGCAGCGTGATGTTGTCGGCGACGCTGAGGGCGGGGACCAGGTTGTAGGACTGGAACACGAATCCGATGTGCTCGCGGCGCAGTTCGGTGCGGCGGGTCTCGTTCAGTCCGCTGATCTCGCGGCCGCCGACGCGGATGCTTCCCGAGGTGGGGGAGTCGAGGCCGGCGGCGCAGTGCATCAGCGTGCTCTTGCCGGACCCCGAGGGTCCCATCACGGCGAGGAACGTGCCGTGTTCGACGCTCAGTGACACGTCGTCGAGGGCGCGGACGCCTCCCGCGTACGTCTTGCTGACGTTCGCCAGCTCGATGGCCGGAGCGGGCGGGGCCGCCATCGGGTGGCCGGCCCCCGCGAGGACCCCGCTCATCGCCGGCCCCGCAGGTGACGGACGACGAGCACGGACACGCACAGCGCGGTGACCCCGCCGCAGACCAGGTGGACACCGGTGGAGGCGGCGCTGTAGGAGGCCGCCATGTTGCCGACGGTGCTGATCACCAGGACCAGCCACAGCACCGTACGGACGAAGCGGTCCCAGGTGAGTCCTTCCCCGGGGGCGTCCTGCCGGGCGGGGTCCGTGCTCCCGGCGATGCCGTCGAGGCGGTAGGGGTCCGTCGTCGTCATGGCTGTCCCTCTTCGGAGTCTTCGAGCTCGTCGGACCCTGGGCGGTTCGCGTTCGCGTTCGCGGTGTGCGGTTCGTGCTTCTCGCCGCGGGTCTCGCTGTCGTGACTTCGAAGTTACGGATCAGGGCCCCGGTCGGCCGAGCCCGCCAGCAGCCCGAGTGGGGGTACAGCAGGCTGTACCTCTACGCTCCTCCACGACAGTGAAGCGGTCGCTCGCACAGGGCCGTTGACGAGCGGGAGTCGCTCGCGCAGGGCCGTGGACGAGCGGAAGCCGCTCGTACGGTGCTGTGGACGAGCGGGAGAGGAGGGGCGGATGGCGACCCCGACCCAGGCCCCGCACGGCGCACCCGATGACGACGGCGAGGACAGGCCCGGGACCCGGGCCACCGCGGTCCGGGCGGCCGGTGCGGCCGTCGCCGCTCTGGAACAGCTCGTCGGCGGACTCGGCACCGCGCTGATGGCGCTGCTCGTCCTCGGCTGGGCCGCAGTGACCGCCGTGACGTCCCTGGTGGGCGTCGGACTGCTGATGGCACCGCTCGTCCTGCGTGCCCTGCACTCGCTCGCCGGACGCGAACGCGACCGGCTCGGCCGGTGGGGGCCCGAGGTCATGGGCCCGGACCCGGCGCCGACCGCGTTGCGGCTCGCCGTCGTCGACCCGACCACGCGGCGCGAGGTGCGCTGGCTGGCCCGCCACGCCACGCTCGGCCTGCTGCTCGGCCTCGGCGGCCTGCTGCTGCCGCTGCTGGCCCTGCGCGACTGCCTCTTCCCGCTGTACTGGCGGCTGCTGCCGGAGGGCGCGACCAGTACGTCCCTGGGGATAGGGGTCGCGGAGACGTGGGCCGACGCGGCCGCCGCCGCGCTGCTGGGGCTCGGCTGGACCGCCATCATCCTGGGCCTCGGTCCCGGCATGGCGCGCCTGCAGGGCCGGCCGGGGCGGCTGCTCCTCGCGGCCGGGCCCGACACGGACCTGTCCCTGCGCGTCGCGGAACTCACCGCCACCCGGGCCGCCGCCCTGGACGCCCACGCCACCGAACTGCGCCGCATCGAGCGCTCGTTGCACGACGGCACCCAGAACCGGCTCGTCACCGTCACCGTGCTCCTCGGCGCCGCGCGCCGCATGGTGGCCCGCGACCCGGCGGGCGCCGACGAACTCCTCGAACGTGCCCAGAGCGCCGCCGAACAGGCCCTGTCCGAGCTGCGTTCGGTGGCCCGGGGCATCCTGCCGCCCGTACTGGCCGACCGGGGGCTCGCCGGGGCGCTCACCGGACTCGCCGCGAGCTGCCCGGTGCCCTGCCGGATCGACGTGGAGGCACCCGAGCGGTGCGCCGCGTCCGTGGAGGCGACCGCCTACTTCGTGGTGGCGGAAGCCCTCACGAACATCGCCAAGCACAGCGGGGCGCGGCAGGCGGCGGTCACGGTCCGCAGCGGTGGCGGCCGGCTGCGCCTGGACATCACCGACGACGGCCGGGGCGGCGCCGGAGGCACCTCCCGGGCCATCGGCTCGGGGGGAGAGGTCGGCGGCTCCGGGCTCACCGGCATCCGCGACCGGATCGCCGCCCACGACGGCACTTTCGAACTGGCCAGCCCGCCCGGCGGCCCGACGACTCTCAAGGTGGAACTGCCATGCGGATTGTGATCGCCGAGGACGACGCGCTGCTGCGGGAAGGGCTGGCGCTGCTGCTGCGCGCGGAGGGCCTCGACGTGGTGGGAACGGCCGGTACCGGCGACGCCGTCCTCGACGCCATCGACACCCACAAGCCCGACGTCGCCATCCTGGACGTGCGGATGCCGCCGACGCACACCGACGAGGGGATCGTCGCGGCGGTGGAGGCCCGGCGGCGGCGGCCCGATCTCGCGGTCCTCGTCCTGTCGGCGTACGTCGAGCAGTCGTTCGCCACGGAGTTGTTGGGCGGCGGGGTGACCGGTCTCGGCTATCTGCTCAAGGAGCGGGTGGGGCGGGTCGAGGAGTTCCTGGACGCGCTCCACCGGGTGGCGGCCGGGGGCACGGCCATCGACCCGGAGGTGGTCGCGCAGCTCTTCACGCGCAGCCGCCAGGACACCCGCCTGGAGCGGCTCAGTCCGCGCGAGCGCGATGTGCTCGCGCTGATGGCGGAGGGGCTGGGCAACGGGGCCATCGCCGCACGGCTCGTGGTCACGGAGGGTGCCGTGCACAAACACATCCGCAGCATCTTCGCGAAGCTGGACCTGTCGCCGGCCGACCAGGTGGACCGGCGGGTCGCGGCGGTTCTGAGGTACTTGGACGACGCGCGGCGCAGGGCCTGACGGGCAGTCATGGGGTGGCTCCGGCCGGGTTGTCGGGTGCGGGCCGGTGGGGGTCGGCCGCGCGGTTCCCCGCGCCCCTGGTTGGGATGGGCCTCGCCCGGTCGGTACGGCAGGCGCTACCTCCATGCGGGGGAGCGCACCCCCGCCCACCGGCCCGCCTGCTTGATCGTGACGCACAGCCGGAGCTCCTAGCGTGGTGGTCGCACCGCAACGACGGCCGGAACGAGACGCGAGGAGCCCGCGACCCATGAACACCGAACTCACCTCCCGAGTGGTGGCCGTGACCCTGGCGACCGTCCTGGCCGGCGTCGGCCTGACCCTGCCCGCCGCGGGCGCGACCGGGGCCACCGTCACACCGGCGCACGGCACCTCGCACAGCAAGGCGCTGCAGGCCGGCGTGGACGCGATCATGGAGACCGGGACCGTCGGTGTCGTGGCGCGGTCGACGGACCCGCGAGGTGCCCGGTACGCCACCGGCGGCGTCGCCGACCAGGCCACGCAGGCGGCCGTACGCCCCGGTGACAAATTCCGGATCGCCAGCGCCGGCAAGACGTTCGTCGCCACGGTGATACTGCAACTCGTCGGCGAGGGACGCCTGTCGCTCGACGACACCGTGGAGCACTGGCTGCCCGGAGCCGTCTCCGGCCACGGCAACGACGGCGGCGCGATCACCGTACGGCAGCTGCTCCAGCACACCAGCGGGCTGTTCGACTACACGGCGGACTTCCCCGAGTTCGCCAGTAAGGCCGGCTACCAGGCCGACCGTTACCGCACCTGGACCCCGGAGCAACTGGTCGCCGTCGCCATGCGGTACGCCCCCGAATTCGCGCCCGGCGAGGGGTGGAGCTACTCCAACACCAACTACATCGTCGCCGGAATGATCATCCAGAAGGTCACCGGGCACACCTGGAACGAGGAGGTCACCAGGCGTCTCATCCGCCCGCTGGGCCTGCGCGACACCCTCGCCCCGACGACGGACTCCCGGATCCCCGGCCGTCATCTGCGCGGCTACTCCAGCTTCGAGGAAGCGGGACCGGCGATCGACATCACCGAACTCAACGTCTCCGCGGGCGGCGCCGCGGGCGCCATGATCAGTACGACGGCGGACCTGTCCCGCTTCTACCAGGCGCTCCTCGGCGGCCGGCTGCTGCGCCCGGCGGAGCTGACGGCGATGAAGACGACCGTGCCTGCCCCGGAACTGGAACCCGGCTGGCCCGGCGTGCGCTACGGCCTCGGCCTGATGAAGGTCCCGCTGTCCTGCGGCGGCGCCTACTACAGCCACGGGGGCAACCTCCCCGGCTACACCACCCGCAACGGCATCAGCGGCGACGGCCGCCGGACCGTCGTCCTGAACTCGACCGGTGACGGCTCGTCCGACTCGTCCACCCAGCGGGCCCAGAACGCCCTGATCGACGACGAACTCTGCGCGTGACACCGACCCCCGGCGCGCCCCGTCAGGGGCGCGCTCCAGGGGCGGGGGCGCGGGGAACCGCGTGAGCAGCCCCCACCGGCATGCGGATGTGCGACGTGCCTACGTCGCAGTCGCTGAGCCCCGCGCAAGCGACTCCCGCGCAGCCGCGCGCAACGCATGGATCTCGTCCCGGGCCCCGCGCCGCGCGGGCGCGCCCCGGCCGACGGTCCCCACCGTGTGCTCGGCCTTGCGGAGCCGCGCGGCCGTGGACGGGAACCTCGCGATCTCCACGGTGACGGCCCAGGTGTCGAGAAGCTGGATGATCGGCCCGAGACTGCCGGTGCGCGCGGCGGCCCCGATGGCCCCGTCGGTCTCCCGCTCCAGCTCGGCGAGCCGGTGCGGGGCAACCCGGATGACGGCCGCGCGAAGGGCGCCGGGTGTCCGTTCCGGCCGGGGAACGAGGGGCCTGCCGGGCTCGATGGGCTGCGCTGTCATCGTGATCCGCACAGTACGGCGTACGGGCGGGCACCGCGAGGGGCGGGACCTGCTCGCAACGACTTCCGGCCGGGACCCACGAGCCCGTCGGACACGACGACGAGCCCACCGGACACGACGACGGGCCGAGCACCGGTCGGGGCTCGGCCCTGTCGGGGTGGCGGGTGTCAGGGGGCCGGGACGGCGGGCGCTGCCGACACGGTCACGGTCGCGGTGTCGTTCGGCGCGGGCGCGGGCATGGAGTTGTCGGCCAGTGCCGGGCTCGCGGCCGCGGCGGTGACGCCGAGCATCAGGGTGAGCGTCGTGAGGAACTTCTGCGTACGGGTCATACCGACTCCTGGGTGAGAGGGAAAGGCCGGACGCCCGAAGGACGCCGACAACGTACAGGTGCTTCGTCCTGCCGGGCCGAAACGGTGCACGTCGCCGATCGGCCGGATCGCGCCCCGGACAGACTTCGGCCGCGGTGGCTCCCCCTCCGCGCCACCGCGGCCGATCCCCGTCGGGAGAAAGGTCTCTAGTTGTTGTCCAGCCCGAGCGACGGCGGCGCCGGCATCGGGTTGTCCAGCGTCGTGACGCCACCCTTGGCGGGCCCGCTCGGCATCGGGTTGTCCAGCGTGACGACGCCCGGGTCCTTCGGCGGCGTGGGCATCGGGTTGTCCATCGCGGTGAGGTCGGGCCCGGCCGGCGGTGTGGGCATGGGGTTGTCCATCGCGGTGAGGTCAGGTCCGGCCGTCGGCGTCGGCATCGGGTTGTCCATCGTCGTGATGGCCTCGTCCTTGACCGAGTCGTCCGGCAGAGCTCCGGCCGTGTCCTTCTTCTTGTCGCTCATGGAATGACTCCCTCTGATCGTGTTGGCAAGTGAAGAACGCCCGTCCAGAGACTCCCCCGAGGGCCGCTGGACGGGCGTTCGGAGCCGCACACTAGCCGGTTGGGCTCCTGGTCAGACCGTCTGCCCCCCGACGCGACGGTGTGACAGGTAGAGACTGACGCGCGGAGATAAACGAATGCTGAACGTCTGCATCCACACTGGTGGGCGGCCCCTCGATCAGGCCGCCGCGGCAGGCCTGAGCAGGGCGCGCACCTCGGCGGCCTCCTTGGCGCCGCTCTGTTCGTAGAGGTTGAGGGCCTCTCTCCAGCAGGCCGTGGCCCGGTCCACCTGTCCCAGGACCGACAGGGCCCGGCCCAGGAGCGTCAGGACGTTGCCCCGCATACGGTCACCGCCGATGCACCTGAGCGCGAGCGCCTGTTCGGCATGCTGCGCCGCCTGGGCGGGGCGATGGGCGGCCAGATGGACCTCGGCGATACGGAAGTGGGTCGTCCCCTCCCAGAGCCGCTGCCGGTGGTCCCCGAGGATGCCCAGGGCTTCGGAGAAGTGGCCGAGCGCCTCGGAGTGCCGCTCGGCCATGTGCAGAGCGATACCCACGGCGTAGTGGCCGTTGGCGAGGCGTACCGTCCGGCCGAATTCGGCATGGATCGAGACACCGCGCTGTGCGATCTCCACGGCCTTGCTGACGTTGCCCATGCCCAGGTGGGCGCGCGAGAGGTTGCAGAGGCTGGTCGCTTCGAACGGCCGGTTGCCGGCCGACCGCAGAAGCTCTATGGCCTGATCGAAGAACTCCTTGCCGTCCGCGTGCCGGCTCTGGTGCAGGCAGATGAGGCCCCGGTTGTTGGCGACCCAGCTGATCGCGGTGGCGTCCTGCGCGGCACCCGCGAGTGCCATGGCGCGTCGGGCCTCGTCCTCCGCCTGCTGGATGCGGCCGGAGACCAGCAGGACGTCGGTGAGGACCGTCCGCGCCCGCCCCTCCGCCCGGTCGTCCCCCGCGGCCCGCGTGGCGTCGCACATCGCCCGTGCCGTGGTCTCGTACTGGTGCGAGTTCGCCCCGGACTCGGTGAGATCCTTGGCGGCCCACAACAGGTCCACCGCCCGCCGCAGCAGATCCGTCCCCGCCGACTGCCGTACGCACGCCAGCAGCGGCGCGGCCTCCGTGTAGAGCCAGTCGAGCGCGGCGCTGCCTCCGGAGAAGGTCAGCCCCGGGTGCTGCGTGGTCTCCAGGTGGTCCACCAGCCGGTCGCCGGGGCGCTCGATGGCGTAGACGCCCGCGGCCGTGGCGAGGTAGAAGTCGAGCAGGCGCGACATCGCGGCGGCCCGCTCGCCCGGCGGCTGTTCGTCCCGTTCGGCGCAGGCACGCGCGTAGAGCCGGACCAGGTCGTGGTAGCGGTAGCGGCCGGGCGCCGCCGATTCCAGCAGCGAGGTGTCGACGAGGGACTCAAGGAGTTCCTCCGTGTCCTCGACGGGCAGGTCCAGGACCGCGGCGGCGGCGGCGAGGGACAAGTCCGGGCCGTCCGCGAGGCCCAGCAGCCGGAAGGCGCGGGCCTGGGCCGACTCCAGTTGCCCGTAGCCCAGTTCGAAGGTGGCCTTCACGGCCAGGTCGCCGGCCTGGAGCTCGTCCAGGCGCCGCCGCTCGTCCGCGAGCTTCGCCGCGAGGACCGAGACCGTCCAGGTGCGCCGGGCGGCCAGCCGGGAGGCGGCGATCCGGATGGCCAGCGGCAGGAAGCCGCAGGCCGCCACCACGTCCAGCGCGGACTGGCGTTCCGACTCCACCCGCTCGGTGCCGACGATCTTCGTGAAGAGCTGGAGGGCCTCCTCCGGCGACATCACGTCGAGGTCGACCAGGTGCGCGCCTGCCAGGTCGACCATCCGCACCCGCGAGGTCACCAGCGCGGCGCACCCCTCGGTGCCGGGCAGCAGGGGCCGGACCTGGGCCGCGTCCCGCGCGTTGTCGAGGAGGACCAGGACCCGGCGGCCGTCCAGCACCGAGCGGTACAGCGCCGCCCGCTCCTCCAGGGAGTCCGGAATGGACGAGTCCGGGGTGCCCAGCGCGCGCAGGAAGGCGCCCAGTACGGCCTCCGGCGCCGCGGCCCGCGCGCCCGCGCCCTGCAGGTCCACGTACAGCTGTCCGTCCGGGAAGGCCACGCGTGACCGGTGCGCGACGTGGACGGCGAGCGTGGTCTTGCCGACGCCGCCGATGCCGGCCAGCGCGGAGACGGCCATCACGCGGCCCTCGGCGCTCGCGAGGACCTCGCACAGTTCGGAGACGAAGGACGAGCGGCCGGTGAAGTCCGGGACGGTCGCGGGCAGTTGCGCCGGGCGCACCGGGGTGGCCGCGGTCTCCGGGGCCAGTGGCGCCGAGGGTTCGGCCAGGCCCGGGTCGGCCTGGAGGATGCGCTGCTGCAGTTCCTGGAGGTCCGGGCTCGGGTCCACGCCCAGCTCGTCGGCCAGCAGCCGCCGGGTGTCCGCGTACGCGGCCAGGGCCTCGGCCTGGCGGCCCGAGCGGTACAGCGCCAGCATCAGCAGCGCGCGCAACCGCTCCCGCAGGGGGTGCGCCGCGGTGAGCGCCGTGAGTTCGGAGACCGCCTCGGCGTGGCAGCCCTGTTCGAGGTCCATGTCCAGGCGCGACTCGGTGAGCTGGAGCTTCCACTCCTGCAGCCGGGTGCGCTGGGTCTCCGCGTACGGGCCAGGGACGCTCGCCAGAACCTCCCCGTCCCACAGGCTCAGCATCTTGCTCAGCAGGGCGCGCGCATGGCACAGGTCGCCCCTGCTCTTCGCCTTCTCCGCGTCGGCCGCCAGCTCCTGCGCCAGGGCCAGGTCGAGGGTGCCGCCGCCACCGGCGTTGTCGGAGAGCCGGATCGCGTAGCCGCCGGACTCGCTGACCAGCACGCCGGGGGAGAGGATCTTGCGCAGCCGTGAGGCGTACGTGCGCACGGCCGCCAGCGCCTGGGACGGCGGGTCGTCGCCCCACAGGGCGTCGATCAGCTCGCCCGCCGTGGCCGTGCGGCCCTCGCGGAGCAGCAGAGCGGCCAGCAGCGCGCGTTGCTGTGGGGACCCCGTGGGCAGCGCCTGCGCGCCACGCCAGGCGCGCACCGGGCCGAGCACGCTGAAGCGCAGGGCCACCGATTCCTCGGCTTCCCACTGCTCCGGTACTCGCGGTACACCGTCCATCGCTGTCCCCCTGCCGAACCGTCATGACAACCAGGCCAGTTTGCCTTGTTCATGGCGGATGCGTCAGCCGTGGGAGACACCGATCACAGGACGCCATGCCAAGTTCACGCGTCCCCTCACAGGGCCCACACCCCGTCCTCGCAACCTCGCGGGGCGGTCCCCGCATTCCGGAGACCGCTCCCCAGAAGCTGACGCCCCGTCAGATCGGCGCTACGGTACAACGCATGGAGACCTTCCCGAAGATCATCTCGGTGGACGACCACACGGTGGAGCCCCCCCACGTCTGGCGGGACCGGCTCCCGTCGAAGTACCAGGACAGGGGGCCGCGCGTCGTACGGGCCCCGCTGAAGGAAATGACCTTCCTGGGCGGGAGGTTCGCTCCCGTCATGGGCGGCCCCGGCGACGACGGGCCGATCGGCGACTGGTGGGTCTACGAGGACCTGCACCGCCCGCTCACCCGTCTCGACACCGCCGTCGGCTACGCCAGGGACGAGATCAAGCTGGAGATCATCACGTACGAGCAGATGCGTCCGGGCTCGTACGACGTCCCGCAGCGCCTCGCCGACATGGACGTCAACCACGTGCAGTCCGCCCTCTGTTTCCCGACCTTCCCCCGATTCTGCGGCCAGACGTTCACCGAGGCCGAGGATCGCGAACTGGGACTCCTCTCCGTGCGCGCCTACAACGACTGGATGGTCGAGGAGTGGTGCGGGCCCGAGGCCCGGGGCCGGCTGATACCGCTCACCCTCATCCCTCTCTGGGACCCTGAGCTGGCTGCCCGGGAGGTGCGGCGCAACGCCTCCCGCGGAGTGCGGGCCGTGGCCTTTTCCGAGATACCCCCGCACCTCGGACTGCCCTCCGTCCACACGGACGAATGGGACCCGTTCCTCGCCGCCTGCGACGAGACCGGCACGGTCGTCGCCATGCACATCGGGTCGAGCAGCCGGATGCCCTCCACCTCCGCCGACGCGCCGCCCGCCGTCGGCTCCACCATCACCTTCGCCAACTGCTGCTTCTCGATGGTCGACTGGCTGATGAGCGGCAAGTTCGAGCGCTTCCCGAACCTGAAGGTCATGTACGCGGAGGGTCAGATCGGCTGGATCCCCTACATTCTCGAACGCGCCGACGTCGTGTGGGAGGAGAACCGCGGCTGGGGCGGTGTCGCGGACAAGGTCCACCGCCCGCCCTCCGAACTCTTCACCGAGCACGTCTACGGCTGTTTCTTCGACGACGCCTTCGGTCTGAAGAACCTGGACGCGATCGGCGTCGGCAACGTCCTCTACGAGACCGACTACCCCCACTCGGACTCCACCTGGCCCGAGTCGCGGCAGGTCGGCGAGGCCCAGATGGGTCACCTGGACGCGGACGTCGTGGACCGGATCGTCCGCCGCAACGCGATCGAACTGCTGGGCCTGACGAAGGACGGGCTGTGGTCCGGACCGGGCGGTGCCCGTTGAACGCGTCCTCCGGCACGGGGCCTTCCGGCACGGGGCCTTCCGGCACCGGGTCCTCTGGCACCGGGTCTTCCGGCACCGGGTCCTCTGGCACCGGGTCTTCCGGCACCGGGTCCTCCGGCGCCGCACCCCTCGACGCCGCGGCCTTCACCTACGGGATGCAACTCCCCGTCCAGTCGCAGAGCACCCTCTACGCCGAGGCGTGGGAGGCCGACGCCGGTCCGGACGATCTGGTGGAGATCGCCCGGACCGCCGACGCGTCCGGCTTCGCGTACCTCGCGAGCTGCGACCACGTCGTCATCCCGCGACGCCTCGCCGCCGCGATGAGCACGGTCTGGTACGACCCCGTCGCCACCCTCGCCTTCCTGGCCGGGGTCACCGACCGCGTGCGGCTGCTCAGCCACGTCGCCGTCGTCGGACTGCGGCACCCCCTCGCCACCGCCAAGCAGTACGCGACCCTCGACCACCTCAGCGGCGGACGGCTGATCCTCGGGGTCGGCGCCGGTCACGTACAGGAGGAGTTCGAGGCGCTCGGGGCGGACTTCGAGCGGCGCGGGGCGGTGCTGGACGAGTGCGTCGACGCCCTGCGGGCGGCCCTGGGCCCCGACGAGTTCCCGTCCCACCACGGGAAGCTGTACGACTTCGAAGGGCTCGGCCAGCGACCCCGGCCCGCACAGGAACGCGTGCCCGTGTGGGTCGGCGGGTCCTCGCCCGCCGCCGTCCGGCGAGCCGCGGTCAAGGGCGACGGCTGGCTGCCGCAGGGGGACCCGCGGGAGCGGTTGCCCGAGCAGATCGCTCTGCTCGGGCGGCTGCGGCAGGAGGCGGGGGTGACCCGGCCGCTCACCGTCGGCGCCATCACCGAACCGCTGTACGTGGGGCGGCCCTCGTGGGCCGTGGGGCGGCGGACCGTTTCCGGCTCCGCGGAGGTCGTCGCCGAGTCGCTGCGGGCGTACCGGGACATGGGGGTGCACCAGATCCAGGTGCGGTTCCGGTCGCGGAGCCGGGCTGAACTGACCGATCAGATGGCTGCGTTCGGGTCGGGGGTCGCCCCGCTGTTGTAGGCGGCTCCTGGCACGGGGTGCGCCCTCCTATGGAAACGGCAAAGCCTGGCGATGGACGGCCCACTCCCGGGCGGCGGCGGTGAGGGCGGCCCGGTGAGGCATGGGGCGCGTCCGCTCCCAGTCCTCCCAAGCGGCGTGGACGGTGCACGCGAACACGGTCAGGGTTGCGGGGTCGGCGGCACAGTAGGCGGGAACCCGCCGGGCGAACGTCTCGGCCTGCTCGCGTGTGGATGGTGCAGGCGAGCCTGGACATGACCCCGTGCGGCGCGTCTCGGCCGTCTCCACCGGGCCTGAGTGCCGCTCGGCGGCGGCCCGAGTCGTTGCGTGGAAGGTCGTGCCATTCGATGCGGTCCACCCGTGTACTCGTGGCCCGCATGTCCGAACCGAGCAGCGTTCGCGCGTCGGCTGCGGGGCGTTCCTGCGTTGTGGTCATGTGCCTGCCTCCATGGCATGTGGATGGTTACTTGCACTTGCTGACCGCCCCACGCACCTTCGGTCCTGATTCGGATCAGTAGGCGGGGCGGGGCTGAGGGTCGGCTCTGCGTACGTCGTCGTCCGCACCTCCGCCGACACGGCCTTGCCGAGCGGGATCTCGGTCACGCCCCATCGGTCGGCGCACAGGGAGTCGAGGATGAGCAGGCCGCGCCCGCGGTCGCGCTCGTCGGACTCGGGGCGGGGCGCGGGGGCGGCGCCGTACGGGGTCGTGGACCTCGACGCGGGTTCGGCCGGCGTCCGCGTCGATGACGACGCGCACGAGATCACCGGGCTCGGTGCCGTACCGGATGGAGTTGGTGACCAGTTCGCACGTGACGAGTACGACGGTCTCGACGTGGTCCTCGCTCGCCCCCGGCACGTGGTGGCCGACGTATTCACGTACGAACGTGCGGGCCGCTCTTGCTGACTCGGGCTCGCTCGCCAGCAACAGAATGGGAGCTGGGCCGACTCGTCGCGTCGGAGGTGTCGGCTTGGTGCTGTGGAGCGTTTTTCGCTCGGCGTCGGCGTCGAGGGGCCGCTCGGTGTGGACGGCGGGGCGCACTTTCCCGCCTGCGCCGGACAGGTGCTCTTCGGTCATGGTCACGCGAGGCCCCCTGGTAGGCCGAGATCGTTCGGGGTTCACTGAACAGGTAACCGCGCGGTCACCCTCCGCAGGTACCGTTGGAAGCCGGTGGGACCGTGAACGCCAGGAATGCCGTCGGGAGATGAGGCATGGCCGCGAACAAGCGCACACCCAACCCTGCCCTTGCGGGGTTGCTCGACCAGGCGAAACTGACGCGGACGCAACTCGCGCAGCGTGTGAACCGCCTAGGCGTGCAGGCAGGGTTGGACCTCCACTACAGCCAGCCCAGCGTTTCGCACTGGATCGCCGGTGCACGTCCGAAACCCGAGGCCAGGGCGCTGATCGGCGAGGCGATTTCAGCGGAGCTGGGCCGGCCCGTCACGCACGCCGAAGCAGGGCTTACGCCCACCTCGTCCGTCCTGGGCTCCGGACAGGCCGACACGGTCGAGGAATTGGTAGACCTCGGAAGGGCGGACATGGACCCATCCCGACGTGGCGTGCTCACCGCAGGCGTGTTCTCGGCGGCTCTTGCCGTCCCTGGCTTCTCCAGTCCTGCGTACGCAGCGGATCAGCCGGTCAGCCCCGGAAGAAGAACGATCCGTGTCGGTGCCTCGCAGGTCGCGGCGGTACGCACCATGACGGAGCGGATCGCGGACATCCTCGACGAACTCGGCGCGGGGCACGCTCGACCCATGGCTGCTGCCTTGCTCGTCAACACGGTCGGGCCGTGGCTGCGCGCGCAGGCGAGCGAACAGGTACGCCTCGACATGCTCGCCGCCGCATCCGACCTGACGTATCTGACGGGGTGGATGGCCATGTACGAGAAGGCCCATGGCCTCGGCCAGACCTACTACGTCAAGGCGTTGAAACTGGCGCGTGAGGCACAGGACCAGGTGACCTACTGCCGCACGCTGCGCGGCATGAGCTTGCAGGCATCCAATCTCGGGTACGGGCCGAAGTCGTTGGAACTTGCCGACTCGGCTGCGGAGGCAGCGCCGGCCGCAGGGCCTCGCCTGGTTGCGTTTCTGCGGGGACAGCAGGCGCACGCGGCGAGCATGGTCGGTGATCGGGACATGGCGCACAGCCGGCTCCGGGAGGCCGAGGCCGCACTGTCGAAGGCGGACAACCGGCGGGACGTGATCGGCGGGTACGACCAGACGGCGTGGCTGTTTCACCTCTCGCATGTGCTGTACGAGGAGCGTGACCTACCTGGCAGCATCAAAGCTCTACAGCAGTCGATCAGAGTGCAGCCGAAGGTGGAGAGGCAAGGCCGCGTGCACTCGTACGCGCTGCTGGCGCAACGGCAGTACGCGTACGGCCATCTCGACGCGTCGTGTGATGCGTGGGGGCGGTTCTTGGACGACTACGAGCACGTCTCATCGGCTCGCGGTGATGACCACTTCGAGACGATGCGTACCCAACTGCGGAGGCACGTGAAGGCGCAGCCTGTGCAGGAACTGGCCAGGCGCGCACGGGAGGTCGCGGCACTGAAGAGCTGACGACCCGGACGCACGCTGAAACCGCGGAAGCGCTGAGCGTCTCTCTGATGGAGAACCCGTGGGCAAGCTCGACGGGGGTGGCTCCGTGACCACACCCGGGGCGACGGGCGTGGACCAGATCCAGGTGCGGTTTCAAAGCCGCAGCCGCAGCCGCAGCCGGAGTGAGCTCATCGACCAGATGAGGGCGTTCGGGGCAGATGTGGGACCGCTGCTGTAGGAGGCCGTCCGTCCCGTGGCCCGGGGGCGGACGGCCCCTCATGCGGCCGCTACCTGGGAGCCGGGCCTCGGCCGCTCCGGCAGCGGAAGCAGAGGCACGGGGGCCACTCGTGCGACTTCGGCAGCCGCTCGCTGTCATGCCTGCTCGTGACTGTGCGCTGCCGTACCGGGCCGTCAGGTTCGCCGTCGGGGCTGACCTGGTACGTGCGGATGGTCAGCCGGGACACCTCGCCCTTTGGGTACCGCCCGGCCTTCACCATGCCCCGCCGTCCGAGCCCGGAGCCTGGCAGGAGCACGGGTGGCGGGACATCGGCGGCAGGCCCGTGGAGCCGGGCGGCGGTACGTCGGCCGTCCGGCGGCAGAGCCGGTGCGGGTCCCCGTCACCGGGCCGCCCGGTGAGCGCGCACTCTGCGGGCAACGCCGCGTCCGCCTCCCGTGCCCTCAACACGCCACCGCCCCTTCGGCGCCGACGACATGCCGGTCGAGGTCGATACCGAAGTCGGTGGCGAGGACGAGCGCGATCCGCCGCCGCGACTGCCGGGCTCGCTCCTGCTCGACGGCGACGAGGTAGGGGCGGACCAGGGGGGAAACGCCCCCGTCGAGTGGCGCTTCGGCCAGGCCGTACGGGGAGCGGGGCTCTGGGGGCCAGACCGCGGTGGCGCGGGGTGCCGCCGCTCGGAACGCTGCGGCCGGTGGGCAGTGGTGGCGAGCAGCCCGCCGCCTCCCGGTACCGGGGGCGAGTAGGCCCAGAACCCCTCGCAGCAACGTGTGGATAATGCTCACCGTCATCAACTCCGTGCAGTTGGTGGCCATGCCCCCGGACGGGTCGCATCCGTCGCGGGGGTCTTCTCGTGTCCTGCCCGACACTAGGGCAACCTGGTCATGGCATGCCATGCCATGACACGGACGAGTGTGGAATTCCTTGGCCGCTTACGGTCAACCCATGGTGGACATCCCGGCGGGCTATGGCCCGGTAGACGAACTGGACCCGGACGCGGCGGACCCGCTGTACCTGCAACTCGCCGCAGTCCTGATCTCCCGCATCGAGAACGGCGTGTACCTGCTGGGGCGGGCGCTGCCCGGCGTGGACCGACTGATGCAGGAATTCGGGATCGCGCGCGGGACGGCCCGCAAGACACTGGTCCTGCTGGCTGAGCTGGGTTACGTGCGTACGGTCGTCGGCAAGGGGTCGTTCGTCATCGAGCGAGAGACCGCTGACGCGCCCGACGGCCACGGGTCGGGCTCGACCGACGAGTAAGTCCGACGGGTACGAGTCGCAGGTACGAGTCGCACCCCTTGACCGTGAAGTGCCCGCTGCACGCACCGCCCTGGTCGCGCCGCCTGCTCGCAGAGGACGCCGAGCTGCCCACGCCCGACGAGTTGGAGACGTTCACCCTGCAGCTGCGCGGGCACATCATGGTCGCCGTCCCCGAAGTGGAAGCCGCGGCCGGACGGCCTCCCGGGGGTGACGTGCCCCGCACCTGCGCGCTTGCCCGCGTCGGCGAGGCCCGCATGCGCCTCGGCCTCGGACCCGTTCGCACGCTCTCCGCCGGGTCGCCTGACGTCCCAGACAGCCGTCTGACAGCCGGATGATTCCTCCTTGGCCCCGACCCCTTGTCTGACGAGGCATCAGATACGAGCATGGTGTGTCCGTCGCCCGGTGACGGTGCGTCAGCAAAGTCGTGTCCGCGCGTCCACGTCTCTGAAGGACAACCAAGGAGTACCCATGGGCAAGCTCGACGGGCGGGTCGTACTCGTCACCGGCGCCGCACGCGGCCAGGGTGAGCAGGAGGCGCGGCTCTTCGTGGAGGAGGGCGCCGCGGTCGTCGTCGCCGACGTGCTCGACGAGCAGGGGGAGACCCTTGCCAAGGAGCTGGGGGCCCGCGCCCGGTACGTCCATCTGGACGTGAGCCGGGAGGGCGACTGGGCCGCCGCGGTGGCGGTGGCGAAGGAGGCGTACGGGAAGGTCGACGGGCTCGTCAACAACGCCGGCATCCTGCGCTTCAACGCCCTCGTCGACACCCCTCTCGACGAGTTCATGCAGATCGTGCGGGTCAACCAGGTCGGCGTCTTCCTCGGTATCAAGGCCCTGGCCCCCGAGATCGAGGCGGCCGGCGGCGGGACCGTCGTCAACACCGCCTCGTACACCGGACTCACCGGCATGGCGTACGTCGGCGCGTACAGCGCGAGCAAGCACGCCATCGTCGGCCTCACACGCGTCGCCGCGCTGGAGCTGGCGGCGAAGGGGATCCGCGTCAACGCCGTCTGCCCCGGCGCGATCGACACCGCCATGAGCAATCCCGCCCTGCTCGATCCGGCGGCGACGGACGCCGAGGCCGCCGCGGAAGCGGCCTCGGCGTCCGTCGCCAAGCTGTACCGCAAGCTCGTGCCGCTCGGCCGGATCGGCCGGGCCGAGGAGGTGGCCCGCCTCGCGCTCTTCCTGTCCTGTGACGACTCCTCCTACATCACCGGCCAGCCCTTCGTGATCGACGGGGGATGGCTGGCGGGAGTGAGCGTCATGTGACGACCCGTCAGCTATTGACGCCTCGCGGGCTCGGTGCCACAGTCGGCGGCAGGTCAATCTGACGATGCGTCAGGTCCGGCTGGCGCCGGGCGGATGACGGATACAGGGGACGGTGAACCTCCGTGGAATTCGGGCTCTTTGTACAGGGATACGTGGGCAAGCGGGCCGAGACCGATCCGCTCGCGGAGCACAAGGCGCTGATGGAGGAGACCGAGTACGTCATCCAGGCCGACAGGTCCGGCTTCAAGTACGCCTGGGCGTCGGAGCACCATTTCCTGGAGGAGTACTCGCACCTCTCCGCCAACGACGTCTACCTCGGCTATCTGGCCCACGCCACCGAGCGCATCCATCTGGGATCGGGCATCTTCAACCCGCTGGCCCAGGTCAACCACCCCGTGAAGGTCGCCGAGAAGGTCGCGATGCTCGACCATCTCACCGAGGGGCGCTTCGAGTTCGGCAGCGGGCGCGGGGCCGGGTCGCACGAGATCCTCGGCTTCCTCCCCGGCATCACCGACATGAACTACACCAAGGAGATCTGGGAAGAGACCATCGCCGAGTTCCCCAAGATGTGGCTCCAGGACGAGTACGTCGGCTTCCAGGGCAAGCACTGGCAGCTCCCGCCCCGCAAGATCCTGCCGAAGCCGTACGGGAAGTCGCACCCCGCCATGTGGTACGCCGCCGGGTCGCCGCCCTCGTACGCGATGGCCGCCCGCAAAGGGCTCGGAGTGCTCGGCTTCAGCGTGCAGAAGGTCTCCGACATGGAGTGGGTCCTCGATCAGTACAAGACGGCCGTCGTCGAGGCCGAGCCGGTCGGGGACTTCGTCAACGACAACGTGATGGTGACGACGACGGCGGTCTGCGCGCCCACGCACGAAGAGGCGGTACGGGTCGCCGTGAGCGGCGGGCTGCACTATCTGCCCTCGCTCGTCTTCCGCTACCACGACACGTTCCCGCGGCCCGAGGGTTTCCCCGTCTGGCCCGAGACGCTGCCGGAGTACAACGAGGAGTTCATCGAACTGCTCATCGCCGAGGAGCTGCTGATCTGCGGAGACCCGGACGAGGTGCGCACGCAGTGCAAGCGGTGGGAGCAGGCCGGGGCCGATCAGTTGTCCTTCGGGCTGCCGGTGGGGGTGCCGAAGGAGGAGACGCTGCAGACGATTCGGTTGATCGGGGAACACGTGATTCCGAAGATCGATACGGATCCTGTTCACCGGACCACTCGGTTCAGGGCGGCGGGCTGAGCGTCGTCGGAGGGTGCGGCGGCGTCGTGGCTGGTCGCGCAGTTCCCCGCGCCCCTTGGTGAGTGGGGCCCGCCGTAAGCCAGAAGGCGCAAGGCAGAGAAGGGTTTTGTCGTGCTTGACCATCTGATCAAAGGTGCGCGAGTCGTCGACGGGTCGGGCGGGGCCGCCTTCGTCGCCGATGTGGGGATACGGGACGGGCGGATCGCCGTCGTCGGGGCGGTCACCGAGGAGGCCCGGACGTCCGAGGACGCCTCCGGGCTCGTACTCGCGCCCGGGTTCGTGGACCCCCACACGCACTACGACGCGCAGCTCTTCTGGGACCCGTACGCGACTCCTTCGCTGAACCACGGGGTGACGACCGTGGCGGGCGGCAACTGCGGCTTCACGCTCGCGCCCCTGAATCCTTCGCGGCCCGAGGACGCCGACTACACGCGGCGGATGATGTCCAAGGTCGAGGGGATGTCGCTGGTCGCGCTGGAGGAGGGCGCGCCGTGGAGCTGGCACACCTTCGGGGAGTACCTCGACGCCCTGGAGGGCCGGATCGCGGTCAACGCGGGCTTCATGGTGGGGCATTGCGCGCTGCGGCGGTACGTGATGGGGCCGCGGGCCGTGGGCGGGCAGCCCACCGAGGAGCAGCTTGCGGCGATGGTCACGCTGCTCGACGAGGCGATGGAGGCCGGGGCCTGGGGTCTGTCCACCACCCAGTCGTCGACCCACTCCGACGGTGACGGGAAGCCCGTCGCCTCCCGGCACGCCGGGCCCGCCGAACTCATCGCCCTCTCGCGGGCGGTGGGCGAGCGCGAGGGCACCCAGATCGAGGCGATCGTGGCGGGCTGCCTCGACCAGTTCAGCGACGACGAGATCGACCTGTTCGTGGAGATGAGCGCGGCGGCCGGCCGCCCCCTGAACTGGAACGTCCTGACGATCGACGCGGCCGTGCCCGAGCGCGTGCCACGGCAACTGGCGGCGAGCGAGCGGGCCCGTGAGGCGGGCGGGCGGATCGTGGCGCTCACGATGCCGATCCTCACGCCCATGAACATGTCGCTGGGCACCTTCTGCGCCCTCAACCTCATCCCCGGCTGGGGCGAGATCCTGGGCCTCCCCGTGCCCGAGCGCATCGAGAAGCTGCGGGACCCCGGGGTCCGCGCCGAGATGCTGAGGCGGGCCGAATCCAAGGAGGCCGGCGTCTTCCGCCGCCTCGCGGACTTCGGGCGGTACGTCATCGGGGACACGTACAGCGCGGAGAACGAGGGGCTCACCGGTCGCGTCGTACGGGACATCGCGGCCGAGCGCGGCCAGGAACCCTTCGAGTGCCTGGTGTCGATCTGCTCCAAGGACCGCCTCCGTACGGTCCTGTGGCCGATGCCGACCGACAACGACCCCGGCTCGTGGACCCTGCGCCAGGAGACCTGGCGGCACGAGGACGTGCTGCTCGGCGGCTCGGACGCGGGTGCCCATCTGGACCGGATGTGCGGGGCGCCGTACACGACCCGGTTCCTGGGGGACTGCCTGCGGGGCCGGAGACTGGTCACGCTGGAGCAGGCGGTGAAGATGCTCACGGACGATCCGGCACAGCTCTTCGGGCTCCGTGAGCGCGGACGGATCACGGAGGGTTTCCATGCGGACCTCGTGCTGTTCGACCCGGAACGGATCGACGCCGGCAAGGCCACCCTGGTGCACGACCTGCCGGGAGACAGCCCGCGCCTCGACTCCAGGGCGATCGGCGTCACGGCCGTGTGGGTCAACGGCGTCGAGTCGATACGCGACGACGTGGTGACCGGGGCCGTACCCGGCAAGGTGCTCCGCTCGGGCCGTGACACGCGCACGGTGAGCACGAAGTGACTGGCGCTCCGGTTGCCTCCGTGCGGGGGCTGTTCATCGGCGGCTCGTGGGTGGAGCCGGACGGCGGCCACTACGAGGTGATCGACCCGGCGACCGAGGAGGTCGTCGGGCTGGCGCCGGAGGCCTCGCGGGATCAGGTGCACGCGGCGGCAGGCGCGGCCCGCGAGGCCTTCCGGACGTGGTCGCGCACGGCACCGGAGGAACGGGCGGCCGTCCTGCACCGGGCGGCCGGGGAGATCAGGCGCAACCTCGTCCCGTACGCCGAACTGGCCCAGGCGGAGACCGGGGCCACCACCGGCACCGCGCGCGGGATGCAGGTGGGGGTCGGGGCGGCCCGGTTCCAGCGGTACGCGCGCGTGGAGCCCGTCGAGGAGCCGCTGCCCCCGCAGATCAACGAGGCGGGCCCCTTCGGCGGGGCCGCCGTGCTGGGCGCGCTCGCCGTCCGCCGGCCGGTGGGCGTGGTCACCTGCGTCACCTCGTACAACAACCCCTGGGCTAACCCGGCGGGCAAGATCGCGCCGGCCCTCGCGATGGGCAACACGGTCCTCGTGAAGCCCGCCCCGCAGGACCCGCTCTCCGTCTACCGGATGGCCGAGGCGCTGGAGGCGGCGGGGGTGCCGCCGGGCGTCGTGAACGTCGTCTCCGGCTCGCGTGCGGAGGTCGGGGAGGCGGCCGTCGACTCGGCGGACGTCGACATGGTGAGCTTCACCGGCTCGACGGCGGTCGGCCGCCGTATCGCCGAGGTGTGCGGGCGCGGGATGAAACGGCAGCTGATGGAGCTGGGCGGAAAGGGCGCGGCGATCGTCTTCGAGGACGCGGACCTGGAGTCGGCGGTCCGGGGCATCGGAACCACATTCTCGTTCTACAGCGGCCAGATCTGCACGGCCCCGACACGGGTGCTCGCGCAGCGGCCGGTGTACGACCGCCTGGTGTCCCAACTAAGCGCCTACGCGAGCCGTCTGCCGCTGGGTGATCCTCGATCCCCGGGCACGGTCGTCGGCCCGTTGATCTCGTCCGCCCACCGGGACCGGGTCGAGTCGTACGTCGAACTGGGCCGCAAGGAGGGCGCGCGGGTCGTCGCGGGCGGCGAACGCCCGCCGCTCGACCGGGGCTTCTACGTGGCCCCGACCCTCCTGGCGGACTGCACGCCCGACATGCGGGTGGTCCGCGAGGAGATCTTCGGCCCGGTGGTCGTGGTCGTCCCCTTCGACGACGAGGAGGAGGCCGTCGCGCTGGCCGGCGACAGCGACTACGGCCTGATCGACTATGTCTGGTCGGGCGACGTGGCCCGCGCCTTCCGCGTGGCGGGCCGGCTCCGCTCCGGCGGCGTCGGCATCAACACGGTGGGCCGCAACATGGAGGCCCCGTTCGGCGGCTTCAAACAGAGCGGCGTGGGTAGAGACGTCGGCTCGTACGCCCTGCACGCGTACTCGGAACTTCAGTCGCTGGTGTGGCCGGGCTGAACACCACCCGCCACCGCGGCCCTCGGGGAGGCCGTTCGGGGTCGGGCTACTCGCGGACCAGGACCGGTGTCCCGGGGGCGAACGCGTCGACGGCCGCCTGGAGGCCGTGCGGGTCGAGGCGCCAGCGGTTGACGGGACGGCTGGCCAGGAAGAGGTCGTGCTCGATGTGGGGCGCGAGTTTCGTCGTCTGCCCCGGGCGGAGTCCAGCGTTCATGCCGGGCAGGGGTGGCGCTCCGGCCCGTCGCTGGACACCGACGTAGGTCATCGACGGGCCGGCCATGCGCTGCTGCCACAGCACGACCGAGGTGATGTCCTCCCACGGCACGAACGCGGTCTGCGCCTTGTACCGGGCCGGAGCACCGCCGAGCAGTACGCCCTCGCCGTCGACGCGGAAGGCGACGAGGGGTGTCCGTCCGGCCCCCGCCAGCGCCTGGATCAGGGAGCGGCTGAAGCAGACCTCGTACACGGCGTGATGGGAATCAGGCATGGTCAGAGGCTATCGGGACGCTGTCCGTCCCGGCTCGGCCGTCCGGCCTGTGCGGCATGCATCAGGCTCGAAGGCGTGGTCGGCGACCGGAACACCGCGTGCGAGTGGGTCCGGAAAGTCCCCTCGTAGCGACGCTACGGCCGAAGGGTAGCGGCGATACGGTATTGGTGTTAGCGTTGCTCTCATCGGGATGCGAGCAGCGTCACCCGTCGAGACGAGGAGCATCGTCATGACCGAGCAAGCCGGCACCGGGACGACCAGCACCAGCACCAGCACCCGCGTCGCGATCGTCACCGGCGGCTCCCGGGGGATCGGCCGGGAGAGCGCGGAGCGGCTGGCGGCCGACGGATTCGCCGTAGTCGTGAACTTCGCGGGCAACCAGGCCGAGGCCGACAAGGCCGTCGGCGCGATCACCGAGGCGGGCGGCCGGGCGTTCGCCTTCCAGGCCGACGTGGCCGACGAGACCGAGGTCGCGGCACTCTTCGACGCCGCCGAGTCGACGTACGGCGGGATCGACGTCGTCGTCCACGCGGCCGGTGTCATGACCCTGGCCCCGCTCGTCGACACCGACCTCGACGCCCTGGACCGCATGCACCGCACCAACATCCGCGGCACGTTCGTCGTCGACCAGCAGGCCGCGCGCCGGCTGCGCGAGGGCGGCGCCATCCTCAACTTCTCCAGCACCGTGCTGGCGCTCGCCCTCCCCGGCTACGCCGGGTACGCGGCCACCAAGGGCGCCGTCGAGGCCATGACCCTGATCCTGGCCCGCGAGCTGCGCGGCCGGGACGTCACGGTCAACGCGGTGGCCCCCGGTCCGACCGCCACCTCCCTGTTCCTGGACGGCAAGGACGACGAGACCATCGCGCGGATGGCCGCCCAGCCGCCGCTGGAGCGCCTCGGTACGCCGGGTGACATCGCCGGTGTCGTGTCCTTCCTGGCGGGCCCGGACGGCCGCTGGGTCAACGGCCAGGTGGTCCGCGCCAACGGCGGCATCGCGTAACCACGCCTCCCCCTCTCCTCCCCTCTCCCTTCTTCGAGGAGTTCCGTCATGGGCAAGACGATCGTCATCACCGGGGCGGGTTCCGGTTTCGGCGCGCTCGCCGCGCGGGCGCCGGCCGACGCCGGGCACACGGTGTACGCGGCGGAGCACGAGGTCGACCTGCGCACGGTCGAGTTGGACGTCCTCTCCCAGGAGTCCGCGGACGCCGCAGTCGCCACGATCCTGGCCGGGGCCGGCGCGCTGGACGTGGTCGTCCACAACGCGGGCCACCTGGCGACCGGCCCCGCCGAAGCCTTCACCCCGGGGTCGGAGGAGGTCAGCCGGGTCGCGGACCGCATCCGCGCGGAGTTCCTGACGCGCATCGGCCTGGACGACCTGCTCGCCCCGCGGCCCTCCCCGGCCTCCGCGCGGTCCTCGGCCTCCCCGCCGTCCTCAGCCTCCTCGCGGCCCGCCGTATGAGCTCGGATAGCGTCACGGCCGTGAGTACGAAAGCGCGCATTCTCGAAGTGGCGGCGGCCCTGGTCGCCCAGTCCCCCGACGGGGACGTGTCGACCAGGGCCGTGTGCGAGGGGGCCGGCGTCGGCGCCCCCGCCCTCTACCGCCACTTCGGGGACAAGGAGGGCCTCCTGTCGGCGGTCGTGGACCACGGCTGGGACAAGTACCTCGCGGCCAAGCGGGACCGGCCCCCCGGTACGGACCCGGTCGAGGACCTGCGGGACGGCTGGACCACTCACGTCGAGTTCGCGCGGGCGAACCCGAACCTGTTCCGCCTCATGCACTCGCCTGCCATGCGTACGCCCCCGGCGGCTGCCCTGGAGGCCCACCGCATCCTCACAACCGACCTGCAACGGGCGGCGGCACAGGGCACGTTGTGTCTGGCTCCAGAGCTGGCGGCCCAGATGATCATGTCCGCGAACGTCGGCGTGGCCCTGATGCTGGTCGCCCGCCCGGCCACGTTCACGGACGAGTCGCTGTCGCGCCGGGTCCGGGACGCGGTCCACGCGACGGTGTTCACCCCGGACGTGATGGCGACGACGACCGGGACGCAGGAGCAGGAGCAGGAGCAGGCGCAGGAACCGTCCGAGCCCCGTGTCCCCTCCACGGCCGCCCACCTGAACGCCCTCCTGCGCCAGTCCCCGCCCCCGGCCCTCAGCCGGGCCGAGGGCGCCCTGCTCACGGAGTGGCTGGACCGCCTGTCGAACACGGCCTGAAGCCGAAGCCGCCGTACCAGCACCCGTCCCTGTACGCGTACCCGTGTCCGTTCCCCGGCCTCATCGGCGTACCGCATCGTCGGGGAGGAGCGGGTAGCGGGCCGAGAGGCGCATGGCGCCCTCGGTGACCGCCGGGTCGTGGGAGGCGGCATGCCGCGGGAACCCCGGAGTCCGTACCGGACACGGGCGGGACCCGCCATCGTGGGAGGGGGTGTCCGCGCCGTCCGGGATCACGGGCCCGGGGAGACCCAGGGTCCGCGGCCCACCCCCTCCCGCCCGGGGGATACGGCCGTCAGGGCCGCGGTCCCGTGGCCCGGCGCCAACCCGCCCGAGCTGAACGGCGATGTTCTGCGGCAGGCGACGTTCCGCCCGCACCCGAGCACACAACCGCCCTGTACGAGGCAGGGGTTGCGCGTAGGCGCAAGGCGTATCCGCTTACCGCCGGGATGCCCCGGAACGCCACCGCCTGCGCCGCCTGACCCAGCCACCCGAAGCAGGACCCGAAGTAGACACGGCGCCGGCCCGCCGGGGACAGTACTGCCGACAGACCCAGGGTTCACGCGCGCCACTGCCGTCCCATCTCCTATCCTCGCTGCGAAGGCGTCGGCGGTGATGCGGCGGCGATTCGGCGGGGTTTCGGGGATAGAGGACGTACGCATGGACGGGTTGGCCCCGGACGATCCGGGCTGGATAGGCAATTACCGACTGCTCGGCAGACTCGGCGAGGGCGGCATGGGGCGGGTGTACCTGGCCCGCTCCGACCGCGGCCGTACGGTCGCGGTCAAGGTCGTCCAGGAGCAGCTGGCCCGCAAACCCGACTTCAGGCGGCGCTTCGCGCAGGAGGTGAAGGCCGCCCAGCGGGTCGGCGGCGAGTGGACGGCCCCCGTCCTGGACGCCGACACGGAGGCGGCGACCCCATGGGTGGCCACCGGCTACGTCGCCGGGCCCTCCCTCGCCGAGGTGGTGGACAAGCAGTACGGCCCACTGCCCCCGAACTCCGTGCGGGCCCTGGGCATCGGACTCGTACGCGCGCTCCAGGCCATCCACGGCGCCGGGCTCGTGCACCGCGACCTCAAGCCGTCCAACGTCCTGGTGACGATCGACGGCCCCCGCGTCATCGACTTCGGTATCGCCCGCGCCCTCGATCCGGCCATGCAGTCCACCGACGGGCTGACGATGACGGGTGCCGTCGTGGGCTCGCCCGGCTTCATGTCGCCCGAGCAGGTGCGCGGGGAGCGGGTGACGTACGCGAGTGACATCTTCTGCCTCGGCGCCGTACTCGCGTACACCGCGTCGGGCAAGCTGCCGTTCGGCACCGGTGAGGGCGGGATCCACTCGCTGCTCTACCGGATCGCGAGCGAGGAACCGGACCTGGCGGGGGTGCCCGCTCCGTGGGACCAGCTGATCGCCTGGTGTCTCGCGAAGGACCCGTCCCAACGGCCCTCGCTGGAGACGCTGTTGGCGCGCATGGAGAGCATGGAGGACACCGGCGGCGCATGGCTGCCGGGCGAGGTGCTGGCCGAGCTGGGCCGCCACGCCGTGCAACTCCTCAACAGCGAGGACCCGCAGAGCCCGCAGCGCCTGCAGAGCCACGCGCTCGCCGGACAGGCCACGGCGGCCGGAGCCGCGCAGGCCCCGGCACCCGCCCCGATGCAGGGTTTCGGACCGCCCGTCCCGTACGACCCGGCCCACAACCCGTCCCCGCCCCCCTGGCAGCAGAGCCCTCCGCCGGGCAGCCTCCACGTGGGCAGTCCCCCGCCCGGCAGCCTGCAGCCCTCGCCGCACTACTTCTCGCCGCGCCCGCCGATCCGCCCGGCCCGCGGCCTCGGCGTGTGGCTGTCCCTCCTGCTCGGCCTCTACACGCTGCCCCTGCTGATCCGGGGTGCCGTACTGGGTGAGACCTATCTCCGGCTCGACGCGCAGGACGGTGCGGCCGCCCCCGATGCCATCCAGGACTACGGGATGCTGACCCTCGCGACGGACGCGCTGGATCTCCTCGAATCGGCGGTCGGCCTGGCCCTGCTGGTCATGTGGCCGCTCTGGTTCCAGCGCATGCGCAACAACGCCGACGCCTTCGCGCCGGTGCGCCTGCGCTTCGCGCCCAGCATGGCGGCCGGCGCCTGGTTCATCCCGCTCGTCAACCTCTTCATGCCCAAGCAGATGACCAACGACATCTGGACGGCGACGGCGGGGCGGGCCCGGGGCGCCGGGCGCTGGCTGATGCACACCTGGTGGTGGTGCTGGATCGTCTACGTCCTGGCGTACGCGAACAGCTTCTTCAGCGACTGGTACGGCACCGAGACCGCCTCCGGGGCCATGGCCGACATCATCGACACGCAGATCGCCGCCTGTGCCGGAGTCCTGAGCGCCGTGGTGGCCGTCTTCTTCGTCAGGCGGCTCACCTCCATGCAGCAGACCCGCATCGAGGAGGCCCGGGGCACCGGGACCGCCTGACCACGGCAGGGCCGGGCAATCCCGCGGCCCGGCCCTGCCGACCCGGCGAACCAGCGCCCTACCGGCCCAGGAAGACCGGGTTCGTGAACGCCGCCAGGGCCCCCGGCAACGGCCCCGCCGCCGCCTCGTGCCGAACCTCCGCGCGTACGTACGCCGCGTACTGGGCCGTCGTACGCCACTCCACCGTGCCGGAGCCCGCCACCGGCAGGACGGCGCTGGTGTGCAGGACGCCCTGGTCGGTGACGAGACGGACCGTGCAGCGGGGTGTGCCCGAGACCTCCAGGCGGACGGTGACCGGGTCGTCGCGGTCCACCCTCAACCGGCCGCCGATGTCCGCGTGTTCACCCTTCGGGCCGGTCGCCGAGAACGACAGCGACACCGCCTTCGACTCGGCCACGTACGAACGGCCGGCGCGGATGCCCTCCTGGATCGCCTCGCGGGACAGTTCGTCGGCGAGGACGACCGTCTGCGGGGTGCCGACCGGGTCGGGATCGCGGTGGGCGTCACTGTTGCCCATCGCCGGAATCCAGTCCCGGCCCCTCCCGCTCTCCGCGTCGCCCCGGCCCTCCCGCACCGAAGCCACCAGCATGCCGTCCCAGTCGGCCAGCGACACCTCGTCGTCGGGTCCGTACGCGCCGTTCCACACCTCGACCGCGTCCGCCTCGCCGAAGCCGAACTTCCAGTTGCAGCCGACGCAGGTGGCGTGCGGATGGGCGGGGACGACCAGACCGCCCGCCCGGCGGATCCGGCGCGCGTACTTGCCGAAGCGGTTGTCGCGGGCCCGGTAGCGCCAGTCGACGAACGTGCCCGGGTCCGTGCCGAGCGCGACGACGTGACCGTTCCTCGTCGTCACCTCCTCGCCCAGCAGGATCAGCAGCTCGCCGTCCGGGTGGGGGCCCGCCTGGTCGGCCCAGTGGGCGTGCGCGGAGTGCGTGTTGTGGTCGGACGAGTTGATGAAGTCGAGGCCCGCCGCGCGCGCGAGGGCCGCGATCTCGGCCGGGGTGCGGCGGCCGTCCGAGTACCAGGAGTGCAGATGGCAGTCGCCCCGGTACCAGGCCCGGCCGCGCCCCCTGGCCCGCGACGGCGGGTACACCGGCTTCAGCGTCTCGCCCGGCTCGCCGTACGTCAGCGTGATGGTGACCTCGTACGCGAGTCCCTGCGGGGCGACGGTGTAGGGGCCCAGCGCGATGTGCCAGGTGCCCTCGCGGACCGGGCCCGGGAGGTAGCCGGGGGTCGCGTCGTCCGCGCGGATGAAGAACTCCGTGCGCGCGCCGCCCGACCAGCCCCGGAAGCCCCGTCCGCCCAGCTCGGTGCCGTGCTGGTCGAAGACGCCGATGTCGAGCGCGTTGCCCGCGGTGCCCGCCGGGACGGGGGGCCGCTCGTAGGTGTACGCGACCCTGATCTCCCGTACCCCGGACGGGACTTCGACGGGCAGATAGACGAAGTCCGGCGAGCCGGTGGGCAGGGTGCCGCGGACGGTCCGGGTCTCGGAGGCCTGGGCCGCGTCGGCCGCTTCGCTCGGAAAGCTCACGCTTCCCGACGTGAGAGCGGCGGCGGCCCCCGTCACGAACAGGGCGCGTCTGCCGACGCCGTGGTGGTCGTCCTCGCACATGTCTGCTGCTCCCAGGTCTCGTGAGTGCATGGGCGGTGCAGGGGTGGTACCGGCAATTCTGGTACCGGCAATTCTCGTATTCAGCCGTGAACCGCGGGGCAAGGGAAGGGGATCGGCAGCTTTCGGGAACGGACCACTCGTACGACGGGATGTGAACGCGAGCGGTTGTGAATGCCGACTGGTCGGTATGGACACCTGGACCGTGTGCCGGTAGAGATGTGGGATGCGCATCTCCGTGACGATCTTCCTCACCGACGAGACGATCACTCCGACCCGGCTCGCCCGTGAACTGGAGCAACGCGGCTTCGCCGGGCTCTATCTGCCCGAACACACGCACATCCCCGTGGAACGGACCACTCCGTACCCGGCGGGCGGTGAACTGCCACCCGAGTACGGCCGTACCCTCGACCCCTTCGTCGCCCTCGGCCAGGCGGCGGCCGTCACCGAGGCCCTCGCGCTCGGCACCGGCATCACCCTGGTCGCCCAGCACGACCCGATCGACCTCGCCAAGCAGATCGCGACCCTCGACCACCTCTCCGGGGGCCGCTTCACCCTCGGCGTCGGCTTCGGCTGGAACGTCGAGGAGGCCGCCGACCACGGCGTCGAGTGGCGTACGAGGCGGGAGCTGGGCCGGGACCGGATGGCGTTGATGCGGGCCCTGTGGTCGCCCGAACCGACCGCGTACGAGGGCCGGTTCGACTCCGTACGGGCCAGCCACGCGTACCCCAAGCCCGTCCGGAAGCCGCGCGGGCCCCTCGTCGGTCCGCGCACGCTCATCGGGGGAGCGGCCGGGCCCAAGCTCTTCTCGCACATCGCCGAGTACGCGGACGGCTGGCTGCCCATCGGCGGCCGGGGCCTCACCGAGTCGCTGCCCGTGCTGCGGACCGCCTGGGCCGAGGCGGGCCGTGACGCCGACACCCTCCAGGTCGTGCCGTACGCCGTACTGCCCGGCGCCGGAAAACTCGCGCACTACGCGGACCTCGGCATCGAGGAGGTCGTCCTCCAGCTGCCGCCGGCCGGCGAGGGGGAAGTCCTGCGGGTACTGGACGAGTTCGCGCCCTACTTGTAGGGGGGACGTGTAGGGGGACTTGCGGGAGGGCTTGCAGCAGGCCGCCGCCGGTGTGCCGTTTGTGACGCGGCACACCGGTAGTGCCTGATCACTGCGATCGTATGCTCGAAGGATGACGACTTCCGCGACCTCCGGAACCGGGCCCACCGAGAACGCCATGCGCCGTGCCCTCAAACGCGCCCGCGACGGCGTCGCCCTCGACGTCACCGAGGCCGCCGTGCTGCTCCAGGCGCGCGCCGCCGACCTGGACGACCTGACCGCGTCCGCCGCGCGGGTGCGTGACGCGGGCCTGGCGGCGGCGGGCCGCCCCGGCGTGATCACGTACTCGAAGAGCGTCTTCATCCCGCTCACCCGGCTGTGCCGGGACAAATGCCACTACTGCACGTTCGTCACCGTCCCGGGCAAGCTGCGCCGGGCCGGTCACGGCATGTTCATGTCCCCCGACGAGGTGCTCGACATCGCCCGCAAGGGTGCCGCGGCGGGCTGCAAGGAAGCCCTGATCACCCTCGGCGACAAGCCCGAGGACCGCTGGCCCGAGGCCCGCGAGTGGCTCGACGCGCACGGCTACGACGACACGATCGCGTACGTACGGGCCATCTCCATCCGCATCCTGGAGGAGACGGGCCTGCTGCCGCACCTCAACCCCGGTGTCATGTCGTGGACCGACTTCCAGCGGCTCAAGCCCGTCGCGCCGAGCATGGGCATGATGCTGGAGACCACCGCGACCCGGCTGTGGTCCGAGCCGGGCGGCCCGCACCACGGCTCCCCGGACAAGGAGCCCGCGGTCCGGCTGCGGGTCCTGGAGGACGCGGGCCGTTCCTCCGTCCCCTTCACCAGCGGACTGCTGATCGGCATCGGCGAGACCTACGAGGAGCGCGCGGACTCCCTCTTCGCGCTGCGCCGCGTCTCCCGGGCCTACCACGGCATCCAGGAGCTGATCATCCAGAACTTCCGCGCCAAGCCGGACACGGCGATGCGCGGGATGCCGGACGCCGAACTGGACGAGCTGATCGCGACGGTCGCGGTGGCCCGGCACATCATGGGCCCCGCCGCCTGCCTCCAGGCACCGCCCAACCTGGTCGACTCCGAGTACGCGCGGCTGATCGGCGCCGGGATCGACGACTGGGGCGGGGTCTCGCCGCTGACCATCGACCATGTCAACCCCGAGCGCCCCTGGCCGCAGATCGACCTGCTGCGCGAGCAGTCGGCGGAAGCGGGCTTCACGCTCCGCGAACGGCTGTGCGTCTACCCGGAGTTCGTGCAGCGCGGCGAGCCGTGGCTGGACCCGCGGCTGCTGCCGCACGTACGGGCGCTCGCCGACCCGCAGACCGGGCTCGCCGTGCCGGACGCGGTCGTGGAGGGCCACCCGTGGCAGGAGCCCGAGGAGGCGTTCACGTCGTCGGGGCGTACGGATCTGCACGCGTCCATCGACACCGAGGGGCGCACCTCCGACCGGCGCGAGGACTACGACCACGTGTACGGCGACTGGGACGCGCTGCGGGAGGCCGCGGCGCCCGGGATGGTCCCGTCGAGGATCGACACGGACGTGCGGGGGGCCCTCGCCACCGCGGCCGACGACCCGACCCGGCTGACCGACGACGAGGCCCTCGCCCTGCTGCACGCGGACGGTCCCGCGCTGGACGCGCTCTGCCGGATCGCCGACGACGTCCGGAAGTCGGCCGTCGGCGACGACGTCACGTACATCGTCACGCGGAACATCAACTTCACCAACGTCTGCTACACCGGCTGCCGTTTCTGCGCCTTCGCCCAGCGCCGCACCGACGCGGACGCCTACACGCTCTCCCTCGACCAGGTCGCCGACCGTGCCGCGCAGGCCTGGGACGTCGGGGCGGTCGAGGTCTGCATGCAGGGCGGCATCCACCCGGACCTGCCCGGCACCGCGTACTTCGACATCGCGCGGGCGGTGAAGGAACGCGTCCCCGGGATGCACGTCCACGCGTTCTCGCCGATGGAGGTCGTCAACGGCGCCACCCGTACGGGTATGTCCATCCGCGAGTGGCTGACCGCCGCGAAGGAGGCGGGCCTCGACTCCATCCCCGGCACCGCCGCGGAGATCCTGGACGACGAGGTCCGCTGGGTCCTCACCAAGGGCAAACTCCCGACGGCGACCTGGATCGAGGTCGTCACCACGGCCCACGAACTCGGCATCCGCTCGTCCTCGACGATGATGTACGGGCATGTGGACCAGCCCCGCCACTGGCTCGGCCACTTCCGTACGCTCTCCCGCATCCAGCAACAGACCGGCGGCTTCACGGAGTTCGTGACGCTTCCCTTCATCCACACGAACGCGCCGGTGTACCTGGCGGGGATCGCCCGGCCAGGACCGACGACCCGCGACAACCGCGCGGTGATCGCGATGGCCCGGCTCCTCCTGCACCCCCACATCCCCAACATCCAGACCAGCTGGGTGAAGCTGGGCACGGAGGGCGCGGCCGAGATGCTGCGCTCCGGCGCCAACGACCTCGGCGGAACGCTGATGGAGGAGACCATCTCCCGTATGGCGGGGTCGAGTTACGGCTCGTACAAGTCCGTCAAGGACCTGATCGCGGTGGCGGAGGCGGCGGGCCGCCCGGCGAAGCCGCGGACCACGCTGTACGGGGAGGTGCCGGAGGAGCGGCAGCGGGCCGCGGCGGTCTCCGACGGGCACCTGCCCGAGCTGCTGCCGGTCCTTGAGTAGGTCCTTGAGTAGGTCCTGGCGCAGGTCCTGGAGCAGAGGGCCGTTCTCCGGAGCCGGCGGGGCCGCCGGTTCCGGAGGGAGTTCCCCGTCGGAGTAGGATGATCGGACCTCCGACGGGGTGTCTCCGACGGGGTGAGCCAGAGCTGAGGAGATGCGTGCCCGTGCCTGCCCGACGGCTTCCCTCGTGGGCCTGGGTCACCGGTCTGACCGCGGCTGCCCTGGTGCTGGTGGCCGTGCTGGCCGTCAAGGCCGGGGACGGGCCCCAGCCGACCGCGTCGGCGAGCAAGGAGTCGAACAGCTCCTCGGCGAGTCCCAAGCCCTCCGCGTCGCCCGACGAGTCCGCTCCGGTCGCCGTACCGGACGGCTCCGGGACGGGACGGCGGATCGTCTACTCCCTCGGGCAGAAGCGCGTGTGGCTGGTCGACGCGAGCGACGCGTCCCGGCGCACGTTCAAGGTGTGGCAGGGGACGGTGAGCCCGGACCCCGGTACGTACACGGTCGGCACCCGGCGCGAGGCCGCGACCGGCAGTGACGGCGTGGAGATCGAGAACATCGTCTACTTCGCCGTGGCGTCCGGCGTCAACGTCGCCTTCTCCAACGCCCTCGACGGTTCCTCCCCGCCGCCGCCCGCCTCGGGCGCGACGACGGGCGGGGTCCGGATGAAGGCGGCGGACGGGGACGCGGTGTGGAAGTTCGGCACGGCGGGGACGACGGTCGCGGTCGTGAAGTAACCGTCGGCCCCTCAGCCGGAACCGACGTCCGTGCCGGTGCCGGTGCCGGTCCCGGTGCCGGTCCACGCACGCAGCTTGTCCGGGTTGACGACGAGCCACAGGTCGCCGACCCGGCCGCCGCGGACGCCCACCCCGACCACGGCGACGGTCGCCCCGGCGACGCGCACGACGACCCCCGGAGCGCCGTTGACATCCGCCTCCACGGCCTCCATCCCCGGCTCCTTGCGCAGAAGCCCGAGCAGGAACCGGGCCACCTTGTCCGGGCCGACGATCGGCCGGAGGGCGGCGCGCACCTTGCCGCCGCCGTCGCTGCGCGCCTCGACCGCGGGGTCGAGCAGCGCGACGAGCGTGTCGAGGTCACCGGTCCCGCACGCGTCGAGGAACGCGGAGACGACCCGCCGGTGCTCCGCCGCCGTCACCACGACCGGCCGCCGCTCCGCAAGGCGCCGCCGCGCGGACGACGCGAGCTGACGACAGGCCGCGGGGGAGCGGCCGACCGTCCCGGCGATCTCGGCGAAGGGCACGCCGAACACGTCGTGGAGGACGAAGGCGACGCGTTCGGCGGGTGTGACCGAGTCCAGGACCACGAGCATGCCCATGCTCACGGACTCGTCGAGCGTGATCCGGTCGGCGGGATCGCCGCCGTCCTCGCCGCCCGTGCTGGTCCAGGTGACGCCCCTGACCGGCTCGGGCAGCCACTCGCCGGTGTAGCGCTCGCGGCGCACGCGCGCCGAGGCGAGCTGGTCGAGGCAGATCCGCGAGGCGACCCGGGTCAGCCAGGCCATCGGCACGTCGATGGCCTGCTGCTCGGCCTCGGACAGGGCGTACCAGCGGGCGTACGTCTCCTGTACGACGTCCTCGGCGTCCTGCACCGCGCCGAGCATCCGGTATCCGAGCCCGAGCAGCCGGCGCCGCTCGGCCATGAGGGAACCGAGGCTGCTGGGTTCACCGGACGAGGGGGACACGGAGCGGCTCACCCTCCCTCGACCGGGTCGTGTACGCCATTCCCGGCCAGCCACGCGTCGAAGGTCCGGGTGCCCCGGGGCCCGGGACCGGTCGGCAGGTTGCCGCCTCCGGCCATGGCCCGGCCGGTGGCTCCGGGCAGCTTCACCGGCAGCAGGAGCCGACGCCGCCCCTGGGCCTTCAGCAGCCGGCGGACCATGTCGGTCATCTCCTCGACCTGCGGCCCGGCCAGCTCGGGCGCCATGCCCTGCGGCGGCCCGAGGACGAGCCCGACGAGGTGCCGGGCGACCTCACGGGCCGCCACGGGCTGCGTACGCATCCGGGGCACGACGGCGAGCGGCCCCGGAAACCGTTCGAGGACCTGCTGGGCGAACTCGTGGAACTGGGTGGCCCGCAGCACGGTCCACGGCACCTCCCCGTCCTGCGCCAGGACCTCTTCCTGGCGCAGCTTCCCCTGGTAATAACCGAAGGGAACCCGCTCGATCCCGACGATGGACAGCAGGACGTGGTGCCGCACCCCGGCCCGGGCGCAGCTTCCGGACAGGTTCCGCCCGGCTTTCTCGAAGAACGCGATGGATCTCCCGGCGCCGGTGGTCTGCAGATTGCTGACGTCGACGACGGCCTCCGCACCGGCCAGCGCGGCGTCCAGCCCCGCACCGGTGAGGAGGTCGACTCCCCGCGCCCTGGCGAGCACCACCGGCTCGTGCCCGCCCGCCGTCAGCTCTTCGACGACGTACCGCCCGACGAGCCCGGTCCCGCCGGCTACCGCGACCTTCATGACGAACCTTCCTTTCGCGCTGCGATCTTTTTGGGGACGGGGACGGGGACGGGGACGAGCAGAACGGCCGACGCCAGCACCAGCGCCGACAGCACGATGACATTAAGGACCTGGTCACGTGTGCCGTACATGCCGAGGTGCTGCATGTGGTAGCTGAGGTGCAGCACGTTGAAGACCAGCCAGGCGGCACCGGTCGTCTGCACGAGCCGGGTGTTGCGCACGGACCGGACCGCGACGGTGGTCAGCGCCGCCAGCGCCAGGAACATGGCCCCGGCGTCCTTGGCGAGATGTTCGTTGTAGGGCCCCAGTTGCGGCAGCCAGCTCATCCCGAACCCGGGAAAACTCGCGTGCCACCCCCGCGGCGCGAAGTAGGCCCAGACCCCGGTGTACAGCGCGGTCACACCCAGAAACCCGAGGCAGGCGTACCGGATTTTCGTGTTCATACCCGTATGACGAAATGGCGCCGCACATTGTGAGGTGAGCAGGGCGAACCCGCTGTTCGGGGCACAGGGTCACCTCGCCGTGGTCCTCGTCCGGCAGGGCCGCGCCGTACGTGGTGTCGATGAGCTCGGCGACGAACAGCCGCAACTCGTCCGCCGACAGGTCACGGACCCAGGGAAGGGCCAAGGGAAGCGCGTCAAGCGGAGATCCTTGCCGTCCCTGCGCGTGATGTGAGGGTGGTCGCGTTACCTGGAGTAAGCCTCCACGAAGGCGGCCCATGGCCTGTCCGCGAAGGCGATCCGCGCGCCTTCCTTGTCCTTGGAGTCGCGGACGTGGACGGTGGCGTCCGGGGCGGCTATCGCGACCTCGACGCACTCCGGGCCGTCATTGCTGCTGTAACTGCTCTTGAACCACACAAGGGCGGTCATGTCTCTCCCAGAACTTTCTCGATGAAGGTCAGTGACTCCCGAGGCGAGAGAGCCTGCGCACGGATCATTCCATAGCGCATCTCCAGGATCTGGACGTCCCGGGGATCGCTGATCACTCGAACCGTCGCCCCCGTACGGCACTTCACCGTGCTGCTGTCCGCCACGCGCAGGGGCGCTCGCCTCGCCCGCCTGCTCACGGAACGTCAACTCGCCGACTGGGGCGAGCCTTCCGGGGCCGCCGAGCAGGTCGTCGCCGAGCTCGCGGCCAACGCCGTGCCGCACGGACTCGTACCGGGCCGGGACTTCGGACCGGCGCTTGGCCTCGACGGGACCGGCACGCTGCGCATCGCGGTGACCGACGCCCGCGGTGACCGGCTCCCATGCATCCAGGTACCGGCCGACGACGGAGCGGAGTCGGGCCGCGGCCTGCTGCTCGTGGCGGCGTACGCGGACCGCTGGGGCGTGACGGACGGCCCGGGTCCGGGCCGCAAGACGGTCTGGGCCGAACTGGTGCCGGATCGCGCGCACGGGTGACCCGGCGACGGTCGACGTCACCCCGTCCGGTCCGTCATCCACCGTAACTCCTGGGCCGTCGGGCCCGAGTTGATCCACACTGGGAGCCGGACGCGGGTCGGGCGTGGGCCGCAGCGGGGTGGAGGCGGGATCGTGGTGTGGACGGCGGGAGCGTCGTGGCAGGAGTTGATCCAGCGGGGCAACCGGGCCGGGTTCGTCGGCCGGGACGGTGAGCGGGCCGCGTTCCTGGCGAACCTCGACCTTCCGGTCGGGGACGCCCGGCGCCGCTTCCGCTTCCATGTGCACGGGACCGCCGGAGTCGGGAAGACCTTCCTCGTCCAGGAGCTGCGGCACCTCGCGCGCGAGCGCGGCGCGCTGACGGCTTACGTCGACGAGCGCGCCGGGAGCGTGCCCGAGGCGATGGCCGAGGTAGGACGGCAGTTCGCCGAGCAGGGGCGGCGGTTGAAGGAGTTGGAACGGCGGCTGGCCGTGTACCGGGAGCGGCGGCACGAGGCGGAGGCCGCCGCCCTCGCGGCGCTCGCGCCGGAGCCGGGGGCACCCCCGGGCCCCTCGGCCGGCAGCCGGGCCGCCGTCGGGCTCGGCGTCGCAGCCTTCGAGGCCGTCGTACCGGGCGCCGGCCTCTTCACCGGTGCCCTCCCCGCCGACCTGCTCGCCCAGCACGCGGACCGCCTGCGCACCGGCCTGAGCGCCCGCTTCCGCAACCCCGACGACATCGACCTGGTGCTGTCCCCGGAGAAGGTGCTCACACCGGTCCTGCTGCGCGAACTGCGAGCGAGTGCCTCCCCGACCGCCTCGGTCGTCCTGTTCTTCGACACGTACGAAAGGACCGGGCCGTTCCTCGACCCGTGGCTGCACGACATGGTCACGCGCCACGAGGCGGACAACGGACTGCCCGCCACCGTCGTGGTGGTCACCGCGGGCCAGCGCCCCCTGGACACCGCCCGCTGGAGCGGCGTGGGCTCCGTGGCGGACGTGTCGCTGGCACCGTTCACCGAGTCCGAGTCGCGCGGGCTCCTCACCGGGAAGGGGGTCGTCGCCGAACCGGTCGTGAAGGAGGTGCTGCGCCTCACCGGTGGCCTGCCCGTCCTCGTGTCCACGCTCGCGGAGGCCCGCCCCGGCGACCCGGACGACGTGGGCGACCCCAGCGCCACCGCCGTCAAACGCTTCCTGCAGTGGGAGACCGACGACGCCCGCCGCCAGGTCGCCCGGATCTGCGCGCTGCCCCGGCGCCTGGACGCGGACGTGTTCCGGGCCCTGGTCCACCGCCCGGACAGCGATCCGGACGCGTTGGACCAGCTGTACGACTGGTTGACCGGGCTGCCGTTCGTCGGTGAGCGCGGGGCCCGGGTGCAGTACCACGACGTCGTACGCGCTCCGATGCTGCGGCTGGAGCGCCGCCGGTCCCCGCGGGAGTGGGCCGCACGGCACCGACGGCTGGCCGAGGCGTTCGCAGGCTGGCGGACCGAGGCCGAGGCCGGGCGGGAGGCCGAGAACCTGTGGGTCGACGAGGAGTGGCGCGAACTGCGCCTGGAGGAGACCTACCACCTGCTCTGCGCGCGCCCTCCCGCGGCACTCGCCGCGGCGCTGCGGGCGCTGGTCGAGGCCTGCCGCGAGGACGCCGTCGTCGGCCGCGGCTGGGCGCGGATGCTGGAGGACGCGGGCCACGACACGGACAACACCGACCTCACCGAGTGGGGCGCGCGGCTGGGCGAGGCGCTCGACGACGACACGGCCCCGGTCGCCAGGGCGATGGCCCTGCTCCTGGCCCGGCCAGGCCCGGACACGGCCGGCCGGGCTCTCGCGCACACACTGCGGGGCAGGGAACTGCGCCACGGCGGCGAGCACCGGCAGGCCCTGGACGAGTACGACCGGGCCCTGGAACTCGATCCCCGGCTCGCCTGGGCCCACTACGGCCGCGGCTACACCCACCAACTGCTGGACGACTTCCCGGCGGCACTGGCCGCACTCGACCGGGCGGACGAACTGGCCCCCGGCACCGGGTGGATCATCGCCGGGCGTGCGGAGACCTACCGGCTGGCGGGCCGCTTCGAGGAAGCCGTCGCCGACTTCGACCGTGCCGTCGCCCTCGCCCCGGCCGACGCCGAACCGCTGACCGGCAGAGCCGTGTGCCGGCACGCACTCGGGCGGTACGACGAGGCGCTCGCCGACTTCGACCGGGCGCTGAGCATCGAGGAGGACAACCCCTGGGCGCTGGTGCGCAGGGCCCGCCTTCGCCGCACCAGAGGTGAACCGGACGAGGCGTTCGCCGACTTCGACCGGGCGGTCCGCGTCGCACCCGACGCGGCCTGGGTCGCCTCGGAACGGGGGGACGCCTACCGGCTCGCCGGCCGCCCCGAGGAGGCCGTCGCCGAACTGACCCGCGCCCTCTCCGTGAAACCCGACTACGCCTCCGCCCTCGCGAGCCGTGGCGCGGCCCTGTGCGACCTGGGCCGCTACGAGGAAGGGCTGGCCGACTTCGGCCGAGCCGTCGAACTGCGGCCCGACTACGCGTGGGCGCTGGTGATGACGGCCCGTGTGAAGGACGAACTCGGCGACCGGGAGGCCATGTTCGCGTATCTGGAGCGGGCCGTCGCGACGGCTGTGGACGGCGACTGGATCAGTCACGAACTGGCCGTGGAGTACCGCAAGGAGGGCCGTTACGAGGAAGCGGTCGCCGTCTTCCGCCGCGTACTGGAACGGAGCCCGGACGACCACCCCGCGCTGGCCGGCCTCGGCGGCACCCACCTCCTCATGAAGGAGTACGAAGAGGCCCGCCGGTGTCTGGACCGCGCCCTGACGCTGAGCCCGGACGACGGATGGTCGTACGCCACACGTGCGCGAGTCGGCCTGGCGACCGGACGGACCGAGCAGGCCCTCGCCGACCTGGACCGCTGCGCCGCCCTGGAACCGGCGTCGCAGGGCGCGGCCTGGGCGCGCCGCGCGGCCGTCGAACTGCTGACACAGTGCGGCCGCTGGGACGAGGCGTCCGCACGGCTGGCCGACGCGGACCGGGCGCGGAGGACCGACGACGCCCCGGACGACCTGGACGACCTGCGCTGCGAGCTGCACCGGCACTCCGGGCAGTGGTCCCAGGCCCGCCTCGTGGCCGAGCGGGTGCGCGCGACCGAGCCGATCCCCGGCACCTTCGAACTGGCGATGACCGTCAGCCGGTCAGAGGGACTGACAGCCGCCGAACCGCTCTGGCGGGAACTGGCGGCCCTGGTGCGCGCCGACACCGAACCGGACGAGGCGGACAGTGCGCTGGGCGAACTGGAACGCGCGCAGGCCCGCTGCTTCCTCGGCTGCGCGCTGGCCGACTGGACGGCCGCGGACCAGGGCCTGGCCGAGGTCCTGGCCCTGCCCCCCGACTGGGACGACCTGGCCAACCTCACCCTCATCCTCACCAACCTCCTGACCAGCCCCGGGGCCGACCGCCCCCGTGTCACCCGCCTCCTGGCACGGACAACGAGAACCCGCGACGAGATCCAGTCCCGCCACGAGCAATGACAACCGCCGAACCGGGGCCTGTCACCGGGGCTGGACGTCGGCCTCCGGCACCCGGTCCACGGGAAGGTGGATGACGACCAGCACGACCCCGCTCAACAGAAACACCCGCATCGCCGCGTCCAGCCCGTTCCAGTCCTCCGACTGCCACATCGCGAACCACTCGCCACCGATGGCGAGGAACCCGGCGCCGAAGAGCAGCATCAGCATCAACAGCCCGATGGTGGAGGTCCGCCGGGCGCGCGGCGCATCGCGCCGCAGCCACTGGAACGTGCCCAGGATCAGGACGAGCGCGGCGACCGTCTCCCACACGATGATCGCGACGTACGCGGCGTTCTGGAGCCCCTTGGACTCGACGGCCCGCCACATCAGGTCGTCGTCCTTGAAGGTGGTGTCCATGGCCAGGACGTGCTGGACGAACTGCTGGTTGGTGCCGAAGTCGGTGATGTTCCCGAACGCCACGAGCGTGATGTAGAGCGCGACCGTGCCGGTGAGCAGGGTCGCGGTGATCGGAAGCGCGCGTGCTGCCGCCATTCTCAAGTCCCCTCGTCGATACGTGTGTTGGTCAACGACGGGACATCGACGTGTATGCCGGGTACGGCCGACGGATCACCGCAGCCGGTCGACGTACCGGTCCGTCCCCGGCACCGTCGGAATGAAAGGCGCCACCAACTCCACCCGCCCCAGCCCGCTCTCGGCCACCGGGGCCTCCAGCCCGGTGAAGTACTCCTCCCAGCACTCCCGCGGATCCGCCTCCAGGAACCACAGCAGTGTCAGCCGCGTATCGACACCCTCGACCTGTTTCACGTACGTCATACGGTCGCCGGGCAGCGGGGTCGGCCGGAAGATCGTGACCATGGCGGCGGGGGAGCCGGCGAGCCGTTTCGGCAGATGCCGGGAGCGCAGCCACTCCAGCAACCCGGCCCGCCCGGAGGCGGACCCGGCGTCGACGACCTGGAGCACCAGACCCCGGTACGGGTGGTCCAGTGCGTGGAAGTCGCGCGGCCCGGCGGCCCCGTCCCGGTACACCGTCGCCTCGTGGTCCTGGAACGCGGTGAAGACGTGCGTACGGTCCTGGTAGACCCGGCCGTCCCTGTTCAGCCGCTTGTTGATGCCCACGGTCCACTTCATGTGGTCGTCGTGGCGGCCCTCCGTGACCCAGTACGTCGAGAGGTAGCAGCCGGCGGTGACCGGCTGCGCGACCGCCGACTTCTCCGGATGGCGCAGAAGCTGGAGATCGCGGGTCGCCACCCACCGCCGCCCCGCGTACATCCAGGGCATCGCCATCGCGCCCGCGTAGTAGTGGTCGTCCTCGTACCAGCGGTTGTACGCGTACTCGTGGCCCGGATGCGGCTCGACCATCGTGATCAGGGCATGGCCGGGACGCACCCCGTACGGGCCGACGGCGGCCAGCTCCCCGTACACCTCGCCACGCGTGCCGGCAGCCGTGTGGGCAGCCGGGCCGCCGGGCGTCTCATCGGGCATGGCGCTCCCCTTCCTCCCTCTTCCTTCCTCCTCCGGACGCCCCTACTCTGACGGACCGTCAGGTGTACCGCCAGAGCCGGGAGGCCCGTAATGTCACTGCTCCGGGGCAGGACCGTCGTCGTGTCGGGGGTCGGGGCCGGGCTCGGTCATCAGGTCGCGGCGGCCGTCGTGCGGGACGGCGGGAACGCCGTGCTCGGGGCGCGCACCGAGGCGAACCTCGCCAAGACCGCCACCGAACTCGACCCGGACGGCGCGCACACGGCGTACCGGGCCACCGACATCACCGACGAGGGGCAGTGCGACGCGCTCGCGGCGCTGGCCCGTGAGCGGTTCGGGCGGCTCGACGCGGTCGTGCACGTGGCCGCCTGGGACAGCTACTTCGGCGGCCTCCAGGACGCGGACTTCACCACCTGGCAGGCCGTGCTCGACGTGAACCTGCTCGGCACACTGCGGATGACCCGCGCCTGTCTGCCCGCGCTGAAGGAGCGCGGCGGATCCGTGGTCGTCATCGGCACGCAGTCGTCCGTCGCCGCCCCTTCCCAGGTGCGACAGGCGGCGTACGCGGCCTCGAAGGGCGCGCTGACCAGTGCGATGTACTCCATGGCGCGGGAGCTCGGACCGGACCGCATCCGGGTGAACACCGTGCTGCCTGGCTGGATGTGGGGTCCGCCGGTGGAGGCGTACGTGCAGTTCACGGCGTACACCGAGGGTGTACCGGAGGCTGAGGTGCTGGAGCGGCTGACCTCGCGGATGGCGCTGCCCGAGCTGGCCACGGACTCGGACGTGGCGGACGCCGCGGTGTTTCTGGCCTCGGACCGGGCGCGGGCGATCACAGGGCAGTCGCTGCTGGTCAACGCAGGGGAGTTGATGCGATAGAGCCCGCATGTCCGGTTCGGGGACCCGTCGAAAATGTTCAGGAACATGAACCGAGGTCAGTAAGCAGAACTATTTTACCTCCCTTTGACTGCACGGGCTGTTGTCGGAGTCATGCCATCGAACCCACGATGAGCGGGCGCTTCACGACCCTGACGATCCTGGGAGAAGGCATATGAACGGTCTCGACTGGGCCGTGCTCATCGGCTACTTCGGCGTGATGGTCGCGATCGGTGTCTGGTCCCACAAACGGGTCGACAACGTCAGCGACTTCTTCACGGCCGGCGGCAAGATGCCGTGGTGGCTGTCGGGCATCTCGCACCACATGTCCGGCTACAGCGCGGTCATGTTCACGGGGTACGCGGCCATCGCCTACACGTACGGCGTCACTTCCTATGTCACCTGGTCCTTCCCCATCGCCATCGGTGTCGCGATCGGTGCGAAGACGTTCGCGCCCAGGCTCAACCGGGTGCGCTCACGGCTCCATGTGGCGTCGCCGCTGGAGTACCTGAAGAACCGCTACAACCTGCCCACCCAGCAGGCGCTCGCCTGGTCCGGCGTCCTGCTGAAGATCGTGGACGTGGGCGCCAAGTGGGCCGCCATCGCGACCCTGCTGTCCGTCTTCACCGGTGTCTCGCTCAACATGGGCATCCTCATCACCGGCTTCGTGACCGCCATCTACTGCACGGTCGGCGGACTCTGGGCGGACGCGCTGACCGAACTCGGCCAGTTCATCATCCAGTTCGTCGCCGGCATCGCGATGCTCGTCGCCGTCATGGCCGAACTGAACGGCTTCAGCACCCTGTGGAGCGTCTGGGACGAGCCCGCCCTGGACGGGCACACCAAGCCGCTGGCCGGCCCGTACATGATGGTCTTCCTGATCGCGTACCTCTTCATCAAGACCTTCGAGTACAACGGCGGCATGTGGAACCAGGCCCAGCGCTACATGGCCACGGACTCCGCGAAGTCCGCCACGCGCTCGGCCACCCTGTCCGCCGCGCTCTGGCTGATCTGGCCGCTGGTGCTGTTCTTCCCCATGTGGGTCGCGCCGCTGATCATCAAGACCGACGTACCGGCCGATTCGTACGCGCTGATGGCCGAACACCTGCTGCCGCACGGGCTGCTGGGTCTGGTCATCGTCGGGTTCTTCTCCCACACGATGGCGATGTGCTCCTCGGACGCCAACGCCATCGCGGCCGTCGTCACCCGCGACATCATGCCCGCGGTCTCCCGCAAGGCGCGCGAATGGGACACCCGGATGGGGCTGCTGGCCGCACGCTGGTCGACGCTGCTCTTCCTCGGTCTGTCGATGGCCATCGCCACCCAGGTCAACTCCGCCTTCTTCGGCGACATCATCACCGTCGTCATCAAGTGGGTGGCCGGTCTGATGGGCCCGATCGCGATCCCGCTGATGCTGGGCCTGCTCCCGTGGTTCCGCAAGAGCGGTCCGACGGCCGCGCTGATCAGCTGGGGCGTCGGCCTCGTCACCTTCTGGCTGGTCAACTACCCGATCAGCTGGAACGTCGACGGCGGGGTACCGCTCCAGTACCAGGTGTCGATCCCGCTCGCGGTGTCGCTCGTCCTCTACATCCTCATCGGATACGTGAAGCCGGAGGACACCCCGGAACGGGACGCGCTCATCGCGAAGATCAACAGCGATGACGGCGGGTCCGCCGCCGCGGCGGTACAAACCCCCGCCGGACCGGCGGACGACGCGGTGGGAGTCCCGGCCAAGGACTAGCGCTGAACCGCGCGCACGGCACGTATGTACGGATGTGAGGGTGGCCGCTTCCTGACGAGCGGCCACCCTCACTGTCGTACGTACGCGCCGTACATACGCGCCGTACACACGCGCCGTGCGGTCAGCGTCGGGCGGTCAGGCCCGCCGGGACCAGGGTGGCGCCCGTGCCGGAGAGGGCCGCGTAGCCACGCGGGTAGCGGGCCAGCCAGCCGGGGGAGGAGCCCGCCGGGCCGTGCAGGGCCGGGCCCTGGGTCATCTCCATCGCGAAGTCGTCGGCGAGGACGAGCATGGTGGGGCGGCCCTCCAGCTCGGCCAGCCAGGACGGCGGCAGGGCCGTCTCGCCGTGCAGGGCACCGAGCAGCGCGCCGGTGAGAGCGCCGGTGGCACCCGAAGCGCCACCGTGGTTCACCGACAGGCACAGCCCGTGCCGGGTGTCCTCGCCGACCAGGGCGCAGTACACGGCCACCGAGAGCAGGCCCTCGGCGGTGCCTTCCCCGGCCAGGTCCTCGACCCGGGACGGGGACGGCATGCCCTGCCGTACGGCCCCCAGCGCCCGCTGCAGCGCCTCGGCCACCGGTTGCTGCCCCGGTCGCGGTGCCAGCAGCTGCAACGCCCGCTGGACGGCCGTGTCGAGGCTCTCACCGCGCGCGAGACCGTGTACGACGACGGCGTACGCGCCCGCCGACAGGTAGGAGAGCGGGTGGCCGTGCGTCTGCGCCGCGCACTCCACCGCGAGCTGCATGACGAGCTGCGGCTCCCAGCCGACGAGAAGTCCGAACGGCGCGGAGCGGGTCGCGGCCTCGACGCCCCGCTGGTCGGGGTTCTTGGGCGCGTCCAGGGTGCCCATCGTCGCGTCGCCGAGGCCCAGCAGACAGGCGCGCGCCGGATCACGGCGGGCGTACAGCCACTCCTCGCGGGCCAGCCACCCGTCCTCCTTGCGCCGCTCGTCCGGGCCCCAGTCGCGCTGGGTGGAGGCCCATCGCAGATACGCCCGGTGCAGATCCGTCGGCGGATGCCAGGCACCGGTGTCCCGGCGGACCTGGGCCCTTATCAGTCCGTCGATGGAGAACAGGGTCAGCTGCGTGAGATGGGAGACGGCCCCGCGTCTGCCGTACCCGTGGGCCAGATCGGTGAGGCCCTCCGCGCCGTGCGCAGCGCGGATCTGCTCCATCGAGAGGTCACCGACGGGCGAGCCGAGCGTGTCGCCCACGGCCGCGCCGAGGAGCGTGCCACGCACCCGGCTGCGGAAATCCTGCTGTTCGGCACGGCCCCAGACGGCACCGGCTGTCGCACCCACCGAGGCCTCCCGAGATCCCGATCCGTTTCCGTCCGTACGGCCGACAACTCAGCACTGTAATCGAACGGGAACGTTCGGTTGAAAGCCGTATCGGTATGCGAACAGTGAGCCGACTGAGTGTGTTTGTCAGCGATCGGCACGCGTTTCCGTCGGCCGGCCGACGCGGAGCCACCGGGAAATGAAGATCCACGCGAATGACGACGACTTTCATACGCGATACCTGCGCAGCATGCGCACAATTGCGGGAGGATCTTCGGGACGGGTGCGGACAGCGCCGAGCCCCCTCGGCCAGGACGGCGGGCCAGTCGAGAGGGCTCTTTCACACGTTGCGTATGCGGTTGTTGACGCAGCTGTTGATGCGGTTGTTAATGAAGTTGTTTCTTCGGAAGCGGATGACACGGGTGAAGCGGGTGTGGACGTGCTGTGCGAGGTCTCCGTCGTTGTCAGACGGTGCCCCGGCTCACTTCTGCCACGAACGCGTTCCAGGACTCCGCCGGGAAGGCCAGGGCGGGCCCTTCGGTGACCTTCGAGTCGCGGACGGCCATGGCCGCCGTGACGGGGGACTTGACCTCGACGCACGCGCCGTTTCCCTGCGAGTACGAGGACTTCGTCCACGTGTCCGTGACGCCTTGCTGGATTGCCATGTTCACTCCGGTGGCCGGTTGCTGAGTAGCTGTCACCGAGTTGTGGGTTCCTTCCGGAACCCACGGTTCGGATTGCGCCAAGGTTGTTCCCCCTTGGCGTGATCGACGCTACTCGCCAACATCGGCGTGCGAAGCGACTATTCACTCGTTCGGGTGACATATGCCAGCTGAGTCTTCCGCCGGGATAGGAGGAGGGTGTACCTTCCCGCCGCCCTCCGGCTTACCTCAGTGCGCGTAGTCCTTCGCGACGTCCGCGATGAACTCCCGCGACTGGTCCGCGTTGAGTGCCTGTGCCCGCAGATGCTCGTACATGACGCTGTATTTCTGGACGTCGTTCGCCTTCTCCAGGTACAGATCGCTGGTGACACCCTCGATGTAGACCACGCTGGAGTCGGCCGCGTCGGGGAATTCGAGGATGGCGTACTGGCCGCTGACCCCCGGATGGGCACCCATCGCGAACGGGATGACCTGAACTGTCACGTGCGGCACGTGCGACATCTCGACGAGATGCTCCAACTGCTCGATCATCACCTGCTTGTTGCCGACGGTCCTGCGCAGCGCCGCCTCGTCGAGGACGGCCCACAGCCGCAGCGGGTTCTCCAGGTCGGAGATACGTTCCTGTCGCCGCAACCGCACCTGTACGCGCTTGTCGATGTCGCCGGCCGCCGCCTCCGGCAGAGCGCCCTGGATCAGCGACTCGGCGTACGGCCGGGTCTGCAGCAGGCCCGGCACGACCAGCGGGTCGTACACGCGCAGGCTCGCCGCGTCGGTCTCCAGACCGATGTAGACGCTGTACGGGATGTCGCCGAAGGAGTGCCACCAGCCCTGCTGGCGCGAGTCCTTGGCCATTTGCATCAGCGAGTCGACGATCCGGACGTCCTCGACCTCGTACACCCCGCACAGATCGCGGACGTCGCGCTGGCTGATGCTGCGCCGCCCGTTCTCCAGGCGGCTGATCTTCGACTGCGAGACGAGCAGCCGCTCGGCCACCTCTTCGGCCGTCATGCCCTTGAGCTCCCGGAGCCTTCGCAGCTCCTGGCCCAACCGGCGTCGCCTGACGGTGGGATTGACGTTGGACGCCACGGGACGTGCACCTCCGGCTGCGGACTGCCTGTACTTTGCGTATCTGCTGTTGAGCAGATTGCCACCAAGGTGCTTGCCACCGCTATGAAACAGCGGATATGCGGTGCGTACGCGCCACTTGTCGCCACCCCGCGCCACCTGTCGCCACCTGGCAGTGGATATGACGACAAGCGACCATGGGCCTACGTGTTCAGGGACACGCGGATACGGGGACATGCGGACGCGCGGGGCGGCGGGCCGTGTCCTCGTCCGGACGTACGGCCTGTCGCCCCGCGCGGCCCAGCGGCTCCCGAACCGGGTCAAGGGGACTGCGGTGCGGCGCTGACGTGCGTGACGCGCGAGGCGTGGTGCACGGTGCTTGATGCGGAGTTGCTGCGGAGTTGCTGCGGGTTCCGCGAATACAGCGGATACAGCGGATACAGCGGTACTTCGGGGACTGCGGTGCTGCGGTTGTGTCGGTGGGTGCGTGCCGTGGACCGGTGACTCAGTGGGCCACGGCACGTGCCATCGAACTGCGGTGCGGTTGCATCGGGACGCCCCTGGCGGGCTCCGGTGCGGGCCTGGCTCCGGGGGCGGCCTGACGGCCGGTCGGTGCCGGGCTGCGGCGTGGCTGTGCGGCCACTCCGTTCTGGACGTCCATCACGGCGTGCGCCACGAGTCCGCCCATGGGGTCGTGCCTGATCAGGTCCCGGAGTCGGGAGCGCGACGAACGCCCTTCGTTCCCCGGGTAGAGGTGCTTGCCCAGGCCGACGGCATGCGCCAGTGCGGCCAGAGCGGCGGTCCGCGGGTCCGGCGGGACGCCGGTGCGGATCGCGCTGTCCAGCCGGGCCCTGATCTCCCGGCTGATTTCCGTGTCCGTCGCCTGGTAGCGAGTCGTCGGAAGCACCCCGCACATCTGGCCCGCCACGGCATGGACCATGCCGCATCGCTCCAGATGCGAGAGATATGTCTGGCGCAACCCCAGTCGGGGCCCGCCGATCCAGTTCACAGCGCGTACTGGAGCACCCCGCCTGCGGAGTAGTTCCAGCGCACAGTCCAAGGTCGGATCTCCGGTCGGCCGTGGTGCCACCACGGCGATACGATCCCCGTCTGGGGCTATCCGTCCGGCCAGCGCCAGCTCCACTAGCTGTGCTCCGGCCAGACCGAGGTCGAGCGACTGCGGCTGTGCGGTGGTACCCGTGGTCGGGTCCAACGCCAGCAACAGAAGCTCCTCCGGAAGTGTTCTGCGGCTCCTGCCCATCCATGCCTCCCCGCGTGGATGAATGACAGGGTGACCCCTCTCACATTGGTCTGTCGAGAGCACGTGACCGGTTCGTAATGGAACCAGTAGATATGTCGTTCTCGTCTACCGCAGGGGTCAATCCCTCACACAGGACACTGGTAGATGGTTCGGACACGAGTGTCCGGGCCGCGTGTGCACTGTTTAACGGGTTCATGTTCGGTTGGGCGCACGGTGTGTGGCGCACGGAGGAGGCATCGGTGGCGGGCGAGTCCCCCGACAGGTCGAAGCAGCACGAGTCGTTGGCAGAACCGACGTCGGGGAGCAAGGTTCCGGTTCCGGATCCGCGGCTGGCGGTCGCGCGGGAGGCCGTGACTGCGGCTGCCCGGGTGGACACGGCCACCGCGGTGTTCTCGACGAAGCGCTCCGCGGAGGCGGCGGGTTCCGCGTCCGCGGGTTCCGCGGACGCGGAGGAGAAGGCGGAGCCGGCTGCCGGGAGTTCCCAGGGGAGTGACGGTTCTGCGGAGCCGGAGAGCTCCGCCGAGGGCGCCGGGAAGGGCACCGGAGGCGGCGACGCGCGACTCCGGTCCGCCGTGGCGGCCTGGGCCGCCACAGCGGACGAGGAGGCGCCTGAGGGCGCTTCTGCGGGCGCGGGAGCGGATCGGGGTGCGCCGGAGGGCGCGGACGAGGGCGCGGACGAGGGCGCGGGCGCCGGCGAAAGCCGGAGCGCCGACGCCGACGCCGACGCCGACGCCGACGCCGACGCGGGTACGGGTACGGGTACGGGTACGGGCGGCGGGTCGACCGGGGATGACCCGGACGCCGGCGCCGGGTCCGACCCGAAGGCCGACTCCGACTCCGACCGCGACTTCGGCTCGGAGGACGCGGTTGAGGCGGCGGGTGCCTCCTCGGAGGCCGACACCCCGCCCAGGAGCGGAATCTCCGCCTCCGGCGAGGTGGCCGGGAACGCCGAGAACGACGGAAACGTCGCCGACGCGAAGGCCGGTTCGAAGGCTGACGCGGGCGCCGACGCCCAGCGCAAGGCGGACGACCCCAGGGCGCAAGCCCCCACCGGCGGAGTTCCCGCCGCCGGCACGGACCCGGACTCCGGCCCCGACACGGCCTCCGCGGCGGCGCCGGGACCCGAGGCTGACGCGGATCCCGCGGCGGCGCCGGATCCCGTGGCCGACGCCGACGCGGGCGCAGGCGCAGACGGCAAGTCGAACGCCACAGGTAAGCCAGACTCCACGGCAACGCCGGACTCCGCGGCGGCGCTGAAGCCCGCGGGGAAGTCGGGCGTCGCGGCGAAGCCGGACTCTGCGGCGGCGCCGGATCCCGTGGCCGGCTCGGCGTCGGCGGGGGAGTCGGGTGGCGCAGCGGCGTCGGTCGGCCTCCCGGCGAAGCCGGAATCCGCGGCGCACGCGGATTCCGGAGGCGAGTCAGGTTCCGCGGCGAAGTCGGACTCCGCAGGCAAGTCCGGCACCGCGGCCAAGTCGGGTTCCGCCGCGAAGCCGGCCGCCTCCGACGAGGGCAACGAGCCCCCCGTCGACCAGGCGACCGCGATCTTCAAGCGGCCGCCCGCCGTCGATCAGCCCACCACCATGCTCAAACTGGGCGACGCCAAGCCGGACGCCGGACCGGGCAAGCCCGCCAAGTCGGACAAGGGCGGCGAACCGAAGGGCGGGGGTGAGCCGGCAGCCGGGGCAAAGGGCGAAGCCCCGGCCGAGCGCACCAGCAAGTTCGTCGCGCTCAAGCCGCTCGACGAGCCCGCCCCGCCGAAGGCGAGGCCCGCCGTCCCGCCACCGGGGCCGCCCGTCCCGTCCTCGGCGCCGTCGGCCGCCGCGCCCGCCGCCGCCCCGCAGGCCGGCCCCGAGCGGACGACTCAGCAGCCCCTCCCGCCGAGGCCCCCGCTGGACCTGCTGGCGGAGCTGACGAACACCCCGCCGCCCCGCCAGACCCCGGTCCGGACCATCGTGCGCCGGGTCAAGATCTGGACGCCGCTGGTCCTCCTGCTGATCGTCGTGTTTGCAGTCGTACAGGCCGTACGTCCGCTGCCGGCCCCCACCCTCGCGCTGACCGCCGACGAGACGTACGCCTTCGAGGGCAGCAAGGTCTCCCTGTCGTGGCCCGAGGAGGGTCAGGGCTGGATGGACGTCAACGGCATCGGCACGGTCGACTCGTTCGGGGAGCAGAAGCCCGTCGCGATCGGCTCGGTCGCCAAGGCCATGACGGCCTACGTGATCCTCAAGGAGCACCCGCTGAAGGCCGGCGCGGACGGCGCGAAGATCCCCGTCGACAAGAAGGCGGAGACGGAGGGCGGCTTCGACGCGCAGGGCGAGTCGACCCTCAACACCGTCAAGGAGGGCGACACCCTCACCGAGAAGGACGCCATCGCGGCCATCATGATCCCGTCCGCGAACAACATCGCGCGGCTGCTGGCCCGTTGGGACGCCGGTTCCGAGGCGAAGTTCGTCGAGAAGATGAACGCCGCCGCCAAGGACCTGGGCATGAAGAACACGAAGTACACCGACCCCTCGGGGCTGAAGGAGACCACCGTCTCCACCGCCGAGGACCAGGTGAAGCTCGGCAACGAGCTCGTGGACATCAAGGCGCTGGTCGACATCACCAAGCTGCCGACCTGGGTGGACCCGTCCGGCAAGAAGTGGGACAACTACAACCGCCTCGTGCCGTACAACAACGCCATCGGCATCAAGACCGGCTCCACCACCAAGGCGGGCGGCAACCTGCTCTTCGCCGCCACCCAGGAGGTCGGCGGTGAGAACGTCATCGTCGTCGGCGCGATCCTCGGCCAGCACACACCGCCGATCATCGACACGGTCAACGCGGTCAGCAAGACGGCGATGATCGCCGCCCAGGAGGCGCTGACCTCGCGGAAGATCCTGAAGAAGGGTGACGTCGTGGGGTACGTGGACGACGGGCTCGGCGGCCGGGTACCGGTCGTCGCCACCAAGGACGTCTCCGCGGTGGGCTGGGCCGGACAGACGGTCAAGCTGAAGCTGGACGAGGGCGGCACGGCCATCCCGCACGAGGCGAAGGCGGGAACCAAGGTCGGCTCGCTGAGCGTCGGTGACGGTACGACGGGCGACGCGGTCGATGTTCCGGTCGCGCTCCAGTCGGATCTCACCGAACCGGGATTCGGCGCCAAGCTGACCCGGGTCGGCTGACGGGACGTACGCCTTCACGAGGGCGTACGCCCATAAATGACCGAAGACCCGACAAACAAACCGAAGCCCCGACAAGCAAACCGAGGAACCGGCAAGCAGAAGAACCGACCGCACCCCGCCGACGGAGCACCACCCAGGAGCTCCACGGCGGGGTGCGTGCTAGCGTCGCCAGGATGGGGCAGGCCGTCCGCCGCGGGGCCCGGCCGAGAGTGGAACAACGGGACACGGGAGTGCCAGCACGTGGCGACAGCGGAGCCGACGCAAGCCGACGACGCCGAGCCGAGCCGAGGGGCCGGCCCGCGAATAAGCGTGCGCACACGGCACGCCGAGAGCTCCGGCACGGCCGAGAACACTCACGCTGGACGGGATGAGGAGTCCGGGCCGGACACCGCTACCGAACCGGCTCCTGCCGCCGAGCCGATCCCCGACACGGACGCCGCGCCCGACGCCGCCCCCGATGCCGGACGGGGCGCCGACTCCCACCCGGCCCCCGATACCGACCCGGGCGACGGACCGGATGCCGACCCGGGCGACGGACCGGACATGGACCCGGACGACGACCCGGACGACGACCCCGGAGCCGGTGGCCGTGACGGCACCCGCCTGCACCGCTTCGTCCGGCATCCCGCGGTCCTCGCCACGGCCCTCTCCGGCGTCCTCCACATCATCTGGTTCTTCACGTTCGCGAACAGTGGGGGCGACCTCGCGGCGCAGGACGCGTGGGCGGAGTTCGTGGGGCGGAACCCCGGGTCCGCGTACAACCTCGCCTGGTACGGCGGCATGCACCCGGTGTCGTACAGCGTGGTGTCCCCGTACCTGATGGCCGTGCTCGGTGTGCGGACGACGATGATGATCGCGGGGACGCTCTCCGCCGGACTGCTCATGCTGGTGCTGATGCGCAGCCGGGCCGTACGGAACCCCGTGGCCGCGGCGGCCGCCGGAGTGTTCGCGCTCCTGTGCAACGCGATCTCGGGCCGCGTGACCTTCGGCCTCGGCATGGTCTTCGCGCTCGGCGCGGCAGCGGTCGTCTTCTGCTGGCCGTACCGCTGGCGCTACAAGCGCTGGGCCAAGGCCCTGTGCGCCGCCCCCCTCGCCGCGGCGGCGACCGCCGCGTCCCCGGTGGCCGGCCTCTTCGTCGGCTTCGTGGCCGTCGCGCTGTTCCTGCAGAAACGCCGCCCGGGAGCGTGGGCGCTGGGTCTCGCGCCCGCCGCGGTCGTGGGCGTCTCGGCCCTGATGTTCCCGTTCTCCGGTACGCAGCCGATGATGTTCGGGTCGGTCCTGCTGCCGTTCGCGACCGCGGCCTGCGCCTTCTTCCTCGTCCCCAAGGAGTGGAAGACGGTCCGGATCACCTCGGCGGTGTACGGCCTGGCCGTCGTCCTCGTCTGGCTGATCAGCTCGCAGATCGGCTCGAACATCAGCCGGCTGCCGATGCTGCTGGGCGGGGTCACACTGATCGCCGCGCTGCCCTTCACGGCGCCGCGCTCGCGCAAGTGGTACGCGATCCTGCTGGCCTTCGCGACCGTGAACGGCTGGATCGCCTTCAAGGCCGTCGACGACATCGTGCACACGACCCCCGCCGCGTCCTGGGCCCGCGAACTGGCCCCCCTCGTCAACCAGCTCCAGGTGGCCGGCGCCGAGAAGGGCCGCGTCGAGGTCGTACCGGCCCGCTCCCACCGCGAGGCGTCCGCCCTCGCCCCGTACGTCAACCTCGCCCGCGGCTGGAACCGGCAGGCCGACATGGAGCGCAACCCCCTCTTCTACGACGACACCCTCAACTCCGCGAACTACCACGAGTGGCTGCGGCGCTGGGCCGTCCACTACGTCGTCGTCCCCAAGGGCGAGCCCGACGGCGACGGCGGCGAGCGCGAGCGCGAACTGGTCCAGCGCGGGATGCCGTACCTGAAGCAGGTCTGGGGCGACGCCAACTGGCAGCTCTTCGAGGTCACGGACCCCATGCCGATGGCCGACCCGCCCGCGGTCGTCGACCGTGCCGAGCAGGGAGAGCTGACGCTGGAGGTGAAGCGGGCGGGGCGGGTGCTCGTCCGGATCCCGTACTCGCCGTGGCTCGGGCTCGTCGACGCGGAGGGCAAGAGCGTGAAGCCCCCGCAGGAGACCGAGGAGTCCAAGCAGCGAGATGACGGGGCGCCGAAGACGTACGACAACGTCAACGGCTGCCTGATGGAGACGGAAGAGGACGCCCAGGGCGATCAGTGGACGGAGCTGCTGGCGCCCAGGGCCGGTACGTACCGTCTGGCGGCGCCCTATCAGCTGCCCCGGGGCACGGGGTGCCCCGAGGAGCTGCGCGAAGAGGTCCGGGGGAGCGAGGGATAGGGGTCAGTCGGCGGGGGCGAGCGGTAGGCGTCAGCCGAGCTGGGCCTCGACCGCCGACACGAGCTCGGCGGACTCCGGCTCGGTCTGCGGGGAGAAGCGCGCGACCACCGTGCCGTCCCGGCCGATCAGGAACTTCTCGAAGTTCCAGCGGATGTCGCCGGTGTGCCCCTCGCCGTCCGCGAAGCCGGTGAGCCGCTCGTAGAGGCTGTGGCGCGCGTCCCCGTTCACGTCGACCTTCTCGGTCATCGGGAAGGTCACGCCGTACGTCGCCGAGCAGAACTCCGCGATCTCCTCGGAGGAGCCGGGCTCCTGGCCCATGAACTGGTTGCACGGCACCCCGAGCACGGTGAAGCCCTGCGCCGCGTACCGCTCGTGCAGCCGCTCCAGGCCCGCGTACTGCGGGGTGAGCCCGCACTTGGACGCCACGTTGACGATGAGCACGGCCTGGCCCCTGTACTGGCCGAGATCCGCGGAACCGCCCTGCAGCGCATCGATGCCGACGTCGAGAACGGAGGCACCGGAGGCGGCAGAGGAGGCGGAGGCGTTGTCAGTAGTCATGAGCGGATGCTAGCTCCGCTCCGCCGGCCCCGGATCGGCACCCTGCGCCCCGACGAGCACATCACCCTCAGCCGTCCGGTAGTAGAGGACCGACCGCCCCGAGCGCCGCCGCCCCACCAGGCGGGAGTCGAGCAGCAGTTTCAGATGGCGGCCGACGGATCCGAGGCCCTGCCCGGTGACGGCGACCAGCTGGCTCGTACTCGTGCCTGTTTCCGATCCTGGGTTTTGAGTAGTTTTGGGGCCTAGGCTGGCAGGGTGTCCGAGGGTGCCGGGCAAGCCGGAGAGCGGGTGTGTGCGGGCTGCAGTGAACGGCTGAGGCCGGAAGCACAGTCCGCGGCCGTGTATTGCTCGGCGGCATGTCGTTCCAGGCAGTGGCGTCGGAGCCGTCGGCTGCGCAAGCGGGTGGCCGCGAAGTTGAGCGGGGTCGGTCGGGCCAAGTGCCCTCAGTGCGGGGCTGCTTGGGTGGCCGGGGTGGACCGGCGTTCGAACGCCGTGTACTGCTCGCGGCGGTGCGTCACGAGGGCCTGGCGGGCTCGGAAGGAAACGTTCGGCGAACGGTCACAGTGACCGCATCGCGAACGCATCCGAACCGCGCCTTCGATCAGATTCTGGTCACTTTCGGTCATTCATTGTGATCATAGGATTTATAGTCTGACTCTCGTTCTCAGATGCGGGCCGGGTCTTGTCACGGCCTCGGGGACGTGCCCCGGCCTTGCGGTGGGTGGTGGATGCCATGCCCGAAGAGATAGAGATCGCCGACAAGGTCGGCTGTGTCAGTGCGAACCGGTACGCGGAGATCGTGGCCGAGCTGCGGAAACTGGTGGAGACCGCCAGCCGGATCCAGTTCACGATCGGCGACTACGCGCTGGAAGTGGAGCCGATGCGCGAGTCCGGCGGCCAGGAGCGGAGCGACGGGCTGTTCACGGTCAAGGACTCGCTGTTTTGCCTGGCCGAGGACATCGGGCTGTCCTACGCGATGGTGGACAAGGCCCGGTGGACCGCGTCGAAGTGGCCGAAGGACCGTCGGATCTCGGGAGTGTCCTTCACCGTCCACCAAATCCTGGCGTCGCTCACGGACGACGAGGAACGGTTCAACGCGATCACCAGCCCACCCAAGGGCAAGGCCCGTTGGACGCCGGACGAGGCGAACCGGAGAGTCGGCCGACAGGTCGAGCGCCCGGTCACTCCGCAGGAGAAGATCAGCGCGATCCACACCCTGGCCACCGACGAGGAGGTCGCGGCCACCGTCACCAGCGACCTGTTGCGGCGGCCAGCGGTGGTCGCCCAGGTCAATCAGGAGGACAAAGTCCGGGTCGTCGAGGAGCTGACCCGCGACGAACACGTCGCCGCGAAGGTGACCACAGGTCTGCTACGGCGCCCGGACGTCGCCTTCCGGGCCATGTCCGACGACACCGCCCGCCACCAGGTCAACCACGCCCAGGTCGAGCGGGGCCGACAGGCCCGCGAGCACTTCGAGGACACCAGCCCCGTCGCCCCGGCGATCCGCAACATCGACCGGTCGGTGGAGTTCCTGGACCTGGTCACCGCCTGCCACTCCTTCGTCGCGGCCGCCGGCCGGGTCGTTCCGGGCATGCGTGACCGCCAGCTCGGCGACGACGAACGCGTGATCGTGCACGAGAACGTCGCCCGGGTGCGGGCGACTCTTGACTGGATCGAGACGGCCGTCGACACCGGCAAGGTCGACGTCGACGGTGAGCTGGCCAAGCTCCTGCAAGGCGAGTAACCGTGCCGCGCGCCTCCGAGCGCAGATCGGCAGCCGCCCAGCGCCACGCCGACACCGTCCGGTTCGTACTGTTCGAGGCACGTCCCGCCGGTCTGACCTTCGTCCAGCTGGTCAGAGCCGGCGAGCTGTCGCCCCATCAGACCCGCTCGGGCCTGGCCTGCCTGCGGGACACCATCACCGAACGCGGCTGGCCGCCGCTGATCTGGACCCGGCCGGACGGCTACAAGTTTTGCGCCGACCTCGCCGAACTCCAGGCATACGAGGTCGCGGTCATCCGCGGCAAGCTCACCGAGATCCGCCGCTTCATCACCGGGGTCGTCGCCCCGCACGCCGCTCTCCAGCCCAAGGGCCGGTGGATCAAGCACCTGAACACCCAGCTCAACTCGGTCGAGTCCACGCTCGATGTGATCGCCGACTTCACCGACGCCTGACCGGTGGGGGGGGGGGGGGGGGCCGCCCCCCCCCCCCCCCCGGGGGGGGGGGGGGGCGCGCCCCCCCCCCCCCCCCCCCCACCCTGTCTTGAGGGAGGAGAGGCCGTTGCCGCGGCCCCGCTGCTATCCCTCGGACACCTTCAACGACGAATGGGTCCTGCTCGAACCGCTGCTGCCCACCCCGGCTTGCGAGTTGCCCAAGGGCGGGCGCCCGGAGAAGCATCCTCGCCGCGAGATCGTCGACGCGATTCGGTACGTCGTCGACACCGGCTGCAAGTGGCGGGCCCTGCCCAGAGACTTCCCGCCCTGGCGGACCTGCTACGGATTCATGGCCCGCTGGGCGGCTGCCGGCGTCATCGGACAGATCCGTGACCAGCTCCGCAAGCGCATCCGCCGCGAGATGGGCCGGGCGCCCGGCGCGGTCGCCACCGTCATCGACTCCCAGTCGGTAAAGGCCGCCGACACCGTAGGGAAGGACTCGCGCGGCTACGACGCGGGCAAGAAAATCAACGGCCGCAAGCGGCACCTGGTCGTGGACACCAAGGGACTGCCGCTGTTCGTCATGGTCACCCCGGCTGACATGACCGACCGCAACGCGGCAAAGGAAGTGCTGTTCCGGCTACGACTGATGCACCCCGAGATCACCATCATCTGGGCCGACTCCGCCTATGCCGGACAGCTCGTGACCTGGGCGAAGACCTACCTGAACCTGACGATCAAGACCGTCAGCCGCCCCAAGAACACCCCCGGGTTCGTCGTCCTGCCGCGGCGTTGGGTCGTCGAACGCTCACACGCCTGGGTCATGCACGCGCGCCGGCATGCGCGCGACTACGAACGGCTCATCCAGCACTCGGAATCACTGATCACATGGGCCGCGATCACCCTTATGACCAGGCGAATCACCCGCCGAAACTCCCGCAGGAGCGGACAGCCGCCCTCCCGCGAGGCCCAACGCGACTGATCGTCTCGGCACTGACGGTCAGCAGTCCCACCAAGAGGTCACCGGGCTTTATAGCCAGCCTGATTGTCGCACCACCACGACGGCTCCACCGGGCAATCCGCACCCGCGAGACCAGCCGTCACCCAGCCGCACGATCGGCAGCGGGCAGCCCCGAGAGCAAAGCGGCGGACTGGCGGACGAGGATCCCAGCGTCGTCAAACAACCCCAGTGCCCTGCCGATCTCGCCGGACAGCTCGTGACCTGGGCAAAGAAGTACCTTGGGCTGGCCCACCGCCGGAGATCACCTGTCCCTTGACGGGCTGCGCGAGGTCGTCAGCGACGACTTTTCTGTCAAGTTCAGCCTATTGCCATGCCACAGGTCGGAGGCCGGACCGCGAAGCCGGGCTCGTCTCCTGCTGCTTTTTCTGGCGCGGCGCGGCGGCGCTGTCGATGACGGTGTCCAGCAGGCTGCGGGAGCGTTGCAGGTCCTCGATCATGCGGTCGATGCGAGCCCGCTCCACCGTCAGCTCGCTCACGAGGAACTCGTCGGCCGTCTCGGCCGGGCCGCCGTCGCTGTCGCGCATGCAGGGCAGCAGCTTGGAGATCTTCGAGCTGCACAGGCCGGCGGCGTACAGTTCCTGGATTCGCTGCACCCGGGCCACCGCCGCCTCGGCGTACTCCCGGTGTCCGCCCGGGGTGCGCTGGGCTGACAGCAGGCCCTTCTGCTCGTAGTAGCGCAACGAGCGCTCGCTGACGCCCGGAAGCCGGGCCAGCTCACCGATTCGCATGACGTAGATCACATCGTTTCCGCTTGATTCTCACATTGGTGTCAACTTCTACGGTAAACACATGACGCACGAAACGACGACCTCCCCCCTCCTGGACCCTGCCCGCCTCGGCCGCCACGAGCTGGCGAACCGCCTGGTCATCGCCCCCATGACCCGCAACCGCGCTGAGAGCGACGGCACACCCACCCCGCTGATGGCCGAGTATTACGCCCAGCGCGCCACGGCCGGGGCGATCATCGCGGAAGCTTCCACCCCGAACACGGTCGGCCAGACCTATCCGAACATCACCGCGCTGCACACCGAAGCCCACACCGCCGGATGGCGCCAGGTCACCAAGACCGTCCAGGCCGCTGGCGGCGGCCCGATGTTCCTGCAGATCCAGCACGGCGGACGCGTCGGCCACCCCGACAACAGCGGCCTCACCCCGATCGCGCCTTCGCCGATCGCGCTGCCCGAGCCCATCTACACTCCTTCCGGCTTCCAGAAATCGGTCACCCCGCGCGAGATGACGTCCGACGACATCCGGCAGACCATCGCCGACTTCGCCGCCGCAGCCCGCCGCGCCGTCGACGCGGGCTTCGCCGGGGTCGAGGTCCACAGCGCCAACGGCTACCTGCTCCACCAGTTCCTCGCGCCCAACACCAACCAGCGCACCGACGCCTACGGCGGCAGCATCGACAACCGCATCCGCTTCACCACCGAAGTCGTCGACGCCGTTGCCGACGCGGTCGGCGCGGACCGCACCGGCCTGCGCATCTCCCCCGGGAACACCGTCAACGGCATCGCCGACACCGACGCCGACGACCTCTACCCGGCCCTGCTGAAGGCCAACGCGGGCAAGGGGCTGGCCTACCTGCACGTCGCCTTCGCCAATCCAGAGCAGCCGCTCTTCGCCCGCCTGCGTGAACTCTGGACCGGCACTCTGATCGCCAACCCGGTCCTGCCCGCCGACCAGATCCCCGCCGACGGCGGACGCGAAGCAGCCGAACGCCTCCTGGTCGCAGGCGCCGACCTCATCGCACTGGGCCGCCCATTCCTCGCCAACCCCGACCTCGTCCAGCGCATCCGCACCGGAGCCCCGATCAACGCCGTCCGCGCCAAGTACGCGATGTACACCGGCGGACCCACCGGCTACACCGACTACCGCACCATGCACACCCACGACTGACTTGGGTCTGGTCGGCGAACGCCAAGGACGAAGAACCGCTCCAGCCCCAGGCGTGCGGGCACCTCGGTGAACGTCTCGTAGACCAGCCTGTTCGAATCCTGAGCTGGGGAACTACACCGGGACTTTGAACACAGGCACTCATGGGGGACCCCAGGAGGACGAGCACGCGGGCCCGAGCGCCGCCGAGCAGCCGGGTGAGACTGTCCGGAACGGCGACAGGGGAGGGCGAGTACTCGTGCTGGTGGGCCTGCGCCAGCACGCCCGAGCAGGGGTACACGACCCCGTACCGGTGCGGGGTCGTCTCGGGGTGCGGGCGCTGCCGGGGTTCCTCCCACGACACCCACCCGTGCCGTTGCGGAGTCACCGGTACGAAGACGATCCGGGCGCCGGAGATCTCGCGAGGCGGGTACTCGTGCAGATTGACCTGCAGCCGGTTCTCGCCGAGCCAGCGCATACCCGGCCGCATCGAACCGAGCGCGGCCGCCCAGCCCTCCTGGCTCAGCCGGGCGGTGCGGGCCACGACATCCGCTTCGAGCACGCGCCGGCGGCGGCGCCAGTCGGGGCGTACGGCCTCGGTCCAGACGTGGGTGAGGAGATCGGCGGCGCGTTCGGGAAGGTCGTCGCGGTCCCGGAGGATCTCGGGCAGCGGCCCGCGCAGGGCGACGGCGAGGTGGGCGCGGGCTGCCTCGGGGGAGGCTCCGCGCACCCGGGCGACCTCCGTGGCGAAGTCCTCGTCGCCGCGCGGGGTGGGCGTGAGGAAGTCGGCGATCCACTCGCGTCCGAACCCGGCCCGGACGAGGGCGGAGGTGACGGGGTCGGACGCCAGCCGCCATGCGTAGCGGGGCAGATGGGCGTTCAGCCAGACCCGTTCGCCGGGATGCGCGGCGCTCCGGACGTGCAGTGCCTTCAGACAGGCGAAGGTCTCGGCGAGCGGCGAGAGCACGAAGCGGCTCCCGGCCAGGGTGTCGGCGTTGACCTGCCACCAGCCCATCGCCGCAGCCTCCTCGTGTCGTGCGCGGTGTAGGGGTTGCTGTCGGTCTCGGTGTCGGTGTCGGTGTTGCGCGGTTTCGCACAGACGCGAAACTCTAACGGCTGCCCCGGCGCGGGCCCGAGACTCCGGCCCATGCGACCGACGTATCGACCGACGTATCGACCGACGTACCGGTCCCTCTTCCGCACCCCGGAGTTCACACCCCTCTTCCTGGCCTCCTCGGCGCAGGTGGCGGCCCAGACGATGAGCGGACTCGCGCTCGGCACCCTGGTCTACGAGGCCACGGACTCACCCCTCCTGTCGGCCCTCAGCATGTTCGGGCCCTCGCTCGCCCAGGTCCTGGGCGCGACCACGCTCCTGTCGGCGGCCGACCGGCTGCCACCGCGCGCCACGATGACGGGCACCGCCCTGGCGTTCGCGGCGGGTACGGCGCTCCTGGCGCTCCCCGCTCCCCTCTGGACGGTCTTCGCGCTGGTTCTGACCCTCGGCCTGGTGGCTTCCCTGGGCGGAGGTGTCCGCTGGGGCCTGCTGAACGAGATCCTGCCCAAGGACGCCTACATCGTGGGCCGTTCGGTGTTCAGCATGGCGAACGGGATCACGCAGATCACGGGATACGCCACCGGAGGCGTCCTGATCGCTCTCCTGTCCCCGCGCGGCACCCTGCTGACGGCGGCTGCCCTCTACGCGACGGCCGCGGCGGTGGCCCGCTGCGCGCTGACGCCCCGCCCGCCGAGAACCACCGGCCGCCCATCGGTACGCGCCACCTGGCACACGAACAGAAGCCTGCTCTCCCCGGGCCCCCGCCGCCATCTCTACCTGGCCCTCTGGATCCCCAACGGCCTGATCGTCGGCTGCGAGTCCCTCTACGTCTCGTACGCTCCCGAGCACGCGGGCCTGCTCTTCGCGTGCGCGGCGCTGGGCATGCTGGCCGGGGACGTGACGGTCGCCCGCTTCGCCGGACCGGGCCTGCGCCCACGCCTCGGGGTACCGCTGCTCCTGCTGCTGGCAGCCCCGTATCTCCTCTTCGCCCTGCAGCCGCGCCCGGCCCTGGCCGCGGCGCTCGCCGCGCTGGCCTCCGTCGGTTTCGGCGCGAGCCTCCTCCAGCAGGAACGTCTCATGGCCGTGACGCCGCCCGAACTGGCGGGGCACGCACTGGGGTTGCACTCGTCCGGGATGCTGACGATGCAGGGCGTGGGCGCGGCGATGGCGGGCTCGGTGGCCCAACTGTCCTCACCGGCCACGGCGATGGCGGCGACGGCGACCGCGTCGATCGCGGTCACGCTGACGCTGGCGCGGGGCCTGAGGCCCGTACGACCGCCGTCTCCCGCGCCCGCCGCCCCTACGCCTACCGAGCGACGAACTGGGTGAGGATCGCCTGGACTTCGTAGATGTCGACGCCCTTGGTGAAGGTCTTCTCGATGGGCGTGGGCGTGCCGGAGATCCAGATCTTCAGCTCGGCGTCGAGGTCGAAGGTCCCGGCGGTCTCGACGGCGAAGTGCGTGATGCTGCGGTACGGAACGGAGTGGTACTCCGTCTTCTTACCGGTGATGCCCTGCTTGTCGACCAGGATGAGACGGCGGTCGGTGAAGAGGATGGTGTCGCGGATCAACTGGTAGGCGGCGTACACCTGCTCGTTCTGCCCGAGCAGTCGCGCGTAGTCGTTCTGGGCTTTCGCCGGATCGACGGTGTGCGCGTTTCCGAACAGCGCCATGACTGACCCCCATGGGATGTGTGAAGTCCCAAGAGCCTCGCACCGGAGCCCATGCGGAGCAATGCTCTGTTTCCGGGCTGTCGCAAGGATGCGACAGCCCGGAAACGCAGCCGCCCGTGCCCACGCCTCAGGCCTCAGGCTTCGGGCCTCAGGCTTCGGGCCTCAGGCTTCAGGCTTCAGGCTTCGGGCTTCGGGCTTCGGGCTTCAGCGTGGGCGGGTGGCATCAGTTCTTGCTGCCGTCCACGATGACCGGCGTGCCGTTCGAGCCGGTACCGCACGGCACCGCGTAGACCGGGTTTGCCTTCGCGGCTTCCTTGTATGCCTCCAGGCACTGGTTGTACAGCACCTTGTCGCTCAGCGACGTCTCGATGATCTTGTTGGCGCGGGCGACGCCCTCCGCCTCGATCCGCTTGCGCTCCGCCTCGGCCTTGGCCGTACGCGACGCCTCGGTGGCCCGCTCGGTGGCCTGCTCCTGCTGGATCTTCTTGTCGATCTGCTCCTGCAGCTTCTTCGAGGGCCGCACATTGCGCAGGTTGACGAAGGTGACGTCGATCCCGCGCGGTGCCAGGCGTTCCTTGACGAGGTCGGCGATCTCGGAGCCGATCTGCTCACGTGCGGACGCGTAACCCTCCTCGCTGGTGTGCTTGGCGAAGACATTGCGGATGATCTCGCGGCTGTCCGGCAGCACGAGCCGCTCCTCGACGGCTTCCTCGTTGCCCGCCAGCCGGTACAGGCCGACCGCCTTGGCGGGCACCACGGCCCACTTGATGGTGACGTCCGCGTAGAGCACACCGCCCTGCGAGGAGCGCACCTCGACCACGTCCTCGTCGTTGAGGTTCAGGTCCACCGGGCGGGTGGAGAAGGACGTGACGTCGGTGAGCGGTGACTTGAAGTGGACGCCCGAGGCCAACGGCGTACCGACCCTGCCGAAGGTCACCGGCACGCCGACCTCGTAGGCGCTCACGACATGCACGCAGGCGAAGACGCCTGCCAGCACGCCCGCCACGGCACTGAGCGCCGCCCCGAGCTTCCAGCCCGAGGTGCTTCGACCACCACCGCCACGGCCGACGAGAAAGAGCACGACTGCGGCTATGAGCAGCAGGATGGACAGTACGAACACGGCTTTCCCCCTTGAAACACGTACCCGCGCCCCCCAGGCGCGGCGGGGCGCATCGTAGCGACCTCGGATGAAGGGCGGGGGACGGCTGGATGATCAGACAGGGTTCGAGTCGGATGGGCGGCCGGACCAGTTTCCCGCCATCCACGGCTGCGCATCGGTACCGTGCCTGGCGCCGCCGAGGGAGGCCCGGCGGGATGTCGACAGCGGCAGATCGTGACGGTCGAGTCATGAGCGCGATCCAGATGGTCCGGAGTCCGGAGTCCGGAGTCCGGAGTCCGGAGGTCTGCGGTCTGCGGATGTCGAGAACGTGGCACCGGCTCCGTCCCAGTGACACCAGCGGCCACCACCGGCCGCACGACGCAGAACACGACGCAGAACACGACGTAGAACTCGACGCAGAACACGACGTAGAACTCGACGTACAAGGAGAAACCAGCATGGCGATTCAGCGTATGGACAACGTCGGCATCGTGGTCGAGGACATGGATGCCGCGATTGCGTTCTTCGTGGAACTGGGTATGGAGCTGGAGGGCAGGGGGCAGGTCGAGGGCCTCGTCGCCGACCAGTGCACCGGACTCGACGGCGTCCGCTGTGACATCGCGATGGTCCGGACCCCGGACGGTCACAGCCGGCTCGAACTGGCGAAGTACCGCAGCCCCGCGGCGATCAGTGCCGGCCCGCGCAACCGGCCGCACAACGTTCTGGGCACGCACCGCGTCATGTTCGCCGTCGACGACATCAAGGACACCGTCGCCCGCCTGCGCCCCCACGGCGCCGAACTCCTCGGCGAGATCGCCCGGTTCGAGGACAGTTACCTGCTCTGCTACCTCCGCGGCCCGGAGGGCATCATCATCGGACTGGCGGAGCAACTGAGCTGACGAGGGCCCTCACCAGGAGGTGCGGCTGTCAGGGCGTAGGGCTGCACTGTTCACCCCGCGACGGTTACGCGGACGGGGGTGGCGATGATCGCCGGTGACCTCGGAGAACCCACGCCCACTGGTCGATCCGCGCCCGAGCAAAGACGTTCGCGTGGCTCAGCGGAGTGCCGGGCTGTGCCGGGCTGTGCCGCGAACCGCGAGGAACTGATCGCGCGCAACGCGGCCACGCTCGTTGCGCCCTTCCTCCCCGCGTCCCGATCAGGTATTCACACCGTTTCCGGCTGGCTGAAGCGCGGACAGTTCGGCGTCACCCGGGCGGTGGGCCGCCTCGGCCGCCTTACGCAGAATGACCCGGTCGACCTTGTCCACATCGGCGAACAGATGAATCAGCACGCCGTCGTCGGGCACCGCGTATTCGTGACTGCCACCGGCCGTTCGGTACCAGGCGTCGCCGTCGCGCTCACAGGTGACCTGCTTGTCCGAGACCTCGCCCAGCGGCTGCTTGGGGCAGCTCTGCGCTGTCATCGTGCCGCGACCTACGAACAGGCTGAATTTAGTGGCGGCCTTCTCGGACAGATACGCGGCGACGAACTCGTCGTCGTACTCGCCGACTGACTCCTGGAACACGGTGTATCCGGAGACCTCGGTGACATAGACGAGTTCCGGCGCGACACCCCAGGCGCGCGCGGCGGCGTCGAGATCGGCGCTGTCAGCGGCCACCCCTTCCGCCCCGTCCCCCGTGTCCGCGTCACATGCTGTAAGGAGCACTGGCAGCAGGAGGAGGGGGAGCAGCGCACGAGCGGTTCGCATCATGGGCACATCCTGTCGCACAGGCATGCCACAGGCGCAACGGTTTCTGATCCCCCGCCCGCGTTCCCCGCCTATCGACCGCGCACCTGCGTCCTCCCGCGCCCGGCCTACGACGAGACCCTGGCCGCGACGGGGCGAGGGATAACGCGTCGGGGCGAGCGATAACCAAATGATCCGTCGCAACCCGTGCCGCGTCAGAGGCGCGGACAGCTATGACGTGCCCGAGCGGACCGTGTTGTCGGTGACGGAGGCCTTCGGTGTGGCCAACTCAGGCCCGCAGGTCTGCGAGGCCCAGCACGGCCGGGCCGAGCACACGTACGAGCGACGTACGAGCGACGCACGGAGAGCTGCTGAACACAGCACGTGGAGGACGCGCCGGGCCCGACAGCTTGCGGGCGGGCGGTGGAGTGCGGGCAGGAGTACGTCGATGCGCGGCTGGCCGGCGGTCTCGGGCGGACGCTCTACGACCGCCACATCGAACTCGGCCTGTCTCAGGCCGACCGACCTGGCTGGGCGGACCGGGATGACGCAGCCTCAGGTGCTCCGGATGGAGGGTGGCGACACCGTGCCTCCCCTCCCGCTGCTGCGACGCCTGGCGAAGGCCCTGGACGGCACCCCTGAACCTGACCATCGACGAGGGTGCTTCGCACGTCACCTTTACCCCGTACGCCGCCTGTATCCCAGCCTCGCCCGGTCCGGCGAGGATGTCGTTGACCTGAGGTCGTATTCCTGCTGATTCGTAGCTCTGGAGAGATCGGTCATGAGGCGGGAACGGACGAGCCACGGTCGCTCGGACCCAGCGGCGTCGTCCGGGGACAGTCATCGGGGTGCTGCGTGTCGCTGCTGTCCTGCAGTCGTACCCGGCGGCCACACGGCGGCCCGACTCCTCTAGTATGACCCGCTTCAGACCTGGGGGGTCCTCGTGAGAACATTACCGACCGCTGTGACGGCGGCCCTGGCGTGCCTGGTGATGGGGGTCTCCATGACTGGGTGCTCAGATGACAGCGCGGCGGAGGAACTCTCTGCCGATCAGATGTTTGACGATGCTAATGACACGATGCGCGGTCTGAAGTCAGTAACCATCGATACGGTGACCAAGGTGACCGGCGGAGAAGATCGCTCCAGCCGTCTGACGACCGATCTCAAGGCCAAGTGCGCGTTCAAGACGACCTCGGCCACGGGCGCCAGCCTCGAACAGATCCGGATCGACAGGACGGATTACGTCCGCCCGAATCGGGCCTACCTCAAGGCGTCCGGCCATGACATGACGGGCGCGGACGAGCAGAAGCGTTGGGTCAAAACCCCTGTGAGCAAGTCCCAGCCGGGAGACGGGCTCGCCCAGTGCACGCACGAGTTCACCTCTTTCGACAAGGCCACCAAGGGCGAACCGACCAAGGTCGATGGCACTCCGGCCATTCCGCTGAAGGTGGCCGATGAGGAGAACAAGGGCGGCTCCTTCGCCTTTTACGTCGCCACCGAGGGAAAGCCGTACATCCTCAAAGTCGTGTACAAGGACAGCGAATTCGACAACACCACATCGTTCAGCGCCTTCGATAAGCCGTTGGACGTAGACCCGCCGGGCAAGGACGAGGTGTTGGACCTGGGCGGCATGGGCTGATCGGCTGATCGGCTGATCGGCTGAGGACAAGATCCTCGCAGGACGGTGCCCTGTTCGTCGTCCTCAGGGTGGGCAGCTTCGGCGGAGCAACACATGATGAGTGCCCGCGCCCGTGCCCGTGATCGGGCCCGTGCCCGTGCCCGTGATCGGGCGATCGCCGATCGGCGCGGCTCGGCTGGGCTCGGCTCGGCTCGATGATCCGGGAGACAGAAGGGAAACGGGCCCCTCATACTCCAGCTGTAGATCGTGATCTCCATGTCTGGGATGCGGCTTGCCGCCGGTAATGGCCGGTGCGTGCTCGCTCCTGATGGCGGCGTCGCCAGTGGGACCAGCCGAGTCGGTGGGATGTGTCGTGGAGAGGCTGGACGACGACCGTGATGAACAGGCGCTGGATCTCGTTGCAGGACAGCGGGACCATGCCAGTCGGCCCGGGATGACGGGCGTGTTCGTCGGCTCTGACGACCGAAAGGAAGGCGTGAGCGAGCAGCGCAAGGGTGACCCACCGGGTCCAGGAGGGGTAACGGCGGACCTGGTGCTCATCGAGTCCCGCCAGCCCTTTCCCGGCACGGCATGCAAGGTCTTCTTCACACGCCACCTGGAGTCAGCCATCTTGACCAGGGCGGCCAGTGGCGCTGGCTTGCTGGAATGGCAACGCCAGTAGGCGAGTTCGCCGGTAGCTCGGTTGCGGCGGAACAGCAGCGGGCGCCCGTCCGGCGCCGGCTCGGCAAGGTCGATGACGGCGCAGTCGTAGAACCGCTCTCCCTTCGCACCGCGTCCTGCCGCAAGCTTCTGCCAGACCCGCTTCGGCACCTACTGCGCCAGGGATCGGCACGGAACGTGCCCGCACCGGTCGTCAGTTCGACCGAACATGCCGCCGCGAGGGCATAGCCGATGCCGTGTTCCTCCAGAGCCGCCCGCGGTTTCGGGTTGCCGCCGTAGACCTCGTCACCTGTGACCTAGCTGGCGTGGTGTCCGGCGTCCAGGAACCGTTCGATCATCGAGTGCGCCCGTTCCGGCATGGTCGCGAAGACCGTGTCCTCGCCGAGCCCCGCTGTCCGGCAGCGATCTGGGTCGCACGTCCAAGAGCGCGGGACATTACAGCTCCCGGTCCACCGCCGCGTGTCGCCGGACGCCGGCGTAGCCGAGATAGACCGTGACCTGCGAGTTCTCGATCCTGCCGCCCGTTCCGGTGTACTGGCGCTGGACGGTGACGGTGTGGGTGCCCTTCCTCATACCGCCGGTCTTGCCTGTTGCCGGACCTACCGCGCAAGAACTGCTGGACGATCGCCGAGTGGACCAGGGAGGCCGGCCCACACGGTATGCAGCATCTGCTGTGCCGAGTCGTGGGGGATGCCGATGCCGTCCGCGGCGACGTGCGCGAATACGTTGTTGCGCGCACCTCCACGACGATCCGCGGTGCTGGTCATCGACGATGCCTCGGTCCAGTAAGTCGGTCAGAGCCCGGTGCCAGGCCGCGGCGTTGTCAGTCCTCGCCGCTATCGTTCGCCCGTTGACGATCTTCAGGGAGGGGTGGCTCGATGGGTGCCAGCGGATGGGACTACGTCACCAGGTACGACGGCGATGTCGAGGCGGCCTTGGCGACACTGCAGGCCAGGGTGTTCCAGGAGGAGTACGGCAGCGATGACCGATACCGAAGCCTGGAGAATCTCTACGAGGACGAGGAGTTCATGGGGACGGAGGGCACCCATACGATCCTCGACATCGACAGGGTTGTTGCCACGGATGACCCGCCGACGCAATCCAATGTCGCTGACTACGGCACCCTGCGCCCTCTGGCTCCCAACCGCGTGATGCACCACTTCGGCACAAACCACCCGGCGGTCGAGCAGTACGAGGAACTCGGTGTTGCTGCCAACGAGGCTGCGAGCCATGAGGAGCACGAGCGAAGCCTGCTCGGCGAGTGCCGGATGCGGTGGACCGGTTACTACGTCGTCCTCTACTGCGGCGATAGGCCGACTCACCTGGGAATCTTCGGATTCTCGGGAGACTAGGACTGACGCGGCGGAGCATGCGGCTGACCCTTGCTGCTGATCGTCCATATGGCCATGGGGCGGGGTGATGTGACGGATGTTGCGTGCGAACGGCTTCAGCCGTTCCTCCGGTCAGCAACAGGCGTCGCGGACGATGGCGGGATCACCGGCAGGTGATCGACGGGATTCCGCACAGGGTGCGAACCGGAGTTCAGCCGTGACCTGCCTGAACGGTTCAACCCATGGAAGACGGTCTACGAACGTCACCGGCTATGGTCGGCCGATGGCGCCTGTGAACAACTGCTCCGGCAGGTCCGGGCCGCAGCTGACGCAGTAGGCGAGACCGACGGGGACATCTCGGTCAACTGCACCATCGTCTCCACCATCGTCCGCGCGCACCACCAGGCGGCCAGCGCCGGAACAGCCTCAGTGGCTACCCGTGGGCTACCCGTGGCAATCGTTCGTGATCCTTGGCCAAGCGACCTGCACCTATGGTGAATCCTGCGTCTATTGCGTAAGGTTCATTATTCATTTTCACCTATTACTCTTCAGGGGGGGGCGGCGATGCCGGACACCGGGATCAGCGAACTTGTGCGGATGTGGATCAACGGCTGGGTCGTCTCCCGCGGCAGCTCGGACCCGGTCGACGAGCCGTGGGGGTGGACGATCGACGTCGGGCAGCCCAAGCACGTTGCCCGACACGTGCTGCCGGAGCCCTGCGAGGCCGATGTGCGCAAGATCGTCGCCGGGACGAGCGCGCCCGGAACGTGGCTGAAGCTGTTCGCCGAGGACCAGGCGGTCCTGCCCTGGGTCGGGCCGGGCTGGTGGCGCGACATTCCCGGTTTTCTGATGACCTGTCGTCTAGTGCCGGAGTGTCATGAGGTGCCGGCCGGTTACACGCTCACCAGTTGGACCCGGGGCGGCGTCAGTCGAGTACTGGTCCGCACGCGCGCCGGGCACTTCGCCGCCCGTGGACAGATCGCCCAGGTAGCGGCCCATGTCGTGGTCGACCAGGTCGAGACCGCCGCCGAGCACCGGCGCAAGGGCCTCGGCGGCCTGGTGATGCGCACGCTGCAGAGCGCCGCGTACGAGGCCGGTGCAGAGACTGGCCTCCTGGTCGGCACGCCCGAGGGTCGGGCGCTTTACTCCTCGCTGGGCTGGACCATGCGCTCCCCGATGACGAGCCTTTGGTACGAGCCATCGGACGCCGCCCAGTGACCTGAACATGACACCACTGGCCCATCTCGCCGGACTCCGCCTACGCGGCGCCATCCTGTGGCTTCGCAGCCTCCAGCCCACCAGGTGATCTGAACTCACAGCAGCCTTTAATGGCCAAGACACATCCTTCGCAGTGACGTGGCCGAGTCGGCAGAGGCTTGCGAACGTGGCGAAGCGGCTGAGGCGGGTAAGCCCGCCGGCCTTCTACTGTCAGCTCTCGACGCACTGCTGATCCGATACCCCACGGCGTTGGAAGAGCACCAGATTCAGCGGCCGTACCGAGTAGCGGGACTCTCGGCTTGGGGAATCCCCGGTGCTCGCGGTGGTCGAAGGTGCTCTGCCGCGGTCATACCTCGGGTGAGGGGTGCTTGCGGAGTGGCCCCTCGATGCTCCTGGCTACCGCTGTTGACCGCTCGGCTGGGCACAGATGGGACACGAGATCGAGAGCTGTGAACGCCTACCGCAGTTGCGCGCCGATGACTATTTCGATAAGAGGCGCAGAGGTGCACCCTACGGAGCCTCGGACAAATCAGAGGGAGATGATCCGCACGTGATTGCCACAGAGTCTTGTCATGTCGTCGCTGTCGGACGTCAGCAGCGCGACCCGCCCTGGCTGGCGCAGTGCCACTTCGGCCACGGTTGCGTCGGTGGCGTACTTGTGGCCGTGTAGTCCGGCCTCCTTGAGGAGTTCCGCAGCGGCCTTTGCGGCCCGCTCGGTGACCGGTTCCACCTTGATGCGTGACAGAGCCCAGTCGAGGTGTGGAACGTTGGTACGCGAGTGGCTGACCTCGACGATGGTGTTCACTCCGATGGCGAGGTCGGCGCCCATCTCGTGGAACACCCGCAGCAGTGCGAGGAACTTGCGGTCCCGCGTGATCCAGGCCGAAAGTCCCTCGGAGCCCAGGACAACGGTTTTGATGCGCTCGCTCATGCGCCGTCCGTGTTCTTGGAGGGGGCAAGGACACCGAAGATCTTCGACCGAGCCTCCGCCATCTCCTCGTCGCTGTACTTCCCGTGCTCTTCTTCATGGCGTCGTAGGTCGTCACCCAGCAGCTGGTGCCGGATCTGGCGGGCTACTGCTTCCGCCACGTAGCCGGAGACGTTGTCCGTGAGCTTGCGAAGCTCTGCCACCTGGCCGCTGGGCAAGGTGGCAGTGATACGAGTCGTGGAGGACATACGGCAAGCATGCTGGAGTATGCGCTGTATGGCGTGCGTGTGATCGCCGCTCCTGGGTGCGCGTCGGGGCGGTCTGCGTTCCCGAATTGGGGCAGCGCGGGAGTGGGAGGCAAGAGAAAGGCTCCAGACCTGCCCTGACCTGGCAGTTCCGGAGCCCAGCCCTGATCGACGCTGTGCCCCCGGCAGAATTCGAACCTGCGACAGCCGCTTGAGGACGGTGCCTCTTGAGCTGAGTGCCTCAACGATAGCGCCGGGTACTGACAGCGGATGTGGCTGGCGATCTCTCAGAGGCTTGGCTGCTGTCGGCAAGTCGATCACAACAACTCTTCTTCGAGCACCCATACGAACGCTCCCCGACCTTCGGGAACGTCCAGCCCTCGTAGTCCACTTCGACGCTCGGAGAAGGGGCGAAGGCTGCAAGATGCCTATGCCGTGGCTGACGCGGGCCGGACAGTTAGTCGATGACGTTCATTCGACGGAGGCCACAGTCTCCGTACCACAGCTCGGCTATCCCGGATGGGTCATCATCCGCTTCCGCGACCCGGACCAACACCTCCGCGTACGCATCGGCCTCCCCGACCCGGAAGCCTTCGCCGACACGGTCCGAACGGTGAGCGCTTGGGCTGACGAGCTGCGAAGCATCGGCCTGCTGGCCGACCTGCGCTATCCCACCTCCTACCGCGAGATGGGCCGCTGGGGATCCGGCACCGCATGGGAGGCGGCCGAGGAGGTGTTCCGGGCGGACTCGCGCGCCGTCCTGGCCCAGCTCGCGCAGCCAACAGCGTCCCGGTCAGCGCACGCTGGTGGCAGCCCACACGGTCGCCATCACCTCCGCGTTCCTCGGCACTACCGAGGCTGGAATGCAGTGGCTGATCGACCACATCCCGCCGACCGCCCCGGTGCCCGTTCCGCGCCCGCAGTTCACTGAGGCCGTACGGCTCGCCGACCCGAGCGACGACTGGCCGGCCCTGCGTAGCGTCCCGGGCGGAGACGCCATCGTGTCCGGATGGGCCGACCGGGAAGCGGCACTCGCCGCGTACCGGTCGCACCTACCGGGCCCGGACACCCAGGGCATCGCCGTCGACGACGTCCTGACCTCCCTGCTACACGTCCACTTCGTACGCCACGTCGCTGTGAACTTCCCGGAGGAAGAGGTGTGCCTCCACCTGGCGCGCGCCGCCGCCCTGGCCTGGACCGCCCGCACCAGGGGGAGGGCTTCGTGAGCGCCCACCCCGCGCTCGGCCTGGTCGACGCCATCGCCGCCCAGCTCGCCGACCCTGATACCGCGCCCCTCGGCTCCAGGACGCTGTCCTCGAACCGGCAGCACCTTGCCTACGGACCTCCCGGAATCGCGCTCCTGCACATCGAGCTGGCCGCGAACGGTCTCGGCCCGTGGCACCGCGCCCATGGCTGGCTGGCAGCCGCCTCCCGGCAGCCGCTCACCAGCGGCCCGGACAGCCACCCCTTCTACGGAGTGCCCGCCTTCGCCCACGCCCTGACCTGTGCCACCAACCACCTTCCCGACTCCTACCAGCGCGTCCTCGACGTGATGGACAGACAGATCACAGTCGACGTCGGACGCCGTCTCGATGTCGCACACCGTCGCATCGACGCCGGACGCCTGCCGCAGCTCGCGGAGTTCGATGCCATCCGGGGCCTCGCTGGATACGGCGCCTATCTGCTGCGCCGAAACCCCAGCAGCTCCACGATGCGCGCCGTTCTCGACTACTGCGTGCGCCTCACCGAACCGATCATCCACCACGGCGAGACCCTGCCGGGCTGGTGGGCGGAGACCGGTCCCTCGGGAAGCCCGGACGACCGATTCCCCGGTGGACACGCCAACACCGGTATGGCGCACGGCATCGGCGGCGTGCTCGCGTTCCTGGCCCTCGCCGCTCGGAACGGCTCCGTCATCGACGGGCACCATGCAGCACTGCGCACCATCCTGGCCTGGCTGGACCGCTGGAAGGAGAAGACCGACGGTGGGCCGGTCTGGCCGTACTGGGTAACTCAGGGCGAGCTGCGCAGGGGGCGTCTCGGCTCGTCAGTCCTCAGGCGGCCGTCCTGGTGCTACGGCACCGCCGGCCTCGCCCGCGCCCAGCAACTTGCCGCGCTTGCCCTCAGCGATACCAGCCGACAGATTTTCGCGGAGAACGCGCTCGTGGCCGCCCTCACCGATCCCGAGCAGCTGAAGGCCACGACGGACAACGGCCTCTGCCACGGGTTCGCCGGCTTCGCCCACGCTGCCGCGCGTACGGCCGACGACGCCCACCCCTCGACTGCGGGAGAACTCCGCGCCGCGATCCCGGCCCTCCTGGCTGCGGTCATTCCACCGGGCACCGACCCCGAACTCATGGCCACGGCGCTCATTCAGGACGAGGAAGGCGGCCCCGGTCTACTCGACGGCGCCGTTGGCATAGCCCTGGCCCTCCTGGCGCCCAGCACCGCCGCACCACCCCGGTCCGCCTGGGACGCATGCCTCCTCATCGCTTGATGCACCGACCGAAGGACCTCTGTGCCTCCCGACCGCTGGCAGCAGCACAACATCACCTTCGTCGACCGCGAAAGTGCCCGCCGCACCATCGCCGAACGCCTCGGCCCCGCCCTGATCGAGGCCGAGGCCGACGGACAGCTGACCGGCTGGTGGTTCATGAACAAGCGGCCCTGGCCGCTGCGTTACCTCGCGGACAAGCCCTCACCAGCCATTGAGTCGCTCCTGAGCGATCTCATCGGCGGCGGCGTGGCCGTGTCGTGCTTGCCCTGTGTCTACGAGCCCGAGACCGATACCTTCGGCGGCCCGGAGGCCATGGACGCAGCCCACGAACTGTTCCACAGCGATTCCCGCCACCTGCTCACCTACCAGCCGAGCCCGATGCACTTGGGACGCCGGGAGACCGCTGTCCTGCTGGCGAGCGTCATGATGCGCGGTGCCGGACTCGACTGGTTCGAACAGGGCGACGTATGGGCGAAGGTCGCGGCCCTTCGACCGGCCACCCATCCACCATCAGCCGAACGAGCCACCGAACTGGCCCCGGCCATGCGAAAACTCATGACCGCCGATGCCCACAGCCTCTATCGCTCGGGTGGACCACTCCACGCTCACGAGGGATGGGTGACCGCCTTCGAACGGGCCGGCGCCACGCTCGCCGACCTCGCAGACCGCGGCGCCCTCACCCGCGGCCTGCGAGCCGTCATCGCTCACCACGTGATCTTCCACGCCAACCGCAGCGGTCTCCTTCGGGACGACCAGAGCGCCCTGTCCCACATCGCACGAGAGGTAGTCATGGGAACGATTGACCACACCGAGTCGCCCACCGAGGCAACGGCCGACATCGATAGCGTCAGCGCGGTGAACAGCGACACGATCACCACCCCCACGGCGGATGCCGAGCGCTTCCGCAACGCCCTGGTCGACCAGCTCCGCGCGGACGGACATGCCCGCACGCCCGCCGTCGAGACCGCGTTGCGGACCGTGCCACGCCACGTGTTCGTGCCCGAAGCGTCGCTCGAAGACGCCTACGCGAATGCGCCCGTGCACATCAAGTACGACACCGACGGCACGTCCATCTCCTGCGCCTCCCAGCCGGGCGTCGTCGCCCTCATGCTGGACCAGCTCGACGCCCAGCCCGGCGAGCGCATCCTCGAACTCGGCGCCGGCACCGGCTACAACGCCGGCCTGCTTGCCCACCTGGTCGGCAAGAACGGACAAGTGACCACCCTCGATGTTGACGACGACCTCGTGGAAGGCGCTCGTGCGCACCTCGCTGCCGCCGGGATCACCAATCTCGAGGCCGTGACCCGCGACGGGGCTCTCGGCTACGCCGAAGCCGCGCCGTACGACCGGATCATCGCTACCGTGGGCGCGCACGGCGTGCCGCACGCCTGGCTGCAGCAGCTCGTCCCCGGTGGCCGTCTTCTCGTCCCCCAGCGCCTCAAGGGCACGGTGTCCCGCTCCATCGCCTACGAGCAGCGTGACGGCCGGTGGGTGTCCCTCGGCAGCGAGATGAACACCTTCATGCCGCTTCGGCGGGGCATCGCCGACGACGATCGCCGGATGATCCCGCTCAGTACGGACGGCGCCGTACGACTCCAGGCCCCCGCCGGGCACAACATCGACGCCGACGCCCTCGCAGGCGTACTTGACCAGCCGCGCACCGAGAAGTGGACCGGCATGACGGTCCGCGCCATGGAATCGCCTGAATGGATGGAACTGTTCGTCACCTGCTCCCTTCCCTCCGGTCTGATCCGGATGCTGTTCCCCCAGAGTGCCAAGGGCACTCTGCTCACCGAGGACCCCTACCCCTCGTCGACCGCGGCCGTCGACGAGGGCGCCGTCACCTACCTCGCCCGGCGCCTGTCAAAGGAGAAGACCCCCGAGGGCGACAAGCTCTGGGAGTTCGGCGTCATCGGCCACGGCTCCGGTAGCGACGAGCTGGTCGCGAAGGTCGCGGACGCCATCCGCACCTGGGACCGCTACTACCGCGACCGTGAGGCCACGTTCGAGATCCAGCCCCTTGGCGCCCGCGAGATCGAGCAGCGTGCCGGTCTTTTCTCTCTCGACACCTCGCTGAACCGCATCGTCGTCGACTGGCGGTGACGCCCCACGCGTAGCAGACGGTGCCCGCGGCACGCGGGCACCGTCGCCCCACCAGCCCTCACCCACACACTGGGGGACTCATGGATCCGCACGGCCCCACAGCCCAGCGTTTCCCGCTCGTCGCCCGCTTCCGGCCCGCCTGCCTACCCCTGCCCAAGCGTGTGCGCAGCCTCGTCGAACTCGCCGACTCTGCTATGGAAAAGAGCGATCAAGGGCTCGCATCGGCCGTCTACAACCAGGCCGCGCTCATCGCCTCCGATCTTGACCTTCCCGATCACGCCCGCGAAATGTGCCACCAGCACGCCGCCGCCTACCTCCACGCCTGCCCCCTCCCCAGCATGAGCGCGATCCGGGGGTTGGAACCGGTCGTCAACCTGGCCCGCCTCCAGATCCGCGCCGGCCGCGCAGATGAGGGGCGTCAGCGACTACTCGACCTGTACAAGGCAGTCGAGACGGGCACAGCCGCCCGGTTCGAGGGCGTCAACGTATCCGCGGACCTCACTGCGACCGGCGAAGACCGCCAGGAGGTTCGCGCGTGGCTTAGGCGCGTACTCCTCGCCGACGGCACGCGCACCCTCACCACCGAGGGGCGATGGGCCGAGGCGCTGGCACACATCGAAGCCCACCATGGCATCGGAAAGCGGATGCTCGACGGTCGGCAGGTCGCCGTACTCACCGCCCTCGCTGCGGGTGACACCGCATGGGCCGCTGTCCTCCTTGCCGACACGATGCCTGGCGATGCGTGGGAGCAAGCCGTCACGGCATGTCTGGCCGTTCTCTGCCGCCGCGAGGTCGGACAGTCGATCGACGGCCACCAGGCGGACCTGGTGACGGCCTACTCCGAACGGAAGACCGAACCCGGGATGACCGTCTTCGACACCAGGCTCGGACTCACAGTCCTTGACGCGATCGGTTCCGCCGAGGCGCCTGCCGCGCACCGCATCGTCGAGGACCTCCACCGCAGGACGACAGACGCCGAAGACGGCTACGCGGCCCGCGAGAACTTGGCTCATCCTCTGTTCACCGGGATCGCCACGGACCGGCAAGTACAGGACTGCCGCACGCTGGTGCGCGCCTGCGCCCTCGGCGCAGGGATCCTCCCGGACGAACTGCGAGAAGAACTGACGGCGGCACTGCGCGCCAGCGACAGCGTGATCCGGGAAAGCCTCGCACGTTCCTCCGATCCCGGAGGAACGCAACCCCCGCGGTTCTGACGGTGTCTATCGGCGCTGTCGGTGCTGCTGTTCGGTAGGCGTCGTAGTCGCCGGTGGCAGCGAGGCCGCAGCCTGGCTCGTACCACGTGCCCGCGCCGCCTCCGAGAACACCGCTTCTGCGGCGGAGCCCGAGCTCGACGAAGCGGAGAAGCCCGACCCGGAGTCTGTGCCGGATGATGCCGATCCGTTGGGCGATATTCGGGAGATCAACTCCCCGTCCGCTTACTCACCGCTCACGCAAACGACCCCGGACGAGGAGTCCGAGGCCGAATAGGGCGCCTCCCTGGAGAGGAAACCCCAGGTCAGCGGCGTAATGCGCTGTGCCCCCGGCAGGATTCGAACCTGCGACACCCGCTTTAGGAGAGGGGCTATTCCAAGCGGGATACGCCCTGCTGAGACCCTGTCTCGTTGCACGTGCTGTGATCATTTAGGCGATATTTAGGCGATCAACTCCGTGGTGCCTTCCGGAGGTCGACCCGGCCCCACAGCGTGCTCAGTCCCACGTTACCCATCGCCCGCCAGAACGTCTCCTCCAACCCGTCCAGGCGCTCGGCGCGCATCGCCGGAGTCGGCTTCTGGTAGTGCCGTTTGATGCCCGGCCGCCGGTGCCCGGCCGCCTCGAACGCGAGCGGTTCCTTCACACCGATCTCCGACTGCAGCGTGTCGTGCAGTGCCCGCAGCGCCTGCATGTCCAGTCCCGGCAGGATCGGCTCCCACGCCGCCCGGTGACTCACCCCCTGCCGCTTCTTCCGTTCCTCACGCCCGTCGCAGGCAGGCCGGAATCCGCGCGACCAGTTGCCCCGCCGCCACGGCACACCCGACGGGGTGCAGAAGATCCGAGCGTGCGGCCAGTCGTCGAGGTGGTAGCGCAGCAGCAGCGCGAGGAACGGGGGCACGTCGACGTCGCGCGTCGAGCCGTCGTTCTTCGTCGGTTCGAGCTGGATCACGTACCCCTTCTTGTTCCCGTGCTCGTCCCGCTCCTGGTACTCGGCGTACTCCTCCGCGATGCGCAGGATCGGGCACACGAACTCGCCCGCCCCCCACGGCTGGCGCCGGATCAGCAGCGTGTTGTCTCGGTGCAGTCCGAGGCCCTCACCCCATCGCGGCCCGGCGAAGGCCGTTGTCAGGACGTGTACCCCGATCGCCGGGCCGAGCCGCTCGGCCAGGAGGACGGCGTCCTCCGGCCGGGCCCCGCCGTCGCGCCGGATCTTCGGAGCCTTCAGCTTCCCCGCGTCGCCAGACGTCTCCTTGGTGCGGCGCCGGCCGAAGAGCGGGTTCACCGTCACGTACCCGGCGTCCATGGCGCCGGTCATGATGGTCGACATCAGGCTCACGCAGTGCCCGCGGCTGACGTCCTCGACGCCCATCGTCTGCTGCCAGCTGTCCACATCGAACCAGCTGATCTTCCGCAGGGGTACGCCGTCCCACCGCGGCAGGATGTGGTTCTCCAGCTTGTCCCAGCGGGTACCGGTGGTCCGCCCCCGCTTCCGCCTCGACGCCATGAAGGTGCGCGCGAACTCGCCGAACGTGACGCCCTGCTTGGCCGGGTCGATCCACGTCCCCTCGCGGATCTCGCGCTCCTGCTCGTTCCCCCAGTCCTCGGCCAGCTTCTTCGTGGGGAACCCCGACTCGGACAGCCACGGCGGCTCGTGTCCGTCCGGAGCCCGGTACTTCACCCGCCACGTGAACTGCTTCGTCTTCACGCCGTTGCGGACCTTGTAGACCTTCGCTGCGAAAGCCATGCCTCCCCCTTCCTGCGGCCGGCCCGGCGCGGCTACACGCGGCTCTTGCCGTGGATCACGTAGCAGGCCGGCCTGCGCTCCCAGTACGGGGAACGCTCGCTCTGGTGACGCGTGAGGTGGCCCGCGGCCCGCTCGCTGATGAGATCGGCGCGCACCGTGTAGGCGATGTAGTCGGCGTGGTCGTCGACCGCCACCGCAGCGTCGTCCTTCATGATGGCCCGCCGCTCCATCGTTATGGGAATGCGCGGGCCAAGAGGCGTCCCTGCCGGGCGCGGGTGCCAGCGTCGTGCCTGGAGCGTGAACAGCTCCGCGAAGACCAGGCAGCCTTCGTCATTGATGTCGTCGTGGTGGAAGTGGAACAGACAGCCGGAGCCGTCTGAGTAGTCCTCAATCCAGGGCTCGAAATAGGCCTCACCCTGGGCGTGTCGCATCACATTGATCGTGAGCACAAAGGCCCCCGTTCCGCCGAGCGGTGGCCCCCTCTCGTGACGGTCTGTGCATGCAACCACACGTTCGGCTCTGAGTCACGTACCTCGCATGGAGCAATCAGGACTCTGCAACCTCATCGCTCTCACCGGCGAGACCCTGCAGCATTCTGCGGGGCTTGCGGTACCGGGCGGCGATGCGCTCCATCTCCTCCGGTGAGGCGTCCTTGCGTCCTTGCAGGATGACGATTACGTGGCCGTCGGCCTCATCCGGACCCAGCGGAATAACGCCAGCCTCAAGCGTCTTCGACGACCGCAGCTCATATTCAACCGCCGGCGGCAGCGGCAGCCTGCTCGTATCGGCAGACTGATCTTTCTCTGCCGTCTGCTCACCTCGGGCGATGCGCTCTGCCTGATCTGCCGTCATGCCGAGCAGCTCGGCGTATCTGCGCACGGTCTTGTTGACATTGATGAAGTCGCCGCTCTCGATGTTCTGGATGGTCGTGCGGCTCACTCCGAGGGCTTCCGCAGCGGCAGGCTGGGTGAGCCGAGGGCGTCGCGCTTCGCGTGCCACTTGAAGCCGGGAGCCCAGCTCCTTGGTTCCGTCATCCATGAGACCTCATCTTGGCACACCTTGTTGCATGCCAATAGCTCAGATCCGGCGCTTTGACCTGGGCACTATTCGGCGCTTTGCGCCCCGGCGGTTGCACCGACCCCCACGCGCTCCCGGCGCACCTCCAGGCAATGGATAGCGCTTGCCAAGAAAAAGGTAGGCAGACTGCTTGCTTTGCGTAGGGAAAGTGTGGTCACAATGTGGGTGTGAAGCCCAACGGATCCATGATCAGAGGCATTCGAGTTGGACGAGGGCTCAGCCTTCCTGAGCTCGAAGCCAAGACCGGCCTGAACCGCGGCTACCTCTCCCGGCTGGAGCGGGGCCACATCCAGGACGTCGGCTCTGAGCAGGTCCGCCGGGTCGCCAAGGCCCTTGAAGTGGATGAGGACCTTCTGACTGACACAGAGGAGTCGACGCCGTGACCGCTCAGGCCACGAAGAGGCGCCGGGCCCCCGCAAAGGCCCCCAAGGTGCCCAACCCCCGCACCGCACAAGGCAGTTCACCCGAGGCCGAATTCCGTCGGTGGACGCCCGACGAGGTCGCCGCCCTGAAGCTGCTGCCGTACACCGAGCGGATGATCCGCGAGAAGTGCTACCGCCGCGAGCTGCACTTCCACAAGGACGGCGGCCGGATCACCTTCACGGCCGAGGACTTGCGCCTGAACAACCAGCTCGGCGCGCAGGCGCCAGCCGCCTGATCCACCCCTGAACGCGCCGAAGGGCCGCTCTCAGCTTCCCGGCCCGAGCAGCCCCCGACCGGCGCCTCAACCCCTAGAGAAATCGAGGTCACCGTGTCTACGGAGACTACCGCCCACCCCAACGAGTCTTTGCTCGCCAAGGTCCGCGCCATCTTGGCGAAGGCTGAAGACCCCGGTTGCACCGAAGCCGAGGCTGAGGCATTCACCGCGAAAGCCACCGAGCTGATGGCCAAGTACGGCATCGAGCAGGCCATGCTGGCCAGCACCGGCGCCAGGGCCGACGCACCCGCCGACCGCATCGTGGCCATGACCGACCCCTGGGCGCGAGAGAAGCAGTCCCTGGTGTCCGGCATCGTGACGGCGCTGCGCGGCCAGGCCGTCCTGCGCTCCGGCCGGATGGGCCACCGCGTCCACATGTTCGGCTACGAGTCCGACCTTGAGCGGGCCGAGATGCTGTACACCTCGCTCCTGCTGCAGATGACCCACCAGCTCGCCCACGTCGAGGTCCCGTACTACGAGAACACGCGGGCCTACCGGCGGTCCTGGATCATCGGCTTCCGCAGCGAAGTAGTACGCCGCATCAAGGAGGCCGAGGCCCGCGCGGTCGCGGAAGCCACCAGGCCCGGACAGGAAGCCTCCGGCCCGAGCACGGCCCTGGTGCTGGCCGATCGCACGGCCGTCATCGAGCAGCGCATGACCGCCGAGTACGGGAAGTTGAAGGCGCGTCGCACTACCTTCCGCGGCTCCGGCTACCAGGCCGGGCAGGCGGCCGGCCGCTCGGCGAACATCGGGCAGACCGGCATCGCGGGCGGACGCCGCGCGCTGGGCGGTGCCTCATGAGCAGCTTCACCGCAACCTGGTTCCTGGAGAACGACGCCACCGCCACCGGGTCTAGCGCTCCGAACGCAGCACTGTACGTCCGGCCTGGCACCAGCTTCCGCGGCGCCGTCAGCTTCCAGATGGGGTCGGAGCTGTCCGCCGACGAGCAGCTGAAGATCGCAGACTCGATCCTGCGCGGCGTCCAGCAGTGGCGCGACCAGCTGGCGGAGGACGCTCAGCGTGGTCGTACCGCCGAGGAAGAACTGGCTGCAGCCCGTGAGGAGATCGCCCGCCTCAAGGCGGAGCGCGACGGCGGTGACGACGCATGAGGAACCCCGTCACCCCTGAAGACCGCCGCGACGCGATGAAGCTGGGCCCAGACTGGCAGGCCGGGCGCCATGAGCCGCGCGACCCCGAGGCCGAGATCACCACCCCCTCGCTCGACGAGATGGCCGCCGCTCCGGGCGCGACGCAGACGAAGTACCGCGTCACCTACGACCGAGTGGGCCGCCACGGCGGGCGCAATGGCAGCAAGGCGCCGGCCCCGCTCACGGTGTGGGCGGTCACCGCAGACGGCCTGGCCGAACACATCCACAAGGACATCCGCCCGTACCTGTTGTCGCGGGACAGCGAGGTCGTGGTGGACCTGGAGGCCATGCGCGGCCAGATCTACACCGGCTGCAACAACGGCGGCTCGTTCACGATCGAGGCGCTGCAGGTCGCCGAGGCCACCGAGGTGACGGCATGATGCGCCGCAACCGTGTCGACCACTTCGCCGTCGCCTCCGCCTGCCGCAAGCAGCCGGGCGTGTGGAGGCCGGTCGGTGAGTACAACTCCGGGATGAGCGCCGACGGGACGGTCGGCTCCATCTGCAAGGCCAGCACCGCGCGAGAAGCAAGCCGGTCGGCGTACAGTCCCGCCGGTTCCTTCGAGGCCCGCCGCGTACTGACCGAGTTCGGTGCTCGCGTCGAGGCCGGCTACATCGGGGTCCCGGTCGGCGTCGCGGATGCCGAGGTGACGGCATGAAGTGCGGCGAGCCGAACCCCGACAAGACGTATGCGGACTGCGACCGCGACCTGAAGCACAGCGGCGACCACGGCTACCTGCGTGACCGCTGGCCGCGCATCCAGCCGAACGAACCGGCCTGGGACGTACAGGAACTCATGGAAGACCAGACGCCCCGCACCGCGTGGGGTGTGATGGAGCGCAGTTTCCCGATCATCGTCACCGAGACGGTCACCCGCGTGCTGTGGGTGGACGCCGAGACAGAGGACCAGGCGCTCGCCTACTGGAGTGACGGCGGCGACTATCCGTCGCTGCAGAACACCGAGGTGCTGGACGGCTGCCTGGACTTCGAGCGGCCCGACCGGTACCAGCGACAGGCGGCGCTTCAGTCGAGGCACCACGGGTCGAAGATCGGCCCGCAGATCCTCTGCCCCGGATGCAACGCGCAGGCGTTCCGCCGCGAGTGGATCCACAACCCAATGCGCAAGTGCCACGGCCCGATCCAGTGGCGCGAAACGCGGTCCATGAAGCCTCAGTACCGGTGGCGCCGTGAGTTCCAGTCGACGCCCGTCGGCGGCGCCCCCGCGCAGGCGGAGGTGTCCGCATGAACACGAAGCGAGTTCAGACCGCGGCTGACGTCGTCCTGGCCGCACTCACCCAGAACCGCACGGCCGCCGGCATCGCCCTCGCACTGGAGTCAGCGGGCATGCTGGCGATGCAGTCCGCCCCGGACGACGTGCTCGCCAAGGTCCGCAACCAGGCCTGGCAGGAACTGCGACGGGACACCGGGACGAGCCGCCCGATGTGGCGGACGGTCATCACCGACAGCGAGTCCCCGACCGGCCTCGCCCCGGTGTGCACGGGAGAGCGCAGCGACGCCCTCCACATGATCGACGACTATCCGGGCGGCCCGCAGCGGGACGAGGACGGCGTCTACGACTGCTGCCCGTATCCGCAGATCGAGACCTACTCCGCGGTGTGGGCCGAATACCTGGCCGGGCTGCTGAACGCCGACGCCTCGGACGAACTGACCGGCGCCTACCTGGCGCGCTGGGAGGAAGAGCAGGACAACGCCCGCCTTCGGCTCGCCTGGCAGTCGGCCCGGGAGCGGGCGCAGGCATACGGCGAAGGCATCCTCCGGATCGTCGCCGACCGCGAGTCGTACCAGGACTGGCTGAAGCAGGAGCAGGCAGTCACCGAGCGGCTGCGGGCCCGGGTCGCCGAGCTGGAGGCCGCCGCCGAGAAGATCCGGCACCTCCACAAGGACTCTCCGATGGGCCCGTGCCCGGTGTGTGTCGACGCGGACGCGATGGCGCGGGGCGACGACTACACGGTGCCGTACCCGTGCCCGACGGCGCGGCTTGCCGGGGCGCAGGACTGCGACCCGTGCCACCCGTGCGGATGCCCGAAGCGCTTCAACCGGCACGCGGACGGCTGCCCCACGCTGCCCGATGCCCCGGACGCCGACGAGTGAGCGTCACCGAATGGCTGCTCTGGATGGCCTGCTGCTGGGCGGTGTTCCTGGGCTACGCCGCCAGCAACCTGCCGATCCTCCTCGGCCGGATGACCGCCCACCTGCGCCAACAGCACCTGCCGCACTGGGCACGCCACGGCCACACCCCGCCCAGCGACGAGGCCCCGCACCACGGCCGCCACGCACGGAAGGATCAGCCGTGAAGCTCCGCGTTCCCGGCCGCTCTGCGGTCTTGTCCCTCTGCAAGCACGGCTTCCCCGTGCAGCCTCCGTTGGGCTCGCTCGTCCACCCGGGCGACTGCACCTGCTGTGGCATCAGCTGGCCGGACCACCAGCTTGAGCTGGACCGGCAAGAGGTGCTGCTCCGCCTGGGAACCGCGCATGAAGGCGTCTGCAAACAGTGTGGGCAGAAGCGCATCGTCTTCCGCTACGTCCGCGAGCAGCAGCCGTGGGAGCAGGACGAGCCGCCCGTCATGTGGTTCTGCGCGCGGGACTGGAGCATCGCCCGCGAGAGCGAAGAGACCACCGGCTTCCTCGACTTCAACGACCTCTTCGACCGCGGCTCGGACGAGCAACTCGAAGCGGGCTTGCGAGGCACGCGGTGACGGTCGCACTGTTCCCGCCCACGACGCGCGGCACTGTGAGCCTGGACATCGAGGCGCTGGCCGAGGGCCCGCGGTTCGTCCGCACTCGCGGTATGAGCCGCTGGCACCGGCCCCGCTCCGGGAGTCGGTACCCGCAGGACCGAGTCGTCTACGGCGCGTGGTGCGGCTACGGCATCGGAGGCAGCGAAAGGACCGGAGCCTTCCTCGCTGCCGACGAGCCGCCCGCCGGTGAGCCCGTGTGCGCGACCTGCGAAGGGCGGGCCGCCGGAGCGGGGCAGGACAACAGCCCCACCGGCCGACTCCTCCTCTTCACGCCGCGCGACATCGCCCCGCCCAAGAACTGCCCCGCCTCCCGCTCCTGCCTGTACGAGGCACTGTCCGGCGGTCGCGTCGGACGCTGCCTCGCCTGCGGAGAGCTCCAGCCGCTGCGCGCCATGGGCGGTCCGTACAACCCCCGCTACTCGATCGTCCAGCACCAGGCCGGGGCCGCGCTCGTACCGCCGTGCCCCTTCCACCGCTGGCGCCAACTCACCACCGCCGAGGACGGACACGTCCTGTGTGCCTGTGGACGGGAGATCAACCAGTGACCCAGCAACTCCAGTTCCCCGAGCCCGTGCAGGGTGTCATCGACCCGGCCGCTGGCGAGCACGCCAAGGACAACGGCATGTCCCTCGCCCAGGCCAACACGACCGTCGAGTGGGCGGACACCTGCGCCGCCGCCATCGAGCTGATGGCCCGCCGCGGCACCGAGTTCCAGGCAGCCGACCTCATCGCCGAGGGCCTAGTCGACGAGCCCGACAGCCCGAACCGGTGGGGCCCCGCGTTCCGGGCCGCCGCCGCTGCGGGCGTCATTGAGGCGGCCGGCGTCGCGCAGTCCAAGCGGGCCACCGTCCACCGCTCCCTGTGCCGGACCTGGACGGGCACCGCGGAGTACCGCACCCGGAGGGCCGCATGATGCCCGCCGGGCCGGTCCCCGGAGAGCTGTACGTGGGGGCCGCGATCATCGGCGCCGCATATCTGGCCAGCCTTGCCGCGCTCCTGCTGTTCGCGGTCGTCGTCGCCTTCGTGCGGTGGCGGCGGGCCCGGCAGCACGACGTCGGCGCGGACGCACTGCGCCTCCTGCAGACCCTGGACCTGTCCCTGGACCGGTTGTCCACGGACAACCCGGAGCTGGCCGAGGGATTTGCCCGGCTGGACGCCGCCGTCCGCGAGGACCAGGAACGGGGGCAGCAGCTGTGACCCGCGACCTGTCCTGGATGGACGCCGCCCTGTGCGCGCAGACCGATCCCGATCTCTTCCACCCCGAGGGCAAGGGGTGCAGCTACCGCGACGCCCGCAGCGTGTGCGGCCGGTGCCCCGTCCGCCCGCAGTGCGAGGCCTACGCGCAGTCCCTTGAGGACGGCCTCGCTAAAGCCCACCGGCACGGCATCTGGGGTGCCGAACCTCCCAAGAAGCGCGCCAGGGCGTCGAAGCCCGCCGCCTGACCCAGCCCGATCCGAACCACCGAGAGAAGAACTCATGCCCTGGGTCCGCTTGGACGACCGGTTCCCGTCGAACCGCAAGGTCGACCTGCTGTCCGACCGAGCCTTCCGGCTGTACGTCTCGGCTCTCTGCTGGTCCGCCGAGAACCTCACCGAGGGCATGATCCTCGACCGCGAACTTCCCATCGTCGCCCGCGTGCGAGGTGTGAAGAAGGCCGCACTGGAGCTGGAAGAAGCCCGGCTGTGGGACCGCATCGACGGCGGCTGGGAGATCCACGACTACCAGATCTATCAGCGCGACCGTGAGCAGGTGCTGTCCGAGCGCGCCGCGAACGCCGCCCGGCAGAAGGCGTGGCGCGACCGGAAGCGTGCCGATAAGGAAGCCGCCGCACAGGGGGCGAGTAACGCCCCGAGTAACGGCGTTACGGACGACGCCGAGAACACCCCGGACGACACTTCGGCGACAGGAACGCGACACGACGACGACACGACGACGCGAGAAAAAGACGCTGAAGAACCGGTAGAGCCGCAGGTCACAGCGATTCGTAACGCCGTGAGTAACGGCACCCCGTCCCGTCCTAACCCTCCTTCTCCTTCAGAGAAGGAGAAGGAGGAGAGAAAGCTAGCTACGCGAGCGGGCTCCGACGAGCCTCCCCGCATCGGAGACAGGCCCCGAATCCCCGCCGCTTCACAGCCCCTTGTCGACGCTCTCAGCGCCGCCGGCCTGATCGGGGTCGGCTGGGACCTCCAGTCCGCCGAGTGGTTCCTCATTGAGGCGCTCATCCAGCGCTGCGGACTGCCCGCCCTGGTCGCCTCCGCGACAGCCAGCGCGCAGGGCGCACGCTCCCGGCCCCGCTCCGGCCGCTACTTCCTCCCCGGCTGGCGCTCCCTCCCGGACGCGCCCGCCCCCGGCACCGACCTCGCGACCGCCCAGCACGGCGGCGAGGTCGTGCCGCTCAACAAGTCCCGCCAGCAGCAAGCAACCGACGACCTCTTCGACCGTGCGATGGCCCGCGCCGAAGCCCGTATGCAGCAGGAGTCCTAATGAACCCGAAAGAGGCGGTCCTCCTCACCCGCTACGTCAAAGCCCTCTGCCCGCAGCAGCAGTTCGATGAGTACACGGCCGACGCCTGGCACGACGTCATGGGGAGCTACTCCCTGGTGGCCGCCCGCGCCGCCGCCGCTGCCGTCGCTCGCCGTCAGCCCTGGGTCAGCCCCGCCGAGATGATCGACGAGATCACCGCGCAGCGCTCCGACGCCGCCGCCGACATCCAGGGCCCCGGCCTGCCCGCCGAGATCCCCGACGCCGACCCCGACGACGTCCCCGCCTACCTCGCAGCGGTGAAGGAGCAGCGCACCCGGGCCGCCGACGGGCAGCTGCTCACGCGCCGCCCGGTCGCCGAGCTGATCGTCTCCGTGAAGGCCGCCCTGCCGACCGCAGACGGTGCCATTGCCACCGTCCGCCGACCGGGCCCGCTCGGCATCGCCTGCCCCCAGTGCAAGGCCGCCATCGGCTACGCCTGCAAGACGCCCGCCGTCGAAGGCCGTGCGCCCCGCGAGCGGGAGCCGCACGCCGCACGGAAGACCGCTGCCACCGGCGGGCCCGTCATCGACCGGGCCACCGCCCGCGCCGACGAGGAACAGCGCCGCGCGCAGTACCTCCGACAGCTGGAGCAGATGCAGGAGTCCGCCACGTGAAGCGCCGTGAACGCCCCGGCTGCGACGTGCCCACCCCGCCGCACACCCTGCGCCGCCCCCGCTTCTACCCGTGCGGCTGGCGCTGTGGACGACACACACCCGCCGCCATGGCCGGCAAGCCCGAGCCCGGCACCCAGCAGCCCAAGAAGGAGCAGCGATGAGTGTTCGCCCCGGGGCCCCGATGCCCGCCTCCCTGCGCCACGGCCTCCGCGCCCGAGCGCACCCCGCCCGCTCCGTTCCCTGCCCCCACGGGCCCTGCCATGCCCGCCCTCACCAGTCCTGCATCGTCCGCGTCAACGGACGCGTCCTTGAGAAGCCCCACGACTCCCGCGTCACCGCGTGGACCGTCCTCACCGCGTGCTGTCCGGACTGCCAGGTCGAGCCCGGCATTCCGTGCCACGACGACGGCCGTCCGCTCGCCGAGGTCCACCCCCGCCGCATCCAGGAAGCGAAGGACACCTCATCTGATGACGCCGCTTGAGCGCCTCCTCCTGGAGCAGATCCCCACCCGCCCGGAGCCCGGCGCCGCAATCCACAGGGTGTGGACACAGGCAGACCAAGACCAGCACTGGGCGGACCTGGCCGCCGCTGTTGGCACGCCAGACGCGAAGCGCCCCGTGCCAACCGCTGCGGTTGAGGACGACGCCATCGAGGCGGCAGCGTGACGGGCGTGGACCGTGCGACCAGAGAGGCCGTCACGTGCATGGCGTGCGGCCGTCTCCTGCGCGATCAGGAGTCCAGGCGGCTCCGTATCGGACCGCACTGCCTCAAGCGCCTGAAGGACGCGTCAGCGGCCCGGCTCGCCCGCGTCCGAACCGCAACCGCCGGCCCGCACCCGAAGGCCGTCCCCGCCCACAGGACCGCGCAACTCGTCCTCGAAATCTACGGCGACGACGAGGGCCAGGACGACGAGTACGGCCTGGGCCGGCACATCACCGACGTACCGACAGGAGCCCTCCTCTGATGACCACCACACCCGAACCGTTCGTCAAGGCCACCCGCTACGAGGTGTCGCTGCTCCCCGCCGACAACATCAACCGCTTCCCGTTCACGATCGACGTCGAGTACCGCGGCCACGGCCGGTGGGCCGCCGTCCGCCACCGCCAGTGCCTCAACGCCACAGGCGAATGGTCCTTCGAGTCGATCCCCTCTGAGCGTGAGGAGGAGTGGATGGCTACCCACCGCTTCGACCTCGACACCGCACTGCAGCTCGCCAAGCAGGCCGCCCCGCACCTGATCGTCAACGGCCGCACCGCCCTGGAGGTGTACCGCCGCAACCCGCCCAAGCACCTGGGCGGCGGGGCGAACGCGGAGGACTGCCCGGCCTGCCACGGCACCAACCCGCCGTACCCGTTCATCTGCCCCGGACCCGCCACCCCGCCTGCCGTCTGACCGCCCACCCCACCCAAGGAGCAACCCCATGACCGACCGCCTGCACGCCGTGACCATCGAGATCGACATCTGCGACCTGGAGACCTCGGGCGAGATCGACGAGATCCGCGACCGCATCGAGGACGCCGTCGCCGCGTGGAAGCCGACCGTCACCGTCACCCCCCGCGACTACCCCGCGGCGTGACCCGCCCGGTGATCCGGTTCCGCACGCCCCGCACGCCAACCACCAGGAGACACCCGTGACCGACCTCAGCCCCGCCTCGCAGAAGCTCCTACGGGAGATCGCCGAGCACGACCGCGGCGCCGGCGTCCTCTTCCAGCACGCCGCCCGCGCCCGGTACATCCACCCGCACACGCTCAGCGCCTACAACCTGCGCACGTTCTACCCGCTCACAGGCCGCGGGCTGGTCGACGACGGCGGCAGTGACCACACACCGGTCCGCGTCACGGAGGCCGGACGGAAACTGGCCGCCGAGCTGGCCGAGCAGCGCAAGGCGCAGCAGGCCGCGAAGAAGGCCCGCCCCGCACCGTCCTCAGAGGGCGCGACCGCACAGCGCCTGCTGCGGGAGATCGCCCAGCGCGACGGGTCGCTGATCTACGACGACGGGCTGCGCCGCGTCTGGCGGGTCGCCTCCCATGACGGGCACCGCGCGTCGATCGGGATCTGGGTGGCGCTGGAGAAGGCCGGCTACATCCACACCGAGCGGATGGGCAGCATCGGCGGGCAGCGCGTGTCCGTCACGGATGCCGGCCGTGCTCGTCTCGCGTGACCTTCCGCCCGCAAGACCGGCCGCCCCGCTCGAACCGGGGCGGCCGGCACCCCGATTCTCACCCAAGCCAAGGAGCAGCATGACCACCGACCCGACGCCCGAGCCGACCGAGCCCGACGACCCGGCCGCCCATGCGCTCGCCCGTCACATCGCCGACCATCCCGTCGGCACGATCCAGGCGGCATTCCGGTACCTGAATGCGCCGGTGGCGGCCGAACTGCACGAGGATGCCGGGCCTGCGCCTGCGCCTGTCACCGACCCGGCCGAGTTGCGCGACCGCATCGCCACCGCGTTGGTGCGCTACGACTGGAACGCAGGGCTCTCGGGCAGGGTCACGCCGAGCGAGCACCACTACGGCGAGGCCGACGCGGTCCTGGCCGTGCTGCCGTCAGCCGCCGACTGGGACGCCCTGGTTCACGAGGCTGCCCGGCTCCGCCGCGAGGGGGCGACCCTCCACGCCCGCGCCGAGGAGATCGACGGCCGGGTAGCCGCGCTCCAGCAGGCCGTTCTGGTGCTGCCCGCGACCGCCGACCGGGCCGCCGACATCCTGCGCCGTACCGAGGCATACCTGTCCGCGATGCACGGCAGCGTCGCCCGACACGACAACCTGGGTGAGGGGCTCGGCTGCGCGGGGTGTGAACTCCGCGACCAGATCCGCGCCGAACTGCGGCGGGTACCTGCCGAGGAGCCGCAGACCGAGGGCGAGCAGTCCGCGCCTGTCGACGAGGCGCGGCAGGATGGAACGGGCCCAGTGAAGAAGTCCACCCGCCGCTACGCCGAAAAACTGCGCGGCAACCCGAGCAGCGTGGTGGCGGACGGGCACACCGGATGGGAGTGCGACGCGGGCGCCTTGCTGATCGTGGAGGCCAGCACCCCGGGGCCCGGCAAGCTCGGCACTCACCACGGCGTGATCTACGCGTGCGCCCGACACCGTGATGCGTCCGTGGAACGCATCACGGACGCCGGGTATCAGGTGGACCCGCGGCCCGCCCCGCCGGGACACCGCCACAGCCCATGGCCGTGCGGCCACGTGACCGCACACGACACAAAAGCGCTGGCCGCCCTCACCGGACGAGGGGAGGCCTGAGCACGTGACCTTGTGCGGAATGTGCGGCCAGGAGGCGGGCGACCGCTTCCTGTGCCCGCGCGAAACCACCAGGCTGGCCAAGCAGCTGGCCGAACTGCCCGTGCTGTACGACGAGCTGGTGCAGTGCCTCGTGCCGCGGCGCTCCGGCTTCGGCGAGATCGTGTCGACGCGTGGCGCGGCCGGCCCCCGCTCGCCCCTGGACGAGAGCGTGCTCGACGAGATCAGCACCGGCGCCATAGGGCTGGTTGTGCACTCCTGGCGCGTCGACGTACAGCGCGTCCGCTGGCCACAGCACTCGCCACCGCCCCCCGGCACACTCGCGGCCGACTGCCGCTGGCTTGCCATGGAACTCGACTGGATCGCCGCCAACTACCCGGCCGCCGCCGACCTGGCGCGCGAAGTGAGCGCCCTTGAGCGCCAGGCCCGCGCCGTCACCGGCGACCCCGTACCCCAGCGCAAGACCGTCGGCCAGTGCATCGCCGTCACCGACGACCAGGGCACCGTGTGCGGGGCCGACATCACCCACCGCGCGGGCGAGTCCGACTTGCGGTGCCGCGCCTGCCACTGCGTGTACGCCGGGCAGGCGGATCTGTTGCTGCTGCTGCACTACCAGCCTTAGGAGCCAGCGTGACTATCACGGGGGACCGTGATAGTCTCTGCGTTGTGACCAAAGAACCCTGGCGGTCTCGGTTCGAGCGCGAGGACGAGCTGGTGGAACAGCTCCAATCACAACTGTCCGAGGCACTGAAACGGCGGGGCAAGGCCCTCGCCGACGGCAAGGCCGAACTGGGCAGCTCGTACAGAGTCGCCAAGGAACTCGGCCGGAGCTACACCGTCGTCAACGACGCGATCAAGAAGTACTCGACAACCGAATAGAAGCGGGGCCGGACGACAGCTCCCGGGTGGTGGAACACCCGAGGCGCGCGCGCCGCCCGACCCCTTCACCGAACTACCTGACTAGACCAGGAGTCGGCATGGCCGATCATTTCACGGGCACGTCTGTGCCCGTACCCGCCCGTCGCCTCATCGCGGCCGGCTTCATCCGCCGCCTGCCCGGCCGCACCCTCACCGTGCGCGCCACGCAGGCAGGCGTCACCGGCACCATCACCGCCGCCGGACCCGTCTGCCACGGCCGCCCCATGGGCCTCCGCGACGGACAGTTCGTCTGCGCCAAGTGCGGCGCCGGGGTCGACCCCGGCGCCACCGTCCGCGTCGCCGAGCTCCACCGCCTCGCCCGCGAGGACTACGCCAGCAGCGTCGACCACCGCATCCAGACCCAGCGCGACGACGCCCACCTGATCGCCTCCGCCTCCGAGGCGGTGGCCGCACGATGAGCACCGACCACGAGCCCCTGCGCGAGCCGGACTACACGCCCCCGGCCCCCAGCTCCCTGGACGCCGAGATCGCCCACACCCGCGAGGTCATCGCCGAGACCGCCGCCCTCAACATCCACGACCACATGGGCATGCTGAAGGCCGCCGTCGCCCTCGACTGCCGAGTCCGCGCCCTGGTCGCCGCATACGACGCCGAGCGGGGTGAGGCGAAGTGAGCCGCATCCGTCGCGCCGCCGCCCGGCTGGCCCGCCCCTTCCGCCCCGCCTCCGCCGTCGGACGCCGCGTCGGCGCACCGATGTGGGTACGCGGCCTCACCGCCGGCGGACGCCCCGTCGTCCTCAGCGTCGCCCTCCTCATGTGCGCCCCCGGCGAATACCACCTCGCCGAAACCGCCGGATGGAACGACCCCTTCACCTACGGCATGCCGGTCGTCCTCTCCGCCTACGCGGGCATCGCCGCCGCCGTCGCCTCCACCCGCCGCCCCGGCGACCGAGGACGCTGGTCCGCCATCATCGGCGCGTGCCTCGCCCTCGGCCTCGCCATGGCCGCGCAGGTCGTCTCCCACCTGATCACCACCGGGCACGTGGTCGCCGACCAGCCGCTGCTGATCGCGGTCACCAGCCTCGTGCCGCCCGCCGTCGTCGGGCATCTCCTGCACCTGGCCGCCTCACCGCCGGACGGCCAGGACGCACCCGGGGACGCCCCGGACGCCGAGGACGCGGAGCCGTCCCCGACCGTCCCGGCCGTCCTGCCGCGCCCGGCCGTCGTCCCACCCGGTACCCGACTCCTGCCGATGATGGCCCGCCCCGTACCCACCGTGACCCTCGAACGCGAGGACCGGCAGGACGCCGACAGGACGCGCGAGCTGCCGCCCGGGACGGGCCAGGACGACGAGGACTCCGAGGACGGACCGCCGCCCGCCCCGCCCCTCATGACGTCCACCGACGTCGCCGACCACTACGGCATCAAGCCGTCCACCGTCCGCAACTGGGTCGCCGCAGGACGCATCCCCGTCCACTCCAAGGACGCAGCCGGACGCAACCTCTTCCACCCCGACCAGCTGCCCAAGTTCCAGGTAGGGCTGGTGCCCGCATGATGCGCTTCCTGTTCGGCATCGTCCTCGCGCTCATGGTCGCCGTCCCGCCGCTCTTCGACATCGCCCTCGCCTGCACCATGCTGGCCGCGTCGCAGCCCCCCGTCCTCGCGTTCGCTGCGGGTGTCCTCGCCTGGCCGCGCATCGTCCGCCGTATCCGGCGGTGGGCGGCATGAGCGACGCACTCGACAAGGCCGAGGACGCGGTGAAGGAAGCAGCCGCGGACACCGACGTCCTGCGCATCTTGGCCGCCGTCCTCGCCACCCAGCAGGCCGCCCATCAGCAGCCCGCCCCGGCCGCACAACAGTCGATCAAGGCACACCCATGGGGCACCTACCTGGCCGGCGGATGCCTGGGCCTGCTCGCCCTCACGGTCGTCGTGGTCCTGGTGATGTTCGTCGTGTTCGGCCTGACGATCCTCGCCGCGGTCCTGGCCCTGACGGTCGTCTGCCTCACCGTCTGCCTGCTCGTCCTGCGCGACATGTGGCGTACCTCCCGCAAGGGCTGACCTGCCCTTCCGTCCTCCGCAAGTCGTGTCGATATGAGCACGACTGCGGGGGTGCGGTGGGGCCGGACAGCCCGGCCCGCAACCCGAGAGGAACCCCGTGGACACCGACCCGACGACACAGCAGCAGTACGTCCGCCTCGCCTGGAACGCCGTCAGCAAGGCCGCCGACCTCGCCGGCCAAGCGGAGAACGCCGCCCGTGAGGGCGACAGGCAGAAGCAGGTAGCCCCGCTCGCCACGGCCGGAGCCCTGTGGGCCGACGTCGCCCGCACCTACAGCGCCATCGCCGCCATCCTCCCCGAGCCCACCGACCAGGACACCGAGGACACCCATGCGTAAGACCATCCCCGCCGCCGTCCTCAGCGTCCTGGCCGTCCTCACCGTGTCCGCATGCCAGCCCCCGCAGGGCCCCGCGGGAACGGTCACCGAACGACACGACACCTACTGGTCCGCGACGAAGCAGTGGACGTACAAGCTCACCGTCCGCCGACCGGACGGCAGCACCGCCACCTTCAAGGTGCTGCGCAACACGTACAGGGCCTGCCCCGAACAGTCCGCCTACCCGACCTGCACCGGAGGCAAGTGATGCCCAAGACCACCGGCCTGAAGCCCGGCGACTTCACCGCCGGCGAATGGGTCCGCCTCGGCGTCCTCGTCGCCCGCATGGGAAAGCGCGGCCTCGCCGACGACGGCACCGGCAACGTCGACCTCAGCGACCTGAAGAAGCGCATGGAGCGCATCGAGAAGCAGGCCCTGCGCCGCAAGAACCGCGGCAAGTAGCCAACCCCGGGGACGGCGTCCTACCGCCAAGCAGCCGCCGTCCCCGGGCCCCGGACCGCCCATCAGAACGACCGGAAGGCCAGCATGACCGTGGACCTGATCAAAACGCCAGAGGACGCTACCCCCGGCGCACAGGACGCACCCCAGGACGCCCGGGACACGCAGGACGCCCCCGCACCCTCCGACCGTCCTGAAGCGTCCCGCCGCCTCCGGATCGCCGGTCTTCGCCGCGCCGTCGTCGAGGCCCGCGAGCACGACGCGTACCGGCTCGTAGTCCGTCACGGCGCCTACGCCTTCGGGGGCGCCCGCGTCCTCACCCGCCGGGCGTGGGAGGCCCGCACGACCGCCATGCACTCGCGGATGATCCGCCAGGCCGAGGCCGCCGGGAACGAGGAACTGATCCGGCAGTGGGAGCAGCGCGCCTACGCCTTCCGCTTCGCCCGCCACAAGCGGCGCATGGACCTGTTGCAGATGCTCCTCAACGCCCCCAAGGCCATCGCCTCCGCGGTCTTCAGCACCGGCAGCGTGCTGATCCTCCTCGGCCTGATGCTGGCCTGGTACAACCACGACGTCGCCGACGTCCTCACCCCGCTCGACACCGTCATCGAGCTGGTCGGATGGGTGGCGTTCATCGCAGGCGTCTTGTGGGAGCCCGTCCTGTACTCCCTGCCCGTCACCCTTCTCATGGGCGCGTGGGCTGTCGGCCGACACCGGCAGACCGCCCCCTCATGGGCGCTGCCCGTCGGCGGAGACGAGCGGGACGTCATCCCCGACGAGGGCGCCATCCTGCGCGCGCTCGGCAACCTCGGCATCGCCCCGCTCAACAAGGCCATCAAGGACGGCTGGCAGCCACGCTGGGAGCAGCCCACCACCCGCTCCGGGAACGGCTGGCACACCCAGCTGCAGCTCCCCATGGGCGTGACCGTGGAAATGATCTGCGCGAAGAAGGGCGTCCTCGCCCACAACCTGCTGCGCAAGCCCGTCGAGGTGTGGCCGACCGAGCCCCCCAAGCAGCCCGGCACCCTCGACCTGTGGGTGGCCGACCAGGGCTCCCTGTCCGGCCCCGTCCCGCCCTGGCCGCTCCTCACCGAGGGCACCACGGACTATTTCAAGGGCGTGCCCGTCGCCGTCTCCCAGCGCGGCGACGGCATCATCGGCAAGCTCATGGCCGCGAACTACATGGTCGGCGGCATCATGGGCTCCGGTAAGTCGTCCCTGGTCATCGCCCTGCTCCTCGGTGCGATCCTCGACCCCATCGTCATCGTCGAGGCCTACGTCATGGCCTACAACACCGACTACGACCCGCTCAAGCCGCGACTGAAGACGCTGGTCAAGGGCGACGACGACGAGGACATCTACGCCGCCCTCAAGGCCCTGCGCGCCCTGCGCGACGAAGTGAGCGTGCGGGGCAAGCTCCTTGAGGAGATGGGCGAAGGCGCCACGAAGGTGACGCGCGAGCTCGCCCTGAAGGACCCGCGGATGCGCCCCAAGGTCGTCGTCTTCGACGAGTGCCACGAGCTGTTCATGCACAAGGAGTACGGCAAAGAGGCCGCCGAGCTGGCCATCAAGGTCATGAAGAAGGCCCGCAAGACCGCCATCACCCTCATCTGGGTCACCGTCTCCCCGACCGCCGACAGCCTGCCGCGCGACGTCACCCGCAACACCTCCCACCGCGTCGCGTTCGCGGTAGGTGACCACGTGGCGAATGACGGGCTGCTCGGCTCCGGCCGCCACAAGGCCGGCATCACCGCCACCACCCTGATCCCCGGCGAAGACGTCGGCACCGCCGTGACCGTCGGCTTCAGCAACAAGCCGTTCGAGGTCGTGCGTGCCCACTACGTCGCCCGCGACCCCGACAAGGGCATCGACGAGGTCACGCCGGTCGTGGACCGCGCCATGGGCCTGTACAAGACCGGCCCGGCCGACACCCCCACCTTCGACGTGCCCGACCCGCTCGCCGACATCGCCGCCATCCTGGGCCACGAAACGAAGATGCTCACCCTCGACGTGCTGCACGGCCTGAAGGACCGCAACCCGATCGAGTACGGCGACTGGTCGCCCCGGGATCTGAAGAGCGTCCTCGACGATGCAGGGCACGGCGACTACAAGACCGGCGGCAAGATGCACGTCAGCCTCGACCGCATCCTCGACGCCATCGCCGCCCGGGACGACGTCGAAGACGACGAGGGAGGCACCGAAGACTGAGGGAGTTCTCCCTCAACGCCTCCCTACCCTGCCTCCCTGTACATGACCTGCATAAATGGCCAGTCAGGGAGGCAGGGAGGCAGGGCCGGAGAGGCGCTGAGACCCCCGGAAACGGGGTGTCTGCCTCCCCGGCCCCGCATCCCTCCCCACCGCATTCGCGAGAGGATGGCCTCATGCCCGACGAACCCACAGCGACCCTCTGGGTCAGCACCCACACCTCGACCTGCGGGCGCTGCCGCAAGGGCGCGTTCCTGGACGCCACTCATCACGACCGCATCGCGACCGGCTTCGACATGCCCGACCCACTCGACAAGCCGTGCGGTGCACGCTTCACCTCCATCGGCAGCCTGCGCATCGAGTACAAGGAGGAGCACCTGCGCGCCTTCCGCCCCGACCTGCCGTACCAGAGCCGAGAGGGAGGCAATCCGCCGCTGTGAGCCGCATCATGGGGGCATGGAGCCACAGATCATCCGCCCCGGCCATCTCACCGCCGAGCAGACCCGCCACATGCTCGGCATCAGCGCCGGCGCCCTCCGCAACCTCGTCTACCGCGGCCAGCTCACCCGCACGCTCGGCACAGAACGACACCCGTACTACCCCGTCACCGACGTCACCGCCCTCGTCCTCAAGCGCCGTGACCGTGCTGTTGCTTGACCGCAGGTCAGACACTGTGTGACGATCTGCGCGTACAGCTGTGCCCGCACACCGGCACCCGAGGCCCCGCCCACCAGCGGGGCCTTTGTCGTACCCGGAGGCGCCCATGCCCGCCACGACCGAGGCGCCCCGGAGCGCCGCCGAAGCTGCCCACCTGCTCGCCAAAGACGGAGCGCACGTCCACCTCGTATCCGAGGGGCACAGCACGTGCGTCGCAGCGACCTGCGGGCCCACGCCCGTGCTCATCCCCACCGCGGTTCGTGAGCACGCCCGGCTATCCCGCATCGCGCTGCGCTTCGATATCCACCGGATCTGACGAGCCACAGACTCACGGCGGCGCCCCGGCGACCTGAACCCTGGGGCGCCGCCGTGCAAGATGCCGTCACGGCCTACGCCACGGCCGCCCCTCACCGCCCGGTCGCAGCGTCGTATCGGGAGCGGGGCCGGTTCGACGCTGCCGAGCCGTCGCCGCCACCGTGCCCGCCATCAGGCAGGCCGCTGGTATGAGCAGTAGCCACCAGCCCGTGATCACAGCGAGGAAGACCAGCACCAGCCCTGCCGCGAACACCCCTAGCGCCCAGTCCGGACGCGTCTGACCAGCCACAGCAACCCCCTTCGGTTGTAGGCCCGACACCGTAGTGGAGATGGCATGGCCAGGCGCAGGGCTCTCACCGTCTGTTCCACCGATGGCTGCCCCCAGCTGACCCCCGCCGGCAGATGCCCGGCCTGCCGTGCCCAGGCTGAGCAGCAGCGGGGCAGCGCACGCCAGCGTGGATACGGGCAGCAACACCAGCAGCGCTTCCGACCAGGCGTCCTCGTCCGCAACCCACGGTGCGTGTGCACCGACCAGGACCACGGGCACGGCCAGCCGTGCGGCCAGCCCTCAGCACACGCGGACCACTGGCCACTGAGCAGACGAGAGCTGGTCGACCGCGGCCTGGACCCAGACGATCCGGCCCACGGGCGTGGGCTGTGCGGGCCGTGCCACTCCAGCGAGACGGCCAAGCATCAGCCAGGAGGATGGAACCGGTGACCACACGCACCATCACGACGATCACAGCCGAGGACATCGACACGCACCGCGAGGTGCTGTGTGCGTGGGCGACGGCCAACGGCATCGAACCCGAGGACGTCGTCGCCCGCACCGGCATGACCATCCAGCGGACGGGCCGGCGGACCGTCATCGTCTACCACCAGTTCCAGCGCTCCCAGGACGGAAAGATCCTGTTCGACGACGACGCGCAGGCCGGCCTGATGATCCGGATGGCCGTGCCCCTGGTCGAGACCCTGGCACAGCACGGCTACCCGGCATCCGATCCTGAGACCCAGGTTGGTGACGGAGAGTAGCCCCGGGTCAAGATCACCCCGGGGGGAGGCCCCCTCAAGGCCAAACCGGAGGACCGCCGGGGAGGTGACTCGCTGGATGTACGGGTCTGGAGGGTCGGCGACCACGCGTCATCGGTGACCCTGTGTAGCTCCGCCCGCCGCGACGGCAGGGCGCTGACGTGCCGCGATGGCACCAAGGAGTGATGATCATGGCTGGTAACGGACCGGCGCCCAGCGCGAATTCCAGGCGCCGCAACGCACAGCTTCCGATGACGATGCTCCCGGCGAACGGGCGTGAGGGCGACCCTCCGGCCTGGCCGCTGCTCGACGACGTCACCATGACCGCGCGGTGCGATGCCGCTCGACGCCTGCGGGACGAGCTGGAGTTGCAGCTGCTCGAACCGGAGCTGACCGGGCGGCGGCGGGCCGCCGCACAGAAGAAGTACGACGCGGCGCTCACCGAGGCGAACATCCTGGAGAAGAAGCTTCAGGCCCAACAGGGCATCGAGGCGGAGATCTGGGGCGGTCTGTGGCATCTTCCGCAGGCTGTGATCTGGGAGCGCCTGGCGTGGGTGCGCGAGGTCGCGCAGTACGTCCGGTGGAAGGTTCAGGCGGAGATGGGCGACCTGGACGCCTCCAAGGAAGCGCGGATGCTGGCCGACCGGCTGGGCCTCACCCCGCTGTCGATGCTCCGGCTGCGGTGGGAGGTCTCAGCGGACGAGGTGGCTGAGCAGCGGGCGGCGCGACCGGCTCGCAGGGGCGGCGACGTGCGGTCCCGCCTTCGGGCGGTCGGTGAGGAGTAGTGCGCACCCCGGGCGTCCGACGGTCGCTCGGGTACGCACTGGTGGACTGGATCGAGTTCTACCTGCTGCACGGGCCGGGCGACGTGCAGGGCCAGCCGATCGAGCTGGACGACGAGATCCTGCGGTTCATCGTCTGCTGCTACGCGATCGACGCGAAGGGCCGGCGGCGCTTCGACGAGGCGATGCTGTCCCGTGCCAAGGGCCGCGCAAAGTCCGAGATCGCTGGGATGCTGGTCTGCGCCGAGGCGCTGGCACCGGTCCGCTTCGACCACTGGGCCGAAGCCGGAGAGATTTCGGACTGGGGATACGAGTACGAGAAGGGCGAGCCGGTCGGGCGCCCGGTGACGTACCCGTTCATCCGGTGCCTGGCAACCGAGGAGACGCAGGCCGGTAACACCTACGCCAACGTCACCTACATGCTCACGCACTCGGACTTGCTCGCCGAGGACTACCCGGGCATCGACATCGGCAACGACTGGCAGAGCTCGACTCGGGTGTTCCTGCCGGACGGCGGGGAGATCCGGCCCTCGACGGCCAGCTCGGCGGCGAAGGACGGCGGCAAGGAGTCGTTCTCCGTCGCTGATGAGACGCATCTGTACGTGCTGCCAGAGCTGCGCGACATGTACGAGACGGTCGAGCGGAACACGATGAAGCGCAAGGTCGCCGAGCCGTGGTTTCTGCAGACCAGCACGATGTACGCGATCGGCGAGGACTCCATCGCAGAGCGCACGCACCGCAACTCCAAGGCGCGCAAGGCTCCCCGGCTGCTGTTCGACCACGTCCAGGCGCCCAACACGCTGCTGGAGGACGCGGCCTACGAGGATCCAGGACAGCTGAAGCGCGGCCTGATGCAGGCTTATGGGCCGTTCGCGGCCAACATGGACCTGGACCGCATGGTCACGCTGGCGCACAAGCCGACGCAGGACCGGGCGAAGTTCCGTCGGTACTTCCTCAACCTGCCCGTCTCCCTGTCGGAGACGTGGCTGTCCCGACACCTGTGGGAACGGTGTGCGCTGCCGCAGGAGGTCGCGCCCGGCGAGCGGATCACGGTCGGCTTCGACGGATCCGACCATGACGACTGCACCGCGATCACTGCATGCAGGCTGAGTGACGGATACGTGTTCACGCCGACGTTCCCGGACGGCCGTCCGATGATCTGGACGAAGTGGGACGACGGCGACCCGGACGGCTGGCGCGTGCCGCGCGCCGAGGTCCGGGCCGGCATGACGCACGTCTTCAACACCTACAAGGTCGAGCGCGCGTATGGGGACCCGCCGGACTGGCGCGACGAATGCGACGCCTGGTCCGAGGAGTTCGGCGAGGAGACGTTCCTGATCTTCGAGACGCGGGTGGCCACCCGCATGTGCCCTGCTCTGGACCGTTTGAAGACGTCCGTGATGGCGGGGGAGCTGACGCACGACGGCAACGAGACGATGGCCGACCACGTGGGCAACGCCAAGCCCGAGCGCAGGCCCTCGGGCATCGCGATCGTCAAGCCGTCCCATGACCGGAAGATCGACACGGCGGTGACCGCAGCGCTGGCTGTCGAGGCCCGCGCGGACGCCCTGAAGCTGGCCGCCAGTGCCGGATCCAGTTCATTCAGCGGCTACGGATAGGAGGTGTGCAGGTGGGGGTGTCCGCGCTGGAAGCGCTCCGCATGACCAACGTGATGGAGCAGGAACTGGACCGTCGGCAGGCCAAAATCACCCTGTGGAACAACTTCTACAAGGGCATCCACAACTTCGGCTTCGCCTCGGAGCGCTTCCGGCAGGCGTTCGGCGGCCTGTTCCAGGACTTCGCTGACAACTGGTGCGAAGTGGTGTGTGACGCCCCCAGTGAGCGGCTGTGCCCGATCGGTTTTCGCTTCGGCACGGGGGACGAGAAGGACCCGCCGTCTGCGGACAAGGAGGCTCAGCGCATCTGGCAGGCCTCCAGCATGGACGCCTGGTCGCGGGTGGCGCACACCGAGGCGTCGGTGAAGTCCCGCAGCTTCGTCCTCGTGTGGGCCGCCGACCCGGAGGCCGAAGAGGTCGAGCCGGAGATCACGGTGGAGGACGCGACGCAGTGCATCGTGGCCTATGAGCCGGGGTCGCGTCGCAAGCGCAAGGCGGCGCTGAAGCGGTTCGACGGGGACGACGGATACCAGTACGCCACGCTGTACCTGAAGGACGAGCTGTGGAAGTTCCGGCGGGTGACGGCGGCGACGTCGGGACTGATTCTGCCGCGTTCGCTTGTGCTGTCGTCGTGGCAGCCGCGCGGGGACGAGCCCGAGCAGCAGCGCATCGACAACCCGCTGGACCTGGTGCCGATGGTGGAACTGGCCAACCGGCCCCGCCTGACTGACGACCCCACACCGGAGCACCGGCAGGTCATCCCCATTCAGGGCGCCCTGAACAAGCTGATCGCGGACATGATCACTGCCTCGGAGGCCGGAGCATTCCCGGCTCGGTGGGGCACCGGCATCGACCTGCCGAAGGACCCGATCACCGGGCAGGAGATCGACAACCCTGAGCTGTGGAAGCTCGCGATGAACAAGATGCTGCGGGCCTCCAACCCGCAGGCCCGGTTCGGGAACTTCGAGGCCGCGGACCTGTCCAACTTCGTCGCCGGGATCACGCTGCTGACCGAGCACATCAGTGCCCTGTCGCGCACTCCGCCCACGTACTTCATGGGCAAGGTCCAGAACGTGTCCGCGGACGGTCTGACCGTCGCCGATGCGGCGCTGGCCTCTAAGTGCCGGGACAAGACGATGTTCCTGGGCGAGGACTGGGAAGAGATCATGCGGCTCGCGTTCCTGGTCAAGGGCGACGACAAGCGCGGCAAGAACCCGATGGCGGAGACGATCTGGCGCGACGTCGAGTACCGCACCGAGGCGCAGCACATCGACGCGGTGCTGAAGAAGAAGACGCTCGGGGTGCCGTGGCGGCAGCTGATGGAGGACGCCGGATACACGCCCACGCAGATCGACCGCATGGAGCGGATGCTGGAGCAGGACGCCGAGCGGGCCGCCCGCGCGCTGGCCTTCAAGTCCCCCGACGGCGACGACTTCGACCGCGGCCTGGACGACGAGGGCGCGGACGACCGGGAGGACGAAGGGGTCCTCGCGTGATCTCGGCGGACGTGCAGGAGATCGGGCTGGCCAACTACGCCCGCCAGCAGGCCATCGCGCGGCGTGCGGCGGCCCGGGTGCGGCAGCTGTGGCGGCAGATCGACCGCGGCGACATCTCGGGATCGTGGCAGGAGCTGGCACCCGAGCTGATTGCCGCGGTCACCGAGGCGCAGGCCAGGGCCGCGGCGCTGGCCGACCCCTACCTGGACGCCGTCCTGGCCGCCGAGGGCGCCGACGCGGCATCGGCCGGCCGCGTGGTGCCCGGGGCGCTGGCGGGGATTGCTTCAGACGGCCGCCCGCTGATCAGCCTGCTGTACCAGCCGGTCATCGATTGGAAGGTCCGCATGCTCGCCGGGCAGTCCATGGACGACGCGTTTCGCGGCTCCCTGGCCTCCGCGCTGCGCATCACGGGCACGCAGGTGTCCGACGCGGGCCGCGGCGCGACCGGCGCCGCGATGGCAGGACGGCGCACGATCCAGGGCTACGTGCGGGTGGTGCAGCCTCCGGCCTGCGGCCGGTGTGTGATCCTCGCGGGCAAGGAGTTCGGCTGGAACCGCGGTTTCCAGCGGCACCCCAAGTGCGACTGCATCCACCTGCCGACCACGCTCATCGCCCGCAACCAGGGCCGCGGCCGGGGCCGGATCGGCTCGGACCGATTCACCCCCACGACGCGGCCGGGCAGCGGGGCGCCAGGGTTCATCGACCCGCGCACCTACTTCAACAGCCTCTCGCGCGCCGAGCAGGCCCGCGTGTTCGGCCAGGCCGGCGCCCGCGCGATCCGTGAGGGCGCCGATCTGGCGCAGATCGTCAACGCACGCCGCGGCATGACGCTGATGTCGGCCTACGGCCGGCGCGTGCGGGCCACCACGGAGGGCGCCACCCGGCGCGGCGCCTTTTACCGCGCCGAGCGGGCCCGTACCGAAGCGCGAACCGGGACCCGGTTCGCCCGCGACCGGATCGAAGCGAGGCAGGGACTGCCGCGCTTCGACCTGCGCACGCCCCGGCTCATGCCGGAAGAGATCTACCGGCTTGCTGAGAGCCGGGAGGAAGCGGTCCGCATGCTGCGGCGCTTCGGCTACCTGCAATGACCCGTGTGGCGCGACGCCGCACACCGAACCCTGGAGAGCGCGATGCTCAAGCACCCCCGTCACCGCCTGCTGGCCGCCGTCACCGGCGAGGGCGGCTGGATCCACCCCTACACCGATCCGTTCACCTGCTACCGCGATGGCGGCGGGGACAACGGGGACGGCAAGGGAGACAACGGCGACGGCGACGCAGATGGGGACGGCGACGACGGTGACCAGGACGACGACTCCGACGACGGGGACGGCGACGACGACGACGACGACGATAAGGACGGGGACGACGACAAGCTGGGTGCGAAGGGCATCAAGGCCCTGCGCGAGGTGCGGCGGGAGAACCGCCGGCTGAAGGCCCAGCTGCGCGAGCGGGGCGACGGCGACACCTCGGGCCGCAAGACGTCCGCGAAGGACGGCAAGGGCGACAAGGGCGACAAGGACGGCGACCAGGACGACGCCGAGTCGATCCGCGAACAGGCCCGCCAGGACGCGCGGGCCGAGGTGTGGAACGAGCGCGTCGAGGCGGCAGCGATCGCCGAGGCGGCCGGCCGTCTGGCCAACCCGTCCCGCGTCGCGGCCCTGCTCGGTGAGGACCTCGCCGACATTCCGAAGGACGCCAAGGGGCGGCCCGATAAGGAAGCCATCAGCGAGCTGATCGACGACCTGCTGGACACCGACCCGTACCTGGCCGTGCCCGCGAAGGGCGACACCGGCCGGCGGTTCCAGGGCGACGCCGACAGCGGAGCCCGCAAGAAGACGAAGAAGTCCGCAGGCAGCCTCGACGAGGCAATCGCGGCGAAGTTCGCCGGGAAGACCGGCGGCTGAACCCTAGGAGCCAGACATGCCCGTGACGCTCGCGCAGGCGAAGCTGAACGCGACGGACGACATCGACACCCAGGTGATCGACGAGTTCGCCAAGAACAACTACATCCTTCAGACCCTCACGTTCGAGAACGTGGTGAACCAGGCCGGTGCCGGGGCCACCCTGACATACGGCTACACCCGGCTCATCTCGCAGGCGGATGCTGCTTTCCGTGCGATCAACAGCGAGTACACGCCTGCCGAGGTCACCAAGCAGCGCTACACCGTGGACCTGAAGCCGCTCGGCGGGTCCTTCCAGATCGACCGCGTCCTGAACCGGGTCGCCGCAGCGGCTGAGACGTCGCTGCAGATGAAGCAGAAGATCAAGGCGACGAACGCCAAGTTCAACGACGCCGTGATCAACGGCGACAGCGCCGTGGACGCCAACAGCTTCGACGGCCTGTCCAAGTCGCTGACGTCCTCCACCACGGAGATCGGCGTGGCCGTCTCCACCGACTGGCGCGGCGCCACCATCGGCGCCGACCTCGGCAAGGCCAACGACGCCCTGGACGCGCTGGACGCCTGGCTGGCGCTGCTGGACGGCCGCCCGGACGCCATCCTCGGCAACATCGACTCGATCGCCCGGATCCGGTCCCTGGCCCGCCGTGCCGGTTACTTCGACCGCTCCACCAGCGCCGACTTCGGATCCCAGGTCGAGACCTACCGGGGGATCCCCTTCGTCGACCTGGGCAACAAGGCCGGATCGAACAACCTGGTCATCCCGACCACCAGCAAGACTGTGGCGACCGTCGCGGGCAACTACAGCGACATCTACGCGGTGCGTTTCGGACTGGACGGCTTCCACGGCGTGTCCATGGCCGACGCCCCGCTGGTGCAGACGTGGCTCCCCGACTTCACCACGGCCGGCGCGGTCAAGACCGGCGAGGTCGAACTGGGCCCGGCCGCCGTCGCCCTCAAGGCCACGAAGTCCGCGGCCGTCTACCGCAACATCCTCGTGCGCTGATCGGAGACGACACCCATGGCACGCATCACCACACCGGTTCCCGACTACAGCGGCCCCGGCCCGGCCGGGCTGATGTTCCAGGACGGCGAGGGCCACTCCGAGGACCCGGCCGTCCTGGAGTACTGCCGGGCGGCCGGGTACGGCATCGACGACGAGCCGCCCGCGCGCAAGCAGCTGCAGGTGCCCGACCCGCGTGAGGTCACCGCCACCGTGCACGTCGGGGCCCCGGCCCGGGACGCGGCGGTCGACCCGCGCGCGGGCGACTTCCGTCCGCCGGTGAACGCCGGGGACGCGAACCCGCACGGGCCCGAGGTGTACGCGCAGGGTCTGCCCGGCGGCGGCCACCAGCCGCTCGCCCCGGCCGCCGAACCCACGGGCGAGGAGGAGAAGAGCGGCGACGACGGTCCGAAGAAGCCCACGCAGGCGGCCTCCGTCGCCGAGTGGCGGGCCTACGCCCTCACCCAGGTCGACAACGACCCGGCCGTGCACGCCGAGGTCGAGAAGAAGACCAAGGCGGAGCTGATCAAGCAGTACGGAGGCTGAGCCGTGGTGCTGGGACCGTTCGCCACCGCATCCGACCTGCGTATCGGCCGGGACCTTTCGGCGGCCGAGCAGTCCCAGGCCAACCGGCTGCTGGCCGACGCCTCCCACCTCATCCGGATGACGGCCGGCTACCAGCAGATCACCCGAGTCGACAACGACACGGTCACCCTGCGCGGCTCCGGTACGGCCGTGCTGAAGCTGCCACAACGCCCCGTCCGCGACGTCACGGCCGTCGCGGGGCTGGCCTCCACCCTGTGGAAGTGGGACGGCGGCGACCTGCTGACCCGCTGCGACGGTTACGCGTGGGACGGTCCCGTCACGGTGACCTACTCGCACGGCTTCGACATCGACGACATCGCCTACCAGGTCGCCGTGTCCGTAGCCTGCGACGCCGTCAAACGGATCCTGCTCAACCCGGACCTGGTCAAGCAGCGTTCCATCGACGACTACTCCGAGACCCTCGCGGACGCGCGCGCCTCGCTCATGAGCGGCGAGCGGGACACGATCCGGGAGGCCTTCGGGGTGGCGGAATGGGGGGTCACCTCGTGAACCTCGACACCGTTCTGGCCGCCGGCCGCGCGGCGGCCAAGGCCCGCATGCGCGACACCGTGCGCCTGTACTCCCAGGGCCCCGACGTCTTCGACCGGACCAGCGGCAACACCGTGCCCGGCCCGCAGACCACGCTGTACGAGGGCATGGGGCGCGTGAAGTCGGTCGCGCAGGCCTCCGGCGAGGACACGCAGGCCGCCGAACGTGAGGTTCGGCTGCTGGAGTACGAGGTGTCCCTGCCCTGGGACGCCCCGCTTGCACAGGGAAGCCGCGTCCTGCCCGGCATGCGCCTGAAGGTCACGGCATCCCCCGACGCGCGCATGGTCGGCATCGTGCTGTGGGTCACCAGCTCCCAGTTCGGCGACCAGGCCACGGCCTGGCGCGTGATGACGGAGGACCGGTCATGAACGCACGCTTCGACATGAGGGACGTGCGGCGCCTTGAGCGGCACCTGGCGCGCGTGGTCCCGCAGGCCCGGCAGGACACCCGCGCGGTCGTGATGCGCGGCGCAGTGAACATCAAGAACGGCTGGAAGGCGAACGCGCGGGCCACCTCGGGCAGCCACGCACGGCACTACCCGCGCACGGTCGGCTTCGACATCGCCCCCTACGGGCCGGACATCGTGGCGGCCATCATCGGACCCGACAAGGGAGGCGTCCAGGGGCCGCTCGGCGCGATCCTGGAGTACGGGTCCGTGAAGAACCCGCCGCACAACGACGGCGGCAGGGCGCTGGCCGCCGAGCTGCCGGCCTTCGAGGCGCAGATGGCTCTGATCGTCACGCGCGGACTGGCCTGGGGGTGAGATGACCACGCCGGTACCCCCGGACGTCCTGCCGCACCTGGACGCGGTCCAGGCCGCGCTGGAGAACGCGGGCCTGACGGTCTACGTCGGCGGGACGCCCGGCACCTCTGGGTGGACGCCGCCGGACAAGTTCTGTGTGCTGTACCCGGATCCGGGGATGGCCGTGCGGTCCTCGCTGGCCGATGACCGCACCGGCCTGGACTCGCTGATGCAAGTGACCTGCGTGGGCAGCGATGTCGTGCGGGCCCTGTGGGTCGCCGGGAAGGTACGCCGGGCCCTCGCGGTGTCGCTGGTCGTCGAGGGCCGCTCGTGCTGGCCTGCCGAGGACCTCGGCGGGCCTCCCGTCCAGCGGGACGACGACGTCACCCCGCCTGTCTACTTCGTGCCGGTCCAGTACCGGATCTGCTCGACACCTGCCTGATGGAGGACTCATGGCAACCCTGGCAACCCAGACGATTGCGCTGGCCGGACTGGCGCCCACCTACAGCGCCGCGGCCGGTGGCGGCGACAAGTGTGAGGTCGGCGACCGTCAGTTCCTGCACGTCAAGAACGGTTCGGGCTCGCCCATCACGGTGACGCTGACGGCCACGGCGTCGGTCCGCGGGCAGGCCGTCGGCAACGTGGTCGTGTCCGTCCCGGCGTCCGGTGAACGGATGATCGGCCCGCTGTCCGCCGACCTTCTGCAGAACGTCTCCGATGGCCTGTGCGGCATCGGGTACAGCTCCGCGACGACCGTGACGGTCGCCTCTCTGCGGATCTGACAGCCCCTCTTCCCACCCCAAGCCCTGTGCCGTGCGGCCGGGGCTTTCTCTATGCCCTGGAGGGCCTCATGGGTGACCTGATCTCCGACGGCAAGACCCGCGTGGCGTGGGCGGCATCCCTCGCCAACATCAACGCCCCGACCGTGGCGGAGCTGAATGCCGCGGCCGACTACACCAAGCGGATCACCCCGGACGGGCTGAAGATCGAGCCGTCCACCGCGGATGTCGACAACAGCTCGCTGGCGAGCAAGTTCGACACGAAGACCGTCGGACGAGTCGGCTTCGAGCCGGAGGTGACCTTCAAGCGCGGCGACAATCCCACCGACGATGCCCCGTTCACGACGCTGAAGTACGGGGTGTCCGGCTTCCTGGTCGTGCGCCGAGGCGTCGACTACACGACCGCGTGGACGATCAGCCAGAAGGTCGAGGTGTACCCGATCACCTGCGGCGAGCCGTCGAACACCTCGCCCGCGCCGAACGAGGTCAGCAAGTTCGTCTCCCCGATGAAGGTCACCGACCAGCCCGCGACGTCCGCCACGGTCGCCTGATGGGGACCAGCATCGAGGACATCCTCAAGAAGGCCAGAGCACGCGAGAAGACCGTGCAGATCTGCCTCGCCGGTGACCTCGCCGGTGAGGCAGAGCGGCTCTCCGACGAACTGGCCCGGGTGTCGCAGGACTGGCAGCCCGCAGACCTCACCGAGCAGCATCCGGGTCGGAAGATCGCCGCCGACCTGAAAGCGGTGCAGGAACAGGTGAAGGCGGCTCAGGAGCCGTTCACGTTCCGGTACATCGGCGACCGCGCGTACAGCGATCTGCTGGCCGCGCACCCCTCGGACAAGGACGAGGAGCTGTTCAGCGAGGCGACGTTCAAACCGGCGTTGATCGCCGCCTCTTGCGTCCAGCCGAAGATGACCGACGAGCAGGTGCGGGCTCTGTTCGAGGTCGTCAACGAGGGCGAGATCAGGAAGCTGTTCGACGGGGCGTGGGAGGTCCATCACGCGTCGGACGTCGTCCCTTTCTCGCTGGCCGCCTCCGCGCTCCTGGCGGGCCTTGGCGGCGAGAGCTAGAAACCGCCCGATCGTGGGGGGTGCCCCGCTCGGTCTTCCTGGGCCGCGTGGTCGCCGAGGGCGAACCACTGTGGCTTCCGGACGACCGGGCGTGGGCTCTCGCCCTCGCCGAGGTCGAGGCTGACGCCTGCCCGGACTGCGGCCAGCGGTGGGGCGAAGCCACCGCCAAAGAGAACGAGTTCGCCTACGACGCCCACCTGATCCGCTGCCACGCATGCGCCGCGTCCGCCGCGGCGGTGCGAGTGAAGCAGGACAAGGGCGGGTCGACCGATGGATTGCACGTCCACCTCGAACGCAGAAAAGACGGGGGGTGGTGATCCGTGGTCACCCGCACCGTGAACGTCCGGCTCGTTGCGGACATCAACCAGTACACGCGCAACATGCGCACCGCGGCGCGCAACACCTCGCAGCTCGCCAACGCGGGCGCCGTGGTCGGCACCGCGATGCTCGCAGGCTTCGCGGTCGCCGCCGCCTCGGCTGCGAAGTTCGACAAGGAACTGTCGAACGTGCGGGCGGTGACCGGGGCGACCGGCGCGGAGCTGGGCAAGCTGCGGACGGCCGCGCTGGAGGCGGGCAAGACCACGGCGTTCACAGCCACCGAGGCAGCCCGTGCGGAAGCCGAGCTGGCGCGCGCCGGCGTCTCGACGGCGGACATCATCGGCGGCGCGCTGAAAGGCTCCCTGGCGCTGGCTGCGGCGGGGCAGGTCGACCTGACCGAAGCGGCCGTGGTGTCCGCGCAGGCGATGAACACCTTCGGCCTCTCGGGCCGGGACGTCACCCACGTCGCCGACCTCCTGGCCGCCGGCGCGAACAAGAGCGCTGCGGACGTGCACGGCCTGTCGATGTCGCTGCGGATGGGCGGCCTGCTCGCCCACCAGACCGGTCTGTCCATTGAGGACACCGTGGGCACCCTGGCCGCGTTCGCCGACCACGCCCTGATCGGCTCGGACGCCGGTACCTCGCTGAAGGTGATGCTTCAGCGCCTGGTCCCGCAGTCCAAGGAAGCCGCTCAGATGATGTCGGAGATCGGCTTCTCCGCCTATGACAGCAAGGGAGAGTTCGTCGGCCTGTCGGAGATGGCCGGGCGGATGAAGTCCAGCTTCTCCAAGCTGACCCCCGAGGCTCGCAACTCGGCTATGGCGACGATCTTCGGTGCGGACGCGGTGCGCTCGGCGACGATCCTCTACCAGCTCGGGTCGGAGGGCATCGACAAGTACGTCAAGAGCGTGGACGATCAGGGCGCTGCGGGCCGTATGGCGTCCGTCCAGACGGACAACCTGATCGGTGACCTGGAGCGGCTGCGCGGTGCGATCGAGGTTGCTCTCATCGAGGGCGGCTCGTCTGCGAACGGCGCACTTCGCGGCATGACCCAGTGGATCACCCGTGTCGTGAACGCCTACAACTCGCTGTCTCCCGAAATGCAGCACGCCATCACCCTCTTCAGTGGCATTGGGGGCGCGGCGGCACTGGCCGGGGCCGGCCTGCTGCTCCTGTTGCCGCGCATCGCAGCGACCCGCGCCGCGCTCACGGCGATGGGCGTCACCGCGGCAACCACCCGTACCGCGATGCTCGGCCTGGGACGGCTCGGCATCGTCGTGGCGGGCCTGGCCGCGATGAGCTGGGGTACGGAGAAGCTGGTCTCCCAGTTCGACGAGGCCCCGCCGTCGGTGACGAAGATGGGTAACGCGCTGCTGAACTTCGCCCGCACCGGCAAGGCCGCCGGTGAGCTGACGAAGACCTTCGGCAAGGACCTGGACGGCTTCGGCGAGGCCGTCAAGCGTGTCGCCCACCCGGGTGCCCTGGACCGCATCGGGGACTCCCTCTACACGATCACCCACCTGGGGATGGACGACGACTACAACCTGGAGCAGGCCCGCACCAAGCTGAAGTCCGTCGATGAGGCGCTGCGGGATCTGGTGTCCGGCGGCGCCCCGGACGTGGCCGCGCAGGCCTTCAACCGGATGGCGAAGGAAGCCGAAGCGTCGGGCACCAGCACCGACAAGCTGCGCACGCTGCTTCCCGGCTACGCCGAGTCGCTCACCGCGGCGGACACCCAGACCAAGCTGTCCGCCGAGGCACAGGCCAAGCTCGGCGCGGAAGCCGGGATCACCGCCGATGAGCTGCAGGACCAGCGCACCGAGGCGGAGCGGCTCTCCGACGCCCTGAGTGCTCTCAACGGCGTGTCCATCGACGCAGCCCAGCGGGAGATCAGCTTCCGGCAGTCCATGGCCGATCTGACCGAGTCGGTGAAGGAGAACGGCCACAGCCTGGACGTCACGTCCGACAAGGGCCGCAAGGTCAAGGGCGCTTTCCTGGAGGCCGCGTCCGCAGCGATGGCGCACGCCGAGGCGGTCGCCGAGCAGAAGAACAGCCAGGAAGCCGGACAGGCCGTCCTGGAGAAGGACATCGGTCTGCTGCGCGAGCAGATGGGTGCGGCCGGATTCAGCAAGGACGCCATCGACAGGCTGACCGGCGCCTACCTGAAGCTTCCTCTCACCGCGGCCACCAACGTGTCGGCGCCCGGCGCGACGCAGGCCGCTGCCGAACTGGAGGCGCTGAAGGGCAAGCTGAAGGCGGTGCCTCCGGGGAAGTCCATCACGGTCCGTGCCCCCACCGGGACGGCGATCAAGGCGCTGCAGGATGCCGGGTACAACGTCAAGAAGATCCCCGGCAGCAAGAACGTGCGGATCACCGCGCCGACCGGCACCGCGCAGGCCAACGCCCGCGCGCTGAAGCTGGCCATCGACGCCCTGCACGACAAGTCGATCAGCATCACTACGACCAGCTACAGCAAGTTCGTCTCCGTCGGCGAGCCCACCCAGCAGTTCGGTCGCCTGAACGCCGACGGGGCCGTGTACTACGCCAACGGCGGGATGCGCGAGAACCACGTGGCGCAGTTCGCACGGGCGGGCGAGTGGCGGGTCTGGGGCGAGGACGAGACCGGCGGCGAGGCCTATATTCCCCTGGCCGCCAGCAAGCGTCCCCGGTCACGGAAGATCGCTGCCGAGACGGTCGCCAGGCTCGGCGGGGCGGTCGCCTGGTTCGCCAACGGCGGTGTCTCCAACTTCACTTACACGCCGACCGGCAAGGCCGTGCTCGGCGGCCCGACGGACGCGAAGTCCCGGTACGACGCCGAGGTTGAGGACCTGAAAAAGGCGTGGGACGACCTCAACGCGGCGCTGAAGGAAGCGAAGAAGAAGGCCGACGACCTCAAGAAGGCAGAGCGGGATCTCGCCCGTGTCCGCCGGGACACGCCGACCAAGAAGCAGCTGGCCGCGGCGAAGGACAAGGTCGAGGACGCCCGCAAGGCGAAGAAGAAAGCCGACGCCAAGGTCAAGGCTGAGCGGCAGGACGTCTACGACGCCGACAAGGAGCTGGGGCTGAAGAAGGGCGCCAAGGCGCCCAAGACCTTCAACCTGAAGGCGTATGAGACCCAGCTGAACGAGTCGGTGGCGGCCACCGAGAAGTGGCGCAAGAACCTCGGAAAGATCGGCTCCCGGGGCGGCAAGGAACTCCAGTCGATGCTGGAGGGCATGGGCGAGGAAGGCTACGCCCTCGTCAACGCCCTCGCCGGAGCGTCGGACAAGCAGTTCAAATCCATCGTGGCGAAGCTCCAGAAGACCGGCGACCTGGCCAAGGCGACGCTGGCGGACTTCACCAAGCAGCTGGGCGCCTCCACCGTGGAGTCCCAGCAGTTCGCCAAGGATCTGCAGACGCTCGCCGCCAAGGGCTTCGGGGATCTCGCGCAGGCCCTGGCCGCTCAGGGCGACGAGCACGCCATGACGCTCGCCCGCCAGGCCGCCACCGGCAATGTGAAGGACGTGACGGCGGCCAACGCGGCCGTCGGCAAGGCTCAGAACACCCTGGCCGGTGAGGATCTGACGAACGCCCTGGTGCTGCTGTCCACGCTGCGGTCGGCGCCCGGCAAGGGCTACGCCGACCTGATCGGCGCAGGCCTGGACACGGCAGTCATCAAGGATCTGGTGCCGAAGATGCTGACGCAGATCAAGGCCCTGCCCGACGCCTACAAGGCCACCTTCCTGGCCCAGTGGGGCGGGCAGGGCGGGACGATCGCGATGGCCCGCGGCGGCATCCTCAACCGGCCCTCGCTCGTCCTCGGCGGCGAGGCCGGCGTGAGCGAGTCGTGGATCCCGCACGACGGCTCGACGCGCTCCCGAGGGCTGCTGGCCAGGACCGCGGCAGCGATGGGCTACCAGCTCACCCCGGCCGCCCGGTACGCGCGGTCCGCCCCGGCCTCCGGCGCCGGAGGGGGGCCGGTGACCAAGCACTACGAGGTCCACCTCCACGGCGCTCAGCAGTCGAATGCCGAGCAGGCCATGGACGTTGCCCGGCACATGTCCCTGATCGGCTGACCACAGAGGGGAGGTACCGGTGAGCTATGTCGCCGGCCAGGACCTGGGGGGGCTGCGCGCCGACCTCGGCGATGTCCCGCTGGGCAGCGTCGACACGTCCGGCGTCGCCTGGCGCCTGCAAGAGCTGCAGGGCTGGGATTCGCCCGAGGTCCGCAGCGAGATGCAGCAGCGCGAGGCGGATCACGGAGCCTGGGCTTCACCCGTCTACCTCGGCGAGCGGCCCATCACCGCGGCCGGACTCATCGAGGCCCCGGACCGGGCCACCCTGGAGGACGCCATGGAACGGCTCAGGGAGGCGACCGCCCTGAGCGACACCCTGATGGTCGTGTACGAGACGACACCCAAGCAGGCCCTGGTGAGGCGGTCGGGGAAGCTGGTCATGCCCTATCTGACCGACCGGCTCGCCTCGTACTCGCTGATGGTCACGGCCGCGGACCCGCGCCGGTATGCCACCGTCCTGCAGAGCGACGACACCCTGCTGCCGATCACAACGGGCGGTCTCGTACCGCCCGTGACCCCACCCGTCACGATCGTCTCTACCAGCGTCTCGGGTGTGATCGACGCCGAAAATTCGGGCTCGTTCGAGACCCGGCCGCTGTTCATCATCGACGGGCCCGTGGACGCCCCCAGGATCCTCGCGCAGATGCCCGACGGATCGGTCCGCTTCCTGACCTACTCACAGTCTCTGGGCAACGGCGAGCAGCTGGTCATCGATACGGACGCGCACAGCGTGATCCTCAACGGCGACGTCTCCCGGCGCCGCTTCCTGACCACGCCGACCGGCTGGCCGATCATCCCCGCCCGCTCGATGGTGTCGTTCCGGTTCGACGCCATGTACTACAACTCCGGCGCGAAGCTGACGGCCCGCTGGCGGTCGGCATGGATGTGAAAGGAGAGCCGCAGTGGTAGCGGTCAACCCCTCATGGATCGACGGCGTCGCGCTGAGCGGGTACTTCCTGCGCCGCGGCGACTCCGCCCTCACCATGCACAACGGCAATGCCCTCGGCGCGCGCTCCGGCGTCGTCCCCGGGTCCGGCGGCCTGAACGTCAGCCTGTCCGGCTCGACAATCACCACCGGATCGGGCATCGCCCTCGTCTACTACGCCGGCGAGGGTCTTTTCCGGGCGTCCATGACCTCGACGAGCACGAACACGCTCACCGCGGCCCACGCGACGCTCCCGCGTATCGACCTGGTGTACCTGCGCGTGTGGTGCAACAGCGTGGACGCCTCCGGCCTCAACCAGGCTGACGTCGTCTACCTCGCGGGCACAGCGTCCTCCACTCCCGCGGCTCCGGTGCCCGCCGGCACCGTCATCTACATGCCGCTGGCCACGATCAGCGTGCCCGCATCCGGTGGCGGATCGCCGACCGTGTCCAACGCGGTGCGGCCGTACACCGTGGCTCCGGGCGGCATCCTGCCCTTGCAGGCGGTCGCGCCGTCCTCTCCCTACGTCGGCCAGTTCTACGACGACCAGACCAACCTCCGCCGCTGGAACGGGTCGGTCTGGGAGACCATGGCCAAGGTCGAGAGCGTCGGCTGGACGGCTCCGGCCCTGGCCGCGAACTACACCACCGGCGACACGACGACCAACGGCAACCTCAACGGGCCCATGCGCTACCGCAAGTACACCGACCGCGGCACGGACTACATGGAGTGGGACGGGTCAGCGCAACGCACGTCCGGCTCCCAGACCTCCAACATCCTGCTCGCTGCCCTGGCGGCCGGCTTCCGGCCCGCGTCCCGGGCCAGCTTCGTCATCGCCCGCAACGCCACCTCGATCAACTCCGGTGAAGCGTCGATCGTGCACTCCTGCAAGATCGACTTCAACCAGGACGGAACGATCGGCCTCGTCAGCGCCACCGCGGGCGTCACGGAGACCACCTGGTTCTCCCTCAAGGGCCTGCGGTATCCGCTGTCATGAGCGTCGAGACGTTCGCCGCACTCGGCCAGCCCGATGCCTCGCGCGCGGTCGAGCTGTCCTGGTTCGGCTGTGACCTGCGGACCGGGCAGATCGTCGAGGACCTGGGATCCCTCAAACCGTCCGGTCCGCTCACCAAGCGCCTCGGGACCGTCACCACCAGCTCGTTCGATCTCGGTATCGCCGGAGCGGGCCGGGACTGGCTGGCCGCCACCGACCCCGGCCGCAGCCTCCTGGTCGGCGTCGACCGCCTCACCGACCAGCCCGTGTGGGCGGGCATGGTCCTCACCCGGGACGCCGGATCGTCCTGGACCGCGCAGCTCGGCGCGGCTACCTGCGAGGCGTACCTGGACCGCCGGTACACCGGCGACCAGACACAGATCCAGCAGGACCAGGCCGCCGTCGTCACCGCCCTGATGAACGCCCCGCTCACCCAGGGCCCCCCGTTCGTCCTGGACGCCCCCAGCACCGGCGTCCTCATGGACTACACCGCCCTTGACGGAGACGACAAAACCGCCCTGTCTGCACTGCAGGAGGTCATGGGGCAGGACGGCGGCCCGGAGTGGACCGTCGATGTGGCCTGGTCGGATGCCGCTCACAGCGGATTCGTCCTGCCCGTGCGGGTACGCCCGGCCATCGGCACCCAGGCAGCCGAGCCGGAAGCCGTCTTCGACTTCCCCGGCTGCATCAGCACCTACACCCTCGGCGAGTCCTACGAGAGCGGCAAGGGCGCAACCGTGGTCCTGGCCCGCGGCGAAGGCGAAGGCACAGCACGCCTGTCCAGCAGCTCCCAGATCGCCACCGACCTGGAGGCCGCGGGCTGGCCGCGCTACGTCTACCGCTACACGCCCGCCTCCGGCCTCACCGACCCCACCCAGCTGACCGCGCACGCCGCGAAGGCGATCGGCCTGATGAAGACCGGCGCCCAGGTGTGGATCGTCGAGGCGGTCGCCTCCCAGGCCCCCCGCCTGGGCCGGGACTGGGGGATCGGCGACAGCGTGCGCGTCGTCATCGATTCCTCGCCCCGCCACCCGGAAGGAGCCGAGGTCGTCGCCCGCGCCTGGTCGTGGGAGCTGGACGCCGCAGCTAACCGGATCACCCCAATCCTGATCCAGGAGGACTAGCTGATGCCCACGCCCGGCGACCAACTGCCCAACGGCACACAGCAGATGGCCCGTGATATCGCCGACCTCAAACGGCAAGTGCGCGAACTGCGGGCCGCCCGCCGCCTGGAGAACGCGGCCGTCGGCGCCGGAGGGCTACGCGTCGTCAACGGCGGGCGTCTGGCCATGGACACCCCTGGCAAGGTCCGCATGGTCGACATCGGCAAGCTCAGCGACACCTCTTTCAACCACAGCGACGGCAGCCCGCAGCAGGCCGTGCAGTTGCGCCGCGATGACGGCTCGCTGTTCATGTCCTGCTTCTCGTATCCGCCGTCCGGCTTCGAGACGCAGGCCTGGAAGTTCTACGACCGCAGCGGCAACATCATCCTGGCCGAGGACACGAACTCCGGTCAGGGACTGGCCCGCCCCTACCTTCCGGTCCCGGTCGGCCCGGCCTACGAAGGCAGCTGGGACTACTGGCCCCGAACCACCGGCACCACCACCACCCGGCTGTGGAACGGCCGCTTCTACAAGCAACTCCCGAACGTGGTGATCGTCATGCAGGCGTCCATGGACACCTCCGGCGCCACCGGAACCATCGAACTCACCGTGGGCGGCACCGTCCGCGCCAGCAGCAGCGTGTCCTTCAGCGTCGGCTACGTCACCCTCGGCCCCTACGCCCTCGACAGCTACGACCACATGCAGCAGGTCGACATCGCCGTCCAGGGCCGACGCACCGCCGGCACCGGCGCCCTGCGCGCCTCCCTGTACTCCGCCTACCAGCTGTAACCGGAGGATCAGTGACCACCCCGCCTGACGAGCGGCCGCCCGTCGAGCCGTTCCCCAGCACGCCGCTGCTGCCGGTCGCCACCGCGGTCGACGTCCCCCCGCCGTCCGGAGAGACACCCCCCGAGGACTCGCCGCCGCCAGAAACCGAAGAACCGCCCATCGCCTGAAACCCACCCGCCCCGCGCCGCCCGGCCCGGGGCTTCGTCGTGTCTGGAGAAGTCGTGGCCACCTGCAAGCTCTACCGCGGCACCGTCCCGCAGATCATTCCGCCCGGCGAGTGGACGCTGGTCAGCTTCGAGAAGACGGTCAGCAACGACCGCAGCATGGCCCGGAACCTCAGTCTGATCGTCCCGCCGACGACCGCAGAGTTCCTGTGGGCCCGCAACCTGCGCTGGTCAGCCATCGACATCCCGGACGGCGACGTGCGCCCCCGGCAGATCATGTCGCGTTTCGTGCGCGACCCGGCCGGCATCCACGACGACACCGGCGCCGACGACCGCACCGCCACCCCCGGCCGCAGCTGGCAGACCGTGGCCTGGCCCTTCGTCGGGCAGGCCGGAATGCCCGTCGGCCTGGAGGTCTGGCACGACCACCACCTGCCCTGGGGCCTTGAGCACGCCCAGTTCGCCGCCACGACCCCGGACTACTGAAAGAAGGCCCGCACCATGCCCGAACCCTGGATGCCGGGAGCGCAGAAGCTCGACATAGGCGACCACGCCCCCACCGACGGCGGCCCGCCCAAAGCCATCGGCCACATCACGTGGGACCGCAACGCGAGCGCGGCCAAGCCGCAGGACCTCGTGCCCTACGAGAACCTCCGCTCGTACTTCTCCGGCGGCGGGAAGCCCTCCGCTCCGCACGTCCTGTGGGACCCCTTCACCGGCCGCATCACCCAGTTCCTGCCGGCCACCTCCCGCAGCAAGTCCCTCGCCGACCGCGCGGGCGGCACCCGCACGAACCGTGCGGGCAAGGTCGTGCTGCAGATCGAGGCGTTGTTCTTCCCGCACTGCCGGGTCGGGACGACGGTCTACCCGCGGCTCGTCGACACCCCGTGCAAGGGCTGGCCGGAGCTGCTGGCCTGGGTCCGGTCGTGGGGCGTCCCGGACACGTGGCCGATGGGCCGCCCCGTCGACTTCGGGTCGCACCGGTCGGAGGCCATTTGGGCGTCCAAGGGTGGCTGGTACGCGCACGCGCACGTCCCAGAGAACGACCACCAGGACCCTGGCAGTTGGCCCGCATTCGTCGGAGCTCCGGCGACATCTGAGCCGAAGTACGAACCGTTTCCCGGCACGGCGTTCTTCATGGCAGGGACGAAGCCCGCCCTCGGCAAGAGGTCGGCCGTCTTCGCCGCGATGGGCAAGCGGCTGGTCGCGGTCGGCTGTGGCCGGTACACGGTTGGCCCGGGCCCGACGCTCGGCACTGCTGACGTCGCCTCCTACGAGGCGTGGCAGCGCAAGTGCGGCCACACCGGAACGGCGGCGAAGTGGCCGCCCGGCAAGACCACTTGGGACCTGCTCAAAGTTCCCAACGTCTGATGAGCCACGACCGCGGTACCCCACCCTCGGACTGGCCGGGCCTGGAGATGGCCAGCCTGACCCGGCTCACCGACGAGATCTACTTCGGGTGGTTGGCGACAGAGACCACTCCAATGTTCTGGCACTGGTGCGCTGCGCTCGCCAACGTCCCCGAAGAGCGCACCGTCACCGGTCGGTGGGTGGCCGCGGGAACCGGCGCGCACACGCTCGTCAGTCGTGAGCCGCTGCACCTCGAACCCTCGCTGCTGTGGCGTTGCTGTGACCTACACGGCTTCGTCCGCGGCGGCGCGTGGATACCTGCTTGAACCCCAGAGAGGACCATCACCATGTCTGAGTTCACCCTGCCCGGCGACGCCGAGACCGTCATCAAGACCGCGAAGACCTACGGCCGCGACCTCGCCGAGCGCACTCTCGCCACAGCCGTCGTGGCCGCCGGCGGCGTCGCCGTAGCGGCGGGCCCGGCCGACATGTTCCACGCCAGCTTCTGGCAGACCATGGCCACCGCGGGCATCGTCGCGGGCGGCACTCTCCTGAAGGGCATGCTGGCCAGAGCGTTCGGCACGAAGAACAGCGCGAGCCTCGCCAAGGGCGTCTGATGCGGGCCGCGGCGGCGCGGGTCTGGCGCCACCTGCGCTGGCGCGGCCTCGCCCTCGCAGGTGTCGGCGCCCTCTGGGTCGTCTACGGCCTCGGCCTGATCCTGACGACCCGCGGCTCCATCACCTCCGGCACTGCCCCGCTGATCCGCATCATGTGCATCGAGGCGTGGGGTGGGGTGTGGATCGGTTGCGGTGTCCTCGGCATGGTCGCCGGGGCGCTCCGGCCGGGCAGGGACACCTGGGGGTTCGCCGCGGTGTCCCTGCCCCCGGCGTACTGGTCGCTCTCCTTCACGGCTACCGCGGCCACCGGCGACTACGAGGTGGCGTGGGCGGCCGTGCCGATCTACGCGGCGATCGTGCTGCTGATCGTGGTCGTCGCGGTCCTGACGGGGAGGCGCCGACGGATATGCACGTGTGAGAGAGGGGGCACCGGTGGGCAGTGAGGACACGGTGCTTGGGGTGATCATCGCGGTGGTGGGGGCCATCGGCGCTGTCCTCGTCGCGAGAGTCTCGACGCCGCGGGCGGGCCCGCCTGCTGTGGGCGGGGCGGCCGAGGAGCCGCGGGAGTCGGGAGAGCTGAAGGTGTCGCCCGAGATTTGGGCGCGGTTCGAGACCCTGGAAGCGAAGGTCGACCATCTGACGGTGCTGGTGGAGCAGCAGAAGGAGAAGGTGACGACCCTCGAACGGCTTCTCCGTATGGCGATGCGGATCATCCGCAGGGCGAACCGGCGCCTGGCCGCCCGCCAAGAACTACCCGAGGAGGTCCCCCGGGAGCTGGTTCCCTACTCGATCGACTGACTGCGGCCCCGCTCTCCTCCGGGAGGGCGGGGCCGCTTTCGTGCGTCCAGGGTCAGGTGGTCGGTGGCTCGGCCCCGGCGACGAAGCTGCCCAGGCCGGGCACCGTGTACGTCAGCCCATCCTCCCGCAGCTGCTTCAAGGCCTTCTGAGCGGTCGGTGTACTGATGCTTAGCTCCTCGGTGAGCGCGACGACGGACGGCACACGACTGCCCGGAGAGTAGACCCCGGAGCGGATGCGCTCGGTGAGGATCGCGTGCGCCTGCCGCCAGCGCGGGACCTCGCTCGTTGGGTCAATCATGCAGCTCACGCTAAGTACGGTGATCACTCTGCGCGAGCGGTACATACACTGCATGTAGTGCATGCAGTGTATGTAAGGGGTATCGTCCCCGGACATAGAGAGCCCCCGCGCCGCGCGAACGGCCGAGGGCTTGGCCGACCGGTTGGAGTCGACATGGCAGACGATACGCACACCCCGACCGTGGGCACAGAGCCCGAGGTCAAGGCGATCCGGTGGTGCCACTGGCACGGAGACGTCACAGACACCGGGGTCCTGATCGACGCGCAGTCGACCAACAGCGGCCCGCCGCGCCCCTTCTACGCCTGCGCCCCCTGCCGCAAGAGGCACCGCCTGGTCCCGCTCAGCGAGCAGCCGCAGTGACCGCGCCCCGGAAACTCCCCGGCGCCGTGAACCTGGGGCGGGAGGTGTGGTCGGGCCGGGCCTGCGTGTGGTGCGGCATCCGGCTGACGTCTGGTGCGGTGTCCCAGGGTGTGGCCCGGGGCAGTGTCGGCCCGGTCTGTATGGACGCGGAGGTGTGGGCGTGCCCCGGCTGCGCATTGGGGCCGGTGCGTTCCTGATCTCCCGCCTGTCTCCGCCCCCGTCGGGGGCGGGCGGGATAGGCCCCGGCCGGCGAACTGTGCCCCGGCCGGGGCCGGTCACTGCACGAGGTCGGGCAGCGGGACATCGAGGACCCGGGCAATCTTCAGCAGTGTGGAGAGCGTCGTCTCCTGCCCCGTCTCTACTCGCCAGATGGTTACGCGGTCGATGCGGCCTGCGAGGATGACCTGCTCTTGGGTGAGGTTCTGCCGCTCGCGCTCCGCCCGGATACGGGCGCCGATGACCCGGCGTCGATCGGTAATCCAGGCGTCGTCATCGGGCAGCTCTTGCACTCGCCCCACGTTCGGGTGACGATCATTACAAGTCTGCTGAATGTGTTCAGCATTTATCGATCATGAGTGTGTGGCTCCGGTTGCATGCGGGCACAACCACTGAATCCTCCTCGGCCCTGGACCCCGGCCGTCCTCCAGCCCTGCGGCTTTGGCATATGCCGTAGGGCTCCAGGTAGTGTCATGGAATAGAACATGCGTTCACACGAATGGGTGATTACATACTCTGACCTGGCCTGATAGACATGGGGTGCAGGTGGCGGCGCTGATCGCTATCGCACTCCAGTCGTGCCGGGCGTCACAGGGGACGGTGGCCCCCTCTCCGTGATGGCCCGGCACGCGCAGCCCCCGCCTCCCTCTTGGGAGTGCGGGGGTTGCACGCGTCCGGCCCCACCTGCGGAAACGGCATGATCGTTTAGGCGATATTTAGGCGATGGACTCTGGTAGTGAGGGCGTATCAGCCGTGTAGTGAGGGTGTAGTCAGGCAGGTAGGGCGGGGCGCGAGAAAGGCCCCGGACCCTCCCTGACCTGGGAGTTCCGGGGCCTTAGCCCTGATCAATGCTGTGCCCCCGGCAGGATTCGAACCTGCGACACCCGCTTTAGGAGAGCGGTGCTCTATCCCCTGAGCTACGAAGGCGGGGGCTTGTAAAAAAGCTTGTCGAAAATCCAGCCTGCGGATCTTCGGCGAGAACTACAAGCCCGCTGGTCAGGCATGGTGTGACGTTCTCCGTGATGTCACCGGAGCGGACAACGCAACGTACCAACGACTGACCACGCACAGCTTAGCGGATGCCTGGCAGCGAGGATCCTGTGTATCGGAGCAGGGGGACAGGATGAGGCGTCAGGAAGCCTCTGACCTGCTGTTTCTGTGCGTTGCGGCGAACGGCTGACGGGGGTCGAGGAGGTGGGTCCAAGGGATGTTGGACCGTTCTGCTCCCTGTGTCTGCTTGTGGAGCCAGTTGAGCACCGTCTCATGGCGTCTGCCACAGCAGACCGCCTTGCTCGTCTGTGAGCGACAGGGCCGTTGCGATACACGCGGCCTGACCCCATCCTCTGCTGGTGCTGTAGACGGGTAGGGCTTGGGCCGCGAAGTGGGAGTCCTGTATATGAGACAGGCGTGCAGAGAACTACCTCAGCTTGCCGTTCAAACATCGGCATCCGTCGAATATTAAACGGCAAGCGTACGTCCAGCAGTCCGGACGTCTTCCCAGTTCAGAAGGGATGTGAACGATGTAACCGGACGTCAAGCTCAGGATAGCCAGCCGGTGGAAGTCCGGTCCGGGGAGACGCCAGGGTCCTCGGTGGCTGACTCCCGGCGTCACTCGAAATGGTGGCGTCGAAGTGGAGTGACAAGCGCCCTTCGGGGGTGTGCAACCGGCCAGTCCGCAACATGAAGTGAAGCCTGCAGCGTCGTTATTTAAGCCCGCCGGAAGGCGGGGCCAAGGAGGAGCCGAGCCTGTGCTTGTTCGGCGAAGGCCATGGAAGGCGATCTTGGACCTGGAGCGGTCGCCGAAGAACCTCCCGGCGTAAGGGGCGTGGAATGGTCGGACGGTTGTCCTGGGAACTGGAGAGGGCCTCCTCGGCCCCAGGGATTGCGGCCCGGGAAGCGTGGCCCGCCTATAACCGGAAGAACCAGGAAGTGGCGGGTTGCCGAGAGGCAGTCGGAGGGGGTCGTAGTAGTGAGGATCGGCGGGACTACACAACCCGCCGGGAGCGAAGGGCCCCTGCTTCATCGATGCGGATCGTGAACAGGGAGGGGCCCGGATGAGTGCCGTTTCGGCTAGATCCATCCGCCGGGAGGAAGGCGCCGCAGGACCGGGTGGCCGTCCTCTGGACAAGGTCCGAGCCTTGCAGCGGACGCTCTACCGCTGTGCCGAGCAAGAACCCGAACGCCGGTTTCATGCCCTGTATGGCCATGTCCACCGCATGGACGTTCTTCGGCGGGCGTGGGCCGGTGTGTGTGCGAACCGGGGAGCCCCCGGCGTGGACGGCGTGACCGTCGACGCGGTGGCGGCCTCGGGGGTGGATGCGTTCCTCCAGGACCTGGCGCAGAGACTGCGGACGTATACGTATCGTCCGTCGGTGCTGCGGCGGGTGAAGATTCCCAAGCCGGGGCGGCCGGGGGAGTTCCGGCCGCTTTCGATTCCCACCGTGGCGGACCGGGTGGTGATGACGGCCGCGAAACTGGTCCTGGAACCGGTTTTCGAGGCCCAGTTCACCGAGGCGAGCTACGGATTCCGGCCCAAGCGGTCCGCGATCGATGCGTGCGAAGCCGTGCGCGTTTCCGTGAACCAGGGCCGGGAGTGGGTCTTCGAGGCCGATATCCGGGACTGCTTCGGGACGATCGACCACGATGCGCTGATGGCCCAGGTGGCCCGGCGGGTGGTGGACCGGCCGATGCTGAAGCTGATCCGGGCCTGGCTGCGGATGGGAGTGCTGGAGGGCGGGGTGACCTCTCCGACCGGGGCGGGAACCCCACAGGGTTCACCGGTTTCACCTCTGCTGGCGAACATCGCCCTGCACGTCCTCGACGAGGCGTGGCAGGACGGGGGCCGCCGGCTGGGAGTGCTGGTGAGGTACTGCGATGACTTCGTGGTCTTGTCGCCGACCAGCCAACGAGCCGAACAAGCACGGGAGTTGGCGGCGAGGGTGCTGGAACGGCTCGGGATGCGGCTGCATCCTGAGAAGTCCGGCATCACCTGCCTCAGCCGGGGCGGGCGAGGCTTCGACTTCCTCGGCTTCCACCACCGGAAAGTGGAGTCGTGGAAATGGCGGGGCAAGTTCTACTTGCAGCGCTGGCCTTCGGTCAGAGCGATGCGGGTGCTGCGGGACAAAGTCCGCGCGGCCACCGGACGCTCCAGGACCGAACGGCCGGTGGCCGCCGTGGTCGCTGACCTCAACCCCGTGCTGCGAGGCTGGGGTGCGTACTTCCGCAACGGGAACTCCGGGCGGAAGTTCAACGCGGTCGACGGCTACGTCCACGAGCGGCTGGCGATCCTCGCCAGCCGGAAACACGGACTGCGGGGCCGGAACTGGGCCACCCGTTTCACCTACGGGTGGATCACCCGGCTCGGGGTCTACCGCCTCACCGGAACCGTACGCAGGGCAACGGCGCATGCCAGCCGGTGAACGATGTCGGAAAGCCGTGTGCGGGAGAACTGCATGCACGGTTTGAAGCGGCGGGGACTGGAAACGGAGCGGAAGCCACCGCGCCAGTCCCCGACCCTACTGAGGGGGAATCTCATAGAGCAATGAAATGCACCGGCGGCACGCACACGGATTTCTTCGTCCGGACCGAAAGCGGGTGGCGCATCGATCGTCATGTACTGCACACCTCGTGGATCACGGGCGAGCAGGGCGTGGTCACCGGTGCTTTATCTTGTGCTTTCGGGAAGTGGGTTGCCTGAGACTTGAATACCACAGTGAGAAGCATCCGGGCTTGCAGCGAAGGGTTGCTTGCACGCCGGCTCGATTTGTGGCGCCCTGACGTAACGGGTGTGAAATTCCTCGCGGCAGGGGCGCGTCGGCGTGTTGCCGACTCTCAGAGCAGCGCGAGTTCGGCAGTGAGTTTCTCCAGAGGCTGCCAGGTGAGGCCGACGAGTGCCGCGTGCTTCCACGCGATCCGTCCCCCGGGAGCGATCAGGAACACCGAGCGCCGCAGGCCGACACCTGGGGCTGCGACGCCGAAGAGTTTTGCCACGGTGCGGTCGGGGTCGCTGAGCAGGGGCATACGGAGGTCGTTCTTGCGAGCGAACTCCTCGTGACTTTCGACGTCCTGAGGGCTGATGGCCCAGACCTCGGCGCCCAGCTTCGTGAACTGCTCCAGCCCGCTTGAGTAGGAGCACAACTGCTTGGTGCAGACACTTGAGTTGTCCTGCGGGTAGAAGGCGAGGACCAGGGGGTGCTCACGTGCGGCGTCGAGCAGGTAGGTCCCACGGGTGAACTCGCCGTCCCGCAGTACGCCCCCGTGCAGGACGAACTCCGGTGCCTTACTGCCTGTTTCTATCGAGCCTGCCATTGCGTCTCCTTGTATGCCGTCCGCGTTGCCTGTGCCGTTCTCGATGTCATGCCGTTCAGCGGGTGGCCGTCGCCGCGTGCCGGATCAGGCCGGTCACGGCGTCCGGGCGGGTGAGCATCACGGCGTGGGGCGCGTTGACCTCGCTGGTGTGCGCGTGGGCCCGCTGGGCCATGAAGCGCTGGGTGGCCGGGGGCAGGGCGTGGTCCTGGCGCGTGACCAGGTACCAGGAGGGGATGTCCTGCCAGGCGGCATCTGTCGCGGTCTCTTCCAGTGCCACGGCGCTCACCGGCCGCTGCACGGCGGCGAGGCTGTTGGCCCTGCGCGCCGACAGGGAAGCGGCGAAGACGTCACGGTACTTGTCGGGCTTGATGTAGAGGTCCACGCCGCTCGCCCCGCTGCCCGTGTCGAAGGGGACGGGGTTCAGAGCGTCCGGTGTGGCGTGCGAGCCAGGGTCCTTGGCGGCCAGCGCGCCGATCGTCTCGCCCCTGTCCGGTGCGAAGGCCGCCACGTAGACGAGTGCCTTCACGTTGGGCTCCTGCGCGGCCGCCTCGCTGATGACCGCACCGCCGTAGGAGTGTCCGACCAGGACGACAGGGCCCTCGATGCTCTCGATCCGGCTCTTGACGTAGGCCGCGTCCGAGGTGAGCCCGCGCAGGGGGTTGGCGAGTGCCTGTACGGGATAGCCCTGGGCCTGCAGCTGGTCGATCACCGGGCTCCAGCTGGAGGAGTCGGCCCAGGCGCCGTGCACGAGCAGGACGGTCGGCTTCGCAGGGGAGTGCGAGGCCGTGGTGACGGCCACGGCGGTCTTCCCGTCACTGGAAGCGCTGCTGCTGGCGACGGCCGGGACGGCGGCGGCGACCAGGGCGACCGCGCCGGTGACTGCGAGAACCGCGCGGCGCGTACGGCGTACGGACTGGGTGTGACGTCGGGACATGATGTGCCTTCTCTGTAAATGACATGAGGAGACTCGACGAGTCTTGTCGGTAGACAGAATGTTCTGTCTAGTGGCGACCGTAGCGCGCGCTTCTGTGAGGGTCAACGTGACGAATGAGTCACTGAAAGCCGCAGGATTCAGGTGTTTGGCCGATGGAGGGCCTGGAGGTGAGGTTGTGATGGTGCGTCCCCCGAGTCCATGTGGGGAGAACGACCGTTCCGGTATGGTGGCGGTGTGATCTCGCCTCAAGCCTCCGCGACCGCGTCCCCGGCCCGAGCCCGGCTCCTGGAGACGGCCTCCCGCATTTTCTACGCCGACGGGATCCGCCACGTCGCCGTGGACCGCATCATCACCGAGGCCCAGGTCACGAGGGCCACCTTCTACCGCTACTTCCCCAGCAAGGAAGACCTCGTGCTCGCCCATGTCGAGCAGCGCGACCGGCAGATCAGGTCCGCGGTGACGGAGGCGTTCCGATCGAGCGCCGACCCGGAGGCTCTGCTGATCATGATGATGGCGGGCATCGGGGCGGAGATCTGCGGACCCGGTTTCCGCGGCTGCCCGTTCATCAACGCCGCCGCCGAGTACCACGACCCCGAGCATCCCGTGCGGCGGGCCGTTCAGGCCCACCGGACCTGGTTCCGGCAGACCGTTCTGAACCTGGTGACCGCCGCGGGCTGCACCGACAGCGAATACACCACCTCTGTGCTGGTGCTCCTGCGGGACGGGGCGATGGCAGGCGGGGACCTGGACGACCCGGCCATGGTGCGTGAACATCTGATGCGGACGGTTTCCGCCGTCCTGGCAGACGGGCGAGGAACCGGATAGCCCAAGCCCCGCCGCACCGCCGGCCCCGAGACACCCGCCCGTTCACCTCAGCCACCAGGTCGGAAAATGCAACAGCCACAGAACGAACTCGGCGCCTTCCTGCGGGCGAACCGCGCCCGCACCGAACCGGCTGACGTGGGCCTGCCCGCCGGCGGCGGCAGCCGCCGGGTCAAGGGCCTGCGCCGCGAAGAGGTGGCCGTCCTCGCCGGCGTGAGCTCCGACTATTACGCCCGCCTGGAGCAGGGACGCGAACGCCACCCCTCACCGCAGGTCGTCGACGCGGTGGGACGGGCGATGCGGCTGACACCGGACGCGCGGAGCCACCTCTTCAGGCTGGCCAACCTGCATCCCGCGCTCACCCCGGCCGCAGGCCGCGACCTGGTCCACCCCTCCCTGCTGCAACTGCTGGACGCTTTTCCCCAGGCCGCCGCCTACGTGCTGAGCCCCGCCTTCGACGTCCTCGCCAAGAACGCCGTCGCCGCCGCACTCCTCGCACCCTTCGAGGACACCTCCAACATGGTCCGCGTGCTGTTCGAGCATCCCCGTGCGCGGGAGGTCTTCGTCGAGTGGCCGGTGGTGGCGCGCGCGACCGTGCACGCGTTGCGGCTGCACGCGGGCCGTTTCCCCGACGACCCCGACATCCACGGCCTCGTGTCCGAGATGTCGCAGGCGGCACCGGAGTTCCGGCACCTGTGGCAGGAGAACAAGGTGGAGAACATGTCCCGTGCGTTCAAGGTGTTCGAGCTGCCCGGGGCAGGGCGTATCGAGCTGACGTACCAGACCTTCGACGTCCATGACGCTCCCGGGCAGCAGCTCCTGGTCGGCGTTCCCGAGCCCGGCAGCGTCAGCGCCGCGGCGATCGCGTCCCTCCTCGCGCCGGCCGAGCGCGGCGCGAGCACCGGGTGACACCCCTTGCCGCAGTGCAGAAGCGCTGCGGTGCCGTCCTGGTCCACACGGAACCGTGCCGCCTGCGAGGCCCCTCTGATCGTCAACGCTGCCCATCGGCTCCCGCCCGGCTCTCCTTGTTGCCGCGGTAGAGCGCGTCGAGGCGGGCGAGCAGTGCCTCGCGGACCGAGTCGGGCGACAGGACTTCCAGCGGCGTGCGCAGGCTGAGCAGGTAGCCGGCGAGCTGGTCGGGGTCGGAGCCGCCGATGCTGATGACCGTACGGTCCGGCCCGTCGGGTTCGTGGGTGGCGACGATCGGCGCCACCAGCCGGCGCGCGTCGTCGTAGGACAGTGGGAGCCGGACCCGGGCGAAGAAGGGGTAGCCGGTGCGGGTGATGGTGTCGGAGACCATCTGCGCGGCGTCCGGTGCGTCGGACAGGTCGACGACCTGCCCCGTGGACTCGACCTCGACCACCCGGTCGGCACGGAACGTGCGCCACGCCGTACGTTCGACGTCGCGGGCCACGAAGTACCAGTGGACGCCGGTGTACACCAGGCGGTGCGGGTCGACGCACCGGACGGTCGTGGCGCCGTGCATGTCGCGGTAGGTGAGCGTGGTGCGTTCGGACGCCCGGCACACGGAGGCCAGCATCAACAGCACGTCCGCCGACGCCCGCGGGGTCTCGCAGCGTGCGGTGTGCTCGACGGTGTCGTCCAGGCCGGCCAGCCGCCGGGCCATCCGGGCGGGCAGGATCTGCCGCAGCTTCAGCAGGGCCGACAGCGCCGCCGGGTCGGCGCCGAGCGCGGCACCATGGGCAGCTTCCCTGAGCGCCACGGCCACGGCGAACACCTCGTCGTCGTCCAGGTTCAGCGGCGGCATACGGTTGCCCGCGCCGAAGCGGTAGCCGCCGCCTGGCCCCGGTACGGACTCCACGCCGTAGCCGAGCTCGCGCAGCCGGTCGATGTCCCGGCGCACCGTGCGCTCGGTGACGTCGAGCTGTCGTGCCAGCTCCGCGTTGGACCAGGTCGGCCGGGACGAGAGCAAGGACACCAGCCGCAGCAGCCGGGCAGAGGTAGCGATCACGGAACGAACCTATCCAGGATGTCGGGCGCCGACCGGTACAGGGCTGCGGCGGCGTGACTGCCGAGACCAGGACCGCGGGATCGGAGACAGACCAGGACCGTAGGTGTCCGGATCTGCTCCTAGCCTGAATGCGAGGCACACACCCCCGGGTCGCAGTACCGCCCGGACGCCTCTGCCCACCGCCATCCTCTTTGTATAGGAGCACATAGTGTCAGCCACCCCCCGCCTGCTGGTCTATGGAGCAACCGGCTACACCGGGCGTCTCGTCGCCGAGCACGCCAAGGAGTCGGGCCTCGACGTCGTCGTGGCCGGCCGCAACCCGGAGCGCGTCACGGCACTCGGCGAGGAACTCGGCCTGGAGAGCCGCGCCTTCCCGGTCGACGACCCCGCACTCGTGCGCGAGGCGCTCGCCGGCATCACCGTGGTCCTGAACGTCGCCGGCCCGTTCCGCCACACCGCGCGCCCGCTGATGGACGCCGCCATCGACCGCGGGGTGCACTACCTGGACACCACCGCCGAATACGACGTCTTCGCCACCGCACGCTCCCGGCACGCCGAGGCCACGGCGGCCGGGGTGATGGTCATGTCCGGCGTCGGCTGGGACGTGGTGCCCAGCGACGGCGTGGCCGCACACACCGCGGCGCGCGTCGCCGATCCCGTCAGTCTGCGGCTCGCTCTCAAACTCCTGAGTGCCACTGCCGAAGAAGCCGAAGGCCTGAACCTGTTCTCCCGCGGTTCCATCATCAGCGCCACCGAGGGCATCGGCGACCTCGGTGTACTGGTACGCACCGACGGGGAGATCGTCGCGCTGCCGGAGCCCAGGGTCGCCTCGTTCGACTTCGGCGACAACGGTCCGGAGGAGGCCGTGTCCGCGTCCATGGGCGATCTGATCACCAGCCACTACGCCACGGGCATCCCCACCATCGAGGTGTACGTGCAGGCCGGTCAGCCACTGCCCATCGACCTGGACCTCTCCGCGCTGCCCGACGGGCCGACCGCCACAGAGCGGCAGGTGGGACGCAGCAAGGTCGTTGCGGAGGTCACCGGCCGGGACGGCAGCGTGGCCAGGTCTCTGATCGACACGCCGACCGGCTACCGGTTCACCCAGCTCTCGTCCGTGGAGATCGCCCGCCGTGTCCTGGCCGGCTCCTTCACGCCCGGCTTCCAGTCGCCGTCCTCCGCGTACGGCAGTGGACTGGCCCTCGCCGTCGGTGATTCGTACATCAAGGATCTGTAGGAAGCGCCCTCCAGGACGGCCCGCCCACGGGGGGAGTGGAGCGGAAGGTAGGAGTGCGGCACCCAGGACGGCACGTCCTTCTTCGCGGGCCGGCGCAGGACCAGACTGACGGTGCTCGCCCGGACAGGGCGGGCGGAATCTCCCTCCGGAACCCCGCTGAAAGGCGACCGTCATGTCTTCTGCCACCCCCTCGATGTCGAGCGCCCGGCAGATCGAGAACCTCATCGCCCGTTACTCCCACCTCGTCGACGAGGGAGACTTCGCGCAGTTCGGCGCATTGTTCGACCACGCGGACTTCGTGTCCGGTGAGGTGAGCCTGCGCGGTGGGAAGGCCATCGAGGAGCTGATCGGCTCGATGCTTGTCGTCCACGACGACGGGACCCTGCGCACCCGGCACATCACCACGAACATCCTCATCGAGGTGAACGAGGACGACGACAGTGCCGAGGCGCGGTCGTACTACAACATCCTCCAGGCGGTGCCCGGCCTGTTGCCGCTGCAGATGGTGGCGGGCGGCCGGTACCGCGACCGCTTCGAACGGCGCGACGGTAGGTGGTCCTTCGCCCGGCGGGAGGTCACCATCGACTTCACCGGCGACACCCGCTACCACCTCAAAGAGCAGTCCGGCTCCTGAGGGCCGACGACAGGGCGGGTTCCGTCCGGACCGGCACACGCGGCAAGGACAGCCAGGACAACGCACTCGGAGAGTTCCTCCGAACCTGCCGCTCCCGCCTGACCCCCGAGGACGTGGGCCTGCGCGCAGGCGGTCGCAACCGCAGGGTCGAAGGACTGCGCCGGGAGGAGGTGTCCGTCCTGTCGGGAGTCGGCGTCGACCACTACGCACGGCTGGAGCAAGGACGGGTGCGAAAGCCCTCGGCCCGGATCACCGAGGCTCTGAGCCGGGCTCTCCACCTGGACGCGGACACACGAAAACACCTGTTCCACCTCGCCGGACTCAACCCGAACCTGCGCCCTGACAGTGCCCGCGAGCAGGTGCATCCCGAATTCCTGCGCCTACTGGAGGCATCCCACCAGGCAGCGGCCTACGTGCTGAGCCCCTGCTTCGACATCCTGGCCGCCAATGAGCCCGCGCAGGCACTGCTGTCTCCCTTCGCCGCCACGGGCCGTATCAGCGGCAATCAGAACCTGATCCGCATCCTCTTCACGCATCCGCAGGCCAGGAACTACTTCGCCCAGTGGCCGTCGGCAGCCGCCGCCTCCCTGCACACGCTGCACCGCAATGCCCTCCGGCTGCCGGGCGACACCGAGATCGCGGACCTCGTCACCGACCTGACCGCCGCGTCGGCCGACTTCACCAGGGCATGGCAGGACAGGGCATCACAGGACCGGACAGCGGTCGGCCTGGATCGCGCGTACAGGAACGTCGTCCACCCCGCAGCCGGACGCATCACGCTCAGGTACCGCGTCCTGGGCACAACGGCCGTCCCCGGGCAACGCCTGCTGCTCGCAATTCCCGTTCCCGGCAGCCGCAGTGCCCAGGCCTTCACCTACCTCGCGGCCATGGGCGGGCCGCCACCCTGACGACCGCGTACGCCCCGAATCCCACCGCCCAGGCGAGAAAGAAAAGATCACCATGAACGCACCCGCGCACATCGGAGTCACCGGACTCGCGGTGATGGGTCGTAATCTGGCCCGCAACTTTGCCCGCCACGGCTATACGGTCGCCGTCCACAACCGGACCCCGTCGCGTACCCGGTCCTTGTTGCAGGAATTCGGCCACGAGGGCAGCTTCGTACCGGCCGAAACCGCCCAAGGACTTGTCGCGTCCCTGCAGCGCCCCCGCCGGCTCATGATCATGGTGCAGGCGGGAGCGGCCACGGACGCCGTCATCGACGAGTTCGCCCCGCTGCTGGACGACGGCGACATGATCATCGACGGCGGGAATGCCCACTTCGCCGACACCCGGCGCCGTGAGGCGGATCTGCGGGAACGTGGTATCCACTTCGTCGGAGCAGGCGTCTCCGGCGGCGAGGAAGGCGCCCTCCACGGACCGTCGATCATGGTGGGCGGTTCGAAGGAGGCCTACGCCATCCTCGGCCCCATGTTCGAGACCATCAGCGCCCACGTCGACGGACAAGCCTGCAGCACGCACATCGGGTCCGACGGCGCCGGCCACTTCGTGAAAATGGTCCACAACGGCATCGAGTACGCCGATATGCAGCTCATCGCCGAAGCCTACGACCTGCTGCGCCAGGTCGCCGGGTACAGCCCGGCCGAGATCGGCGAGATCTTCCGCACCTGGAACAAGGGGCGCCTCGAGTCTTACCTGGTCGAGATCACCGCTGAGGTGCTCTCCCACACGGATCCCGGCACCGGGAAGCCGTTCGTCGACGTGGTCGCCGACACCGCCGGGCAGAAGGGCACCGGCCGCTGGACCGTACAGACCGCCCTCGACCTGGCGTCCCCCGTCACGGCCATCGCTCAGGCGACCTTCGCACGAGCGGCTTCCGGACAGGCCGCCCTGCGCACCGCCTACCGCCCGCTGCCCGGCGGCGTGCGGATACCGATGAGCCGCTCCGAGGCCGAACGCTTCACGGCGCAGGTCGAGCAGGCGCTGTACGCGTCCAAGGTCATCGCCTACGACCAGGGCTTCAAGATGATCCAGGACGCCGCGCTCGGATACGGCTGGGACATCGACTTCGCAGCGGTGGCCGGCATCTGGCGGGGTGGCTGCATCATCCGTGCCGCCTTCCTCGACCGGATCCGCACGGCGCACGCGGCCGACCCTCAGCTCGTCAGCCTGCTCGCCGAGCCCGGATTCGCGCAGGAGATCACCGCGGCCCAGGTCCCCTGGCGCGAGGTCGTCGTCGCCGCCGTTCGCCGCGGCGTCCCGACTCCGGCCTTCGCCGCAGCGCTGTCGTACTACGACACCCTGCGAGCCGATCGGCTGCCCGCCGCACTGCTCCAGGGTCAGCGGGACTACTTCGGCGCCCACACCTACCGGCGCAACGACCGACAAGGCACCTTCCACACCCACTGGGCGCACCCCGACCACCCTGAGACAGAGGTCTGATCGAACGGACCAACGGCAGCTTGCCTGGGTGTGCCGCACCCACCCTCACACAGCCTCCCTCTTTTACGTCCCGTCGACCAGTGTGGTGTTCACACCCCACCGGACCTTCGCCTCTTCGACCCTTGAGAAGGAATGTCATGTCTCTCACCTCGTACCGCACCCTCGGCCGCTCCGGACTGCGCGTGAGCCCTCTAGCCTTCGGCGCGATGAACTTCGACGACGGCAGCTGGGGCTCCGGCCCCGAGACCTCGTTCGGACTGCTGGACCACTACCTCGACGCGGGCGGTAACTTCGTGGACACCGCGAACATGTACAACGGTGGCGCCTCCGAGGAGACCCTGGGCCGCTACTTCGCCCAGCGGCCCGGCCGTCGTGAGCGTGTCGTCCTGGCGACGAAGTTCGGCGGCAACATGGCCGCCGACGACCCCAACTCCGGTGGCGCCGGCCGCAAGGCGATCCGTGCCCAGCTGGACGCGTCCCTGCGGCGGCTGAACACCGACCACGTCGACCTGTACTGGATGCACCAGTGGGACCGGCACACCCCGATGGAAGAGACCCTGTCCACCCTGACCGACCTGGTACGCGCCGGGAAGATCCACGCCATCGGCCTGTCCAACGTGCCGGCCTGGTGGGTCGCGGAGGCCGCCACGACCGCACGGCTGCGCGACTGGGAGCCCGTCGCCGCCCTCCAGGTGGAGTACTCCCTGCTGGCCCGCAGCGTAGAAGGGGAAACCTTCGGTGCCGCCCGCCGCTTCGGACTCGGCATCACCCCGTGGTCCCCGCTGGCCAGCGGTGTCCTGTCCGGCAAGTACTCCCGGGCCACCAGCGAGGTGGCCGGTTCCGGCCGCACCGCGTACGCCGCCGCCTACCTGAACGAAGCCACCTTCGTCCTCCTCGACGCCCTGCAGCGAATCGCCGACGACCTCGGCACGACCGTGGCCGCGGTGGCGCTGTCCTGGGTCCGCCAAAGGTCCGAGGTGACCTCGACGCTGGTCGGCGCGCGGACGCAGGAGCAGCTGGCGGCCAACCTCGCCTCGCTCGACGTCACCCTCACCGACGAGCAGATCAACGAGCTGAACGTCCTCACCGCGCCCACCCTGGACTACCCGCACAACATGATCGACTCCATGGTCGGTTTCCAGCAGGGCGACACCACCATCAACGGCCTGGCCGCCAAGGCCTTCGTCCGCTGAGCCCCCTCCATACGACGGCACGACGAGAACGGAGCACACCATGGACGAGACTCTTGAAATCACCACCCTGCGCCCGGCTCCGGGCCAGACGGCGGACGACTTCGTGAAAGCCAATGCCGACATCGATGCCTATCTGAAGCGGCAGCCCGGCTTCCTGTGGCGGCGCATCGTCGCCACCGACGACGGACGCGTCATCGACATCGTCGCCTACGACAGCCTGCCGCACGCCCGCGCGGGCGCCGCCGGCATCACCGGCGAGATGGCAGGCTCTCCCGTCCACGCCACGATCGACCACGACAGCGTGGACTGGCAGCTCACCACCGCGCTGCACCACCTCGCGTGAGGCAGGCACCAGCATGCCGTTCGCCGACGAACTCATCAGCCGCCACACCGCGCAGAGCCTCACGCGCGCCATCCGGGCCGCCGCTCCGCACGCAGGCCTTACAGCACTGCGCGCGGCATCCCGGCAGATCGACCCCCTGTCCCTGCGGCAGCGCGCCGACCTGCTGCGCGACGCACTGCTGATGGACCTGCCGGGTGACTACGCCGCCCTCGCCGAGGTCGTGCGCACCGCCCGCGACCAGGCACCGCACTTCACCGGATGGCTGATCTGGCCGGTCACCGACGCGGTCGCCACCCGCGCCGTCCAGCAGGGCGACCCTGCCTCCTTCGACGACGCGATGGAACTGCTCGCGAGCCTCACCGGACGCCTGTCCTCGGAGTTCGCGATCAGGACGCTGCTGCGCCACGACCTCGACCGGGCGCTCGCCACCGTCGTCGGCGGTTGGACCGGATCGGCGGACACCGATGTCCGCAGACTCGCCTCCGAAGGCACCCGCCCCTACCTGCCCTGGTCGGTACGGGTGCCGCAGATCCTGGCCCGTCCCGGCGTGACCGTACCTGTCCTGGACGCCCTGTACCGGGACGAGAGCGAGTACGTACGCCGCTCGGTCGCCAACCACCTCAACGACCTCAGCCGCGACCACCCCCAGATCGCCGTCGACACCGCCCGCCGGTGGCTGGAGAGCCCCGACGCCACCACGCAGCGCCTGGTGCGCCACGCACTGCGGACCCTGGTCAAACGGGGGCACCCCGGGGCGCTGGAACTGCTCGGCTTCGCCCCCGCGGTCCTGGACGTCGAGGGGCCCCGGCTGGACCGCGCCGTCGTGCCGTTCGGCGGGAGCGTCCGGTTCACCGCGTCGATCCGCAACGCCGGAGACGCGCCGGCGCGGCTGGCGATCGACTACATCGTGCACCACCACAAAGCCAACGGCGGCCAAACCGGCAAGACCTTCAAGCTCACCACCCGCACCCTCGCGCCGGACGAGCGCGTCGAGGTGTCGCGCGAGCACTCATTCCGGCCGATCACCACCCGCCGCTACCACCCGGGGCCGCACGCGATCTCCGTACAGGTCAACGGAGTCGAGTCGGACCGCACCGAGTTCGAACTGGCCGCCCCGGACCCACCGTGACCCGCGGTAGGAGACAGGGCGGCGCGCGCAGCGTTGGCCGACGATCCCCCTGCGCGCCCGCTCACATCAGGCACGTGCGTCACTCGTCTGCGGACAGACAGATTCACCACACCGGCAAACCAGGACCGAACCCGTCCACATCTGCCCCTAGCGTCGCAAGTGACACCAGAAATACCTTTCTCGAAGGAGGCCCGAATGAACACCACACCCGCGCATGACGGAAAACCCGGCCTGGCTCAGGCCGACGAGAGGGCGCTGAAGGTCCGGGCCCAGTACGAGCAGATCGAACAGCGTGTGCTGGGCAGGACCTGGACGCTGCCGGAGCTCGCCCTGGGCTTCACCAACGACGCCGCTTACGTGGGACGGCTGGTGCTCGCAGCGGAACGCACCTGGGGCATCGACGGTGACGTGGATGCCGAACTGCGGCACAAGCTGGCCGAATCCATGTGGTGGGTCTTCGTGCTCGCCGACCGGCTCGGCATCGACATGCCGCAAGCCTACGAGGACACCATGGACCGCATCGGCGGCGGACTGCAGCAGACCCTGCGCGGCATGGGCGCGTAGGGGGGCCGTACGCGGGTCCGGTGCCTGAGAGCCGGTCCGGCCCTGCGTCCTGCCTCCGTCTTCTTGCGGCGGCGCAGCCGGCCGGACCCCGGCGCGGCAGCCGCGGACGTCCTCACCGCTCGCCGGCAGCGGTGTCACATCGACCGCATCAGCTCTTGTACACGGCGCTGGAACGCTTCTCGTACGGTGTCGGGCTCCAGGACCTTCAATGGGGTGGCCCGGCTGAGAAGGTAGCGGGCGAGGTCGTCAGCGGTATGTCCGCCGATCTCGACCAGCGTGGCCCCGGACCCGTCCGGACGGTGAACGCCCATCGAGGCGGGGATGAGCTGCACTGCTTGCTCCATGGGCAGGGGCACCCGGACCGTGGTGTAAACGGGGTAGGTGCCCGCCGGAATGGCCTCGCGGACCAGCTGTACGGGGTCGGGCGGATCAGGGATCTTGACGGCACGTTGTGTCGTGCGGATCCGCAGGACGCGGTCGGCCCGGAAGGTACGCCACTGCGCTCGTGCCACATCCCGGGCCACGAAGTACCAGTGCCGCGCCGTGTGCACGAGGCGGTAGGGGTCGACCTCGCGGGTCGAGGCCCGGCCTTCCCGGTCGCGGTAGGTCAAGGTGGCGCGCTCACCCCGGCGGCAGGCATCGGTCAGCGCGAGCAGCATGCCGGAGGCGATCTGCGGCGCGTCGCTGCGCGGGGCATGGACCAGGGCAGTGTCCATTTCAGCCAGCCGTGCGGCGACCCTCGGAGGCAGGACCTGCCGCAGTTTCAGCAGGGCCGACAGCGCTGATTGATCATCGCCGAGGGCGCCGCCGAGTGCGGCTTCGCGGAGCCCGACCGTCACGGCCAGGGCTTCGTCGTCATCGAGGACCAGTGGCGGCATGCGGGTGCCGGCCCGCAGGCGGTAACCGCCCCAGGGACCGGGATCGGACTCGACGGCGTAACCGAGTTCCCGGAGTCTGGCCACGTCGCGCCGGACCGTGCGCTCGGTGACCTCCATTCTCCGGGCCAGCTCCGCGTTGGTCCAGAACGGGCGTGCGGACAGTAGGGAAACCAGGCGCAGCAGGCGGGCAGAGGTACTGATCACACTCGGAATCCTTTTCGATGACCAGGACCGAAGCTGTCCTGGTCGCGCCATAGCGTCCTTCTCATGACCACAGAACACACCCCCGTACACGACGCAGGCCGGCCGCAGCACCGGATCTGGGACGAGATGAAACCGACGCCACTGGGCGATTTCGGAGACCGCGTCATGTTCAAGGCTCTGACCGTCGACAAGGCACAGGTGCTCAAGGTGGAGATCGCAGCGGGCACGGTGATCCCCAATCTCGCGGATCCCAGCGAACAGGAGGTCCACCCGATGGAACAGATCGACGTCATCGTGTCCGGCCGGATGAAGTACACGGTAGGCAAGGAGGATTTCGTCCTCGGGGCGGGGGAAGCGCTGGGGATCCCGGGCGGAGTGCCCCATTCCGCCGTAGCGCTTGAGCACACCACCATGTTCGAAGTCTTCACGCCGGTCCCGGGGTTCCCGACCGGAGAAGTCCGGACGCCGTGATCCCGACAATGGAGTCGTCCATGGCCTTCCACGCCGATTCCGTTCCCGCGGTCCGCTACCTGGCCGTCACCTTCGACTGCCCCGACCCCGCCGAGCTGGCGCGCTTCTACAGTGCAGTGCTCGGCCTGCCCGTCTCCCGTTCCACCGGCGGCTTCGCGCTGGTGGAACGGGAGGGTACACCCGGCCTGGGCTTCTACCGCGTCGACGATTACCAGCGTCCCACCTGGCCGGATGCCTCCGTGCCGAAGCAGGCTCATCTCGATCTGGGCGTGGACGACCTGGACGCGGCCCAGGACCGGCTCATCGCTCTGGGAGCCGTTGCAGCCGACACGCAACCGATGCCCGGCCGGCGGCGCGTTCTGCTCGATCCCGCGGGTCACCCGTTCTGCATCACTGTCTGCTGACACCGGTCCGCGCTCCGACCGGAGCGCGGACCCTGGCCCGGGGAAACCGCAGATCACCGCTCAGGTGAACGCAGCCGGTGGCACGCCGGAAGCCGCAGCCCAGGCCGGGTACCCCGCATCGCGCGGAAGCGGCGACCAGGTGCGGTCCCCGCCTCAGCTGTCCCGGTCGACGGGTATGTAGTTCGCGTACGCCTCGATGCGGTGGATCAGTTCGCCGTCGTCGAAGCCGAAGTAGACCGCGGCGTGCACCTCGCCACGCCGGCCGTCCTTCCCCTTCACGTGCACGACGTGCTGCTGGAGGACCCCGCCCGGCTGGGAGAGCTGGCGCAGGACGTCGTAGCGGATTGATTCGTAGGAGCCGATCTGCCTCTTCAGTCCGTCGAAGTACTCGTCGAGCGTCTCGTCGCCCTTGCCGTCGTTGTGCCAGACGGTGGCAGTCTGCGCGCACACAGCACGCGCGGCCTGCCAGTCGGACTCTTCCAGGAAGCGGAGGTAGGTGACGACCTTGTCCTTGAGGTTAGAGCTCATGATGGTTGGTTCTCCTTGCGATGTGCGCCCACTGGTGCCGAAGCGGTGGGAATTGCGGTGACGTTGCTGTGGAGCACGGCGTGCACCCGGTTTCCGGCGGGCAGAAGGTGGTCGCTGGGCGTGGCCATGAAACGGTGCGGGGCAGGCGGCGGCGGTGAGGGCGAAGCCGGGCCGGGGCCGACGGTCACAGATGCCGGTGTGGGTTCAGGCGGCGGGCGGGTCGTCGTGGTTGACGATTCCGTAGCCGGATGCGAGGTCGGTGTGCGCGGCGTCCTCGCGGGCGTCGGCCGGGCCGACCTGGTGGAAGAGGCCCTCGATGGCTCCTGGGTTGTTGATGACGAGGACCTCGGCGGTCGGCGTGATGGTCTGGAAGGTGTGCGGGACCAGCCGGGACACGTAGATGTAGGCGCCGGGTTCGGCGTCGCGGACCTCGCACGCGTCGAGTGAAGTCGATCCGACCCAGAACCGGACCCGGCCCGACAGGACGACCCAGCTCTCGTCCTCCCGGCTGTGGGTGTGCAGCGGGGGCGCGTCCTCGCGGCCCACGGTCAGGCGCATAACGCTGACCGCTCCACTGGTCTCGGCGTTGGTCGCGACCTGTTCGATCACGTTGTTGTAGTAACGGAAGTCCTGGCCGTCACCAGGGTTGCGGACAAGGGCGATGCTCATGATGCGGTCTCCTTGCGACATGCCGGCCCCATGGCGGAAGCCGACTCGTCGAAGCCGATGAGGTTGATGCTGCAGCGCGGATGCGCGCGGCGAAGATCTGCGGCGGTGCGGTGCCGTGGCGGCTCCGCATGCCGGTAGCGCCCATCGCCCAGGACGGGGAAGGCCCCGGCGGACAACAGGGTGATGCCGTCGAATGCGCCCGGTCCCGGCCGGGGCGGGCCTGACCGGCCGGTCAGGGCCGTCGCCTACTGCGGTGGCCGGTGGATCCAGGAGGGCAGCAGGGCGTACAGGCGGACCGCGATCTCCTCGGGGTCGCAGTCGGTGTTGCCTCCGACGGCGGCCGAGAAGACTCCGTGCACTCCGGAAGCCGTGTAGACGTCCTCGACCGAGTTGTGCGGGCCCGACTCCCGCTCGTTGACGCCGAGGTCGCGCCGCAGAGCGTGCAACTGATCGAGGAGGAGGTCGCCGATGCCCATCAGCCCGCTCGACGACCGCCAGGTCGAGGCCAGCAGGAACAGGTCCCTGCGCTGCTTGAGCGAGTCGAGCATCGCATTCAGCGTTGCCACAGCTGCCTCGGCCGGTTCCGCCCCCCTGTGCCGACTGCTGATGTTCAGATCGTGAAGGGCACGGAAGTCGTCCGCGATCACGTACACCGCAGCCTCTTCGACCGAGTCGAAGTGGTTGTAGAAGGTCGCACGGTGGATGCCGGCGGCTTCGGCCAGCGCGGAGACCGAAGGACAGGTGTGCGTCCGCTGCATGAGATCGGCCAGAGCGTCCGCGATCGCCCGCCGTGAACGGGTGAAACGCGGATCCGCTTCGACGGCCGGGGACTGCTCGCTCACCATGCAAGCACATTACTGCGCAGCTCATCGACCGGCTTCACCCCCTCCGTTTTCGGCGGCCACCTGTGCCGCGCGCCCGCAGTCACACGGAGCGCCGCCACCATGACGGCGCCCGTGATGCCGTGGGCCACCGCCTCTCGGCGGGAACGGTCCGACGGGCCGCCACAGGGGTGCCCCGAGCCCCGGTCTGCCTGGGTGACCCGTGGTGTCTGGGCACTGAAGACCTCTACGGACATGGCACTCCCTCGACTGGTTCGCATCCGACGCTACCACTATTCGACAGGTGTCGAATAGTGGTTTACGGTGAAGCAGGAACAGCCCACCGACCAAGGACGCACCATGCCGAGCACCGACAGCACCACCTCCACCACGGCGACCGAGGACAAGTTCGCCGTGGTGGAGACCCTCTACCGCTACGCCGCGGGCCTGGACCTGCGTGACAAGGACCTGCTCTCCTCCGCCTTCGCGGACGACGCGGTGGCCGACTTCGGCCCGGCCACGAAGAAGGCCGGCCAGGAGTACCCGCCGATCGAGGGCAGGGACACCATCGCCACGGCCCTGCTGGCCTCACTCAGCCATCTGGACACCACGCACTCGGTGAGCAACCCGCGGGTGACTCTCGACGGCGACACGGCGCGTCTTGAAGGGATCGTGGCCTGTCAGCACCTGCCCCGCCAGGACCACTCGCGGCACGTCCTGATGACCAACCGGTACGACGTCTCCCTGGCGCGCCAGGGAGACGTCTGGGTCATCCGGCACCTCACCGTCGACAACGCCTGGACCGAGGGCGACCCCACCGTCCTCGCCGGCATCTAGGAACACCCGCCGGGCGGCAGGGCGGCCCCTGCCGCCGACGGCCCCGCCCGCGGCACAGCCGCAAACGCCTCTCGCGCGCCAGCCGGCTCCCGTGTGCGGCGCTGTCGCACCTCGTGCGCGGCTGCCCGCACGCGCTCCGGGCCCTCGTGACGACCCGAGGCGCACCCCGGGCGAAAGTGCAACCAGCCCGCTCGCGCATCGAGTGTGCGCTCCTCCCTCTTCTTCCGCTCGCAACTTTCCTTCTCAGAAAAAGGACTCCCATGAGCGACACCCCCCTCCCGGACCGGGTCCGGGACCGCGCCGAGATCCTGGGACTGTTCACGGCCTACGCCTTCGGCCTGGACCGCCGTGACTTCGCCCGCGTCGGGTCCGTCTTCACCGACGACGCCGACGTACAGAACGCCTTCGACGACTACCTGCCGGAAGGCAGAAAGTTCAGCGGCGTCACCGTCGGCGGCGACGCCGTGGCCGACGGCGCCCGCCGCCTCTTCGCCGCTCTCGACGCCACCCAGCACCTACTGGGCGCCCAGAGCGTCGAGTTCACGGACACCGGGGCGCACGCGTCCACCCAGATCGTCGCCCACCACCACCGAGGCAGCGACTACTACCACACCGGCGGCACCTACGAGGACGACCTCGTGCGTACGTCCGACGGCTGGCGCATCTCCCGTCGCACCCTGCGCATCCACTGGACGACCGGCAGCCCCGAAGTGTTCCTCGCTCCCTGAACCGACCGGCCGACGGCAGACGTCCGTCCGACCCCTCCACCGCCCCGCCGCACACGGATGCCCCTGAAGCACGCAGCGCTTCCGTCGCGGATCGCCGCGCTTCCTGGGTGCGGCGCACCCCCCTTCACACGGCCTCCCACTCCGGCAGCCCGTCAACGAGTGTGGTGTGCACCGCCGGACGCGTCCGGCCCGTACGCCCGCCCCAGGCGGTCCGGTCCGCCGACGGTGCGGCAGAGCGACCTCATGCCACCGCACCGACGGCCGTGGCTCCCACCAGGAGCCTCAAGCGCTCTGCCACCCCGGTGGCGCGAGCCGCATCAAGGACCGGAACCGCACCATTCGTTCTGATTGATCTGATCCAAAGGAGCACGTCATGCAGTACAGGACACTCGGCAGTCAGGGACTGAAGGTCTCGGCGATCGGCTACGGCACGATGGGCCTGACGATGGCCTACGGCCCCGGCGACACCGAACAGGGCATCGCCGCCATCCGGCGCGCCCACGACCTGGGCGTCACCTTCTTCGACACCGCCGAGTTCTACGGCCTGGGCACCGGCTCCAACGAGAAGTTGCTCGGCCGAGCCGTCAAGGGCTTCCGTGACGAAGTGGTCCTGGGCACCAAGTTCGGCATCGACATGTCACTGCCGCCCGAGCAGATCGGCGGCGCCCTCGACAGCCGCCCGGAGAACATCCGCAGGGTCGCCGACAACAGCCTGCGTCACCTGGGCGTCGACCACATCGACGTCTTCTACCAGCACCGCGTCGACCCGGACGTGCCCATCGAAGACGTCGCCGGCACCGTCAAGGAACTCATCGACGCCGGCAAGGTGAAGTACTTCGGGCTGAGCGAGGCGGGCCCCGCGACCATCCGCAGGGCGCACGCCGTGCAGCCGGTCTCCGTCCTGCAGACCGAGTACTCCTTGTTCGAGCGGGACATCGAGCAGGTCTTCCCCACGCTCGACGAACTGGGCATCGGCTTCGTCGCCTACGCCCCGCTGGGACGCGGCTTCATCACCGGCGGTGCCAAGCCCGCCGGCCAGTACGACGCCACCGACATGCGCAACACCGACGCCCGCTGGCAGCCGGGCAACTTCGAGAGGAACGTCAAGGCCGTCGAACAGCTCACCGACCTCGCGTCCACCAAGCAGGCCACCGTCTCCCAACTGGCCCTGGCCTGGCTCCTTGCGCAGGGAGAACACACGGTGCCCATCCCGGGCACCCGCAGCCCAGAGCGCGTCGAGGAGAACACCCGGGCCGCCGACCTCACACTGACCGGCGCCGACCTGGCAGCGATCAACGCCATCCTGCCCCACGGTGGCTTCGGCGCCCGCTACGGCGAAGGCTACGCACCCATCTGGACCTGACCGTGCCCGAGCACCGCCCTTTGGCCCGGACACTGCCGAAGCCCTCACCGAAAGCGCCGACAGCGCAGTGCACCTGACCCGGTCCAGTCGCGGCAGGCTCCGCCGCCAGAGCCTGCCGCGGCGTCCAGGCCACCCGCCCGGCCCGCTGGAAGATCAGTTCTCACCCTGAGCACCGGAAAGACACGACGATCATGAGATCGTCCCTCGTTGAGCCGGCCACCGTCGCCCCCGGCACGGACAGACCCAGGCGTTGCACGACGCCGTCGGAGCGGCCCGGCGGGTGGAGGACCTCGGCTACCACCGCATCTGGTACGCCCGAACACCACGACACCACGACACCGCCGGCTTCGCCTCGCAGGCCCCGGAAAACCTCCTCGCCCTGGTGGCCCGCGCCACCCGGCGCATCCGAGTCGGCTCCGGAGCGGTTCTGCTCAACCACTTCAGCCCCTACAAGATCGCCGAGGTCTTTCTGCAGCTGGAAGCCCTCACGCCCGGCCGGATCGACCTCGGACGGGCTACCACAGGCCCCCTGGCCGGCCAACTCATCGAGCGCCGCCCTTAGGCCCGCACTGAGCTTCGGAGCCCAAGGCATGAGGGCGCTGTCCGCAAATGCCCTGAGGCGCGCCCGCTGGTCCACGCCTTCTTCCTGGGAGTATGAGGGGGTGCACCTGCCAGTCCTGCTCGTCTTCCACCAGGGCGGCAAGCGCTCCATCAAGAGCCAGATGGCGAAGGCCGCCAGCCTCACCCGCCTCCACTGGCGGGGCCGGTGGCACAGCGAAGGCGGCTGCCGCCCCTGCGACGGCCGTGTTCCGGTCGTGTCGGCCACGCTGGGGCTGCTGCGCGAGCACGGCCCGACCAGCCGTTCTTACCTGCACGACGACTTCCTGGCCGCGGTGGAGACCCTGACGTGGCCGGCCATGGCCCCGATGTCATGGACCGCTTTACTTCTTACGTCGCCGGAAAGGTCTGCCGAGTGGTGTAGTTGCCAGGGTCGAGGACCGTCACCGTGCTGTGCGAAGCGGGGTCCGCAAGCGGGCTGAGAGCCGGAGCCCGTCGTTGATTGGTCTTCGCCGACTGCTGGTGGCCGCCCCGATTCATCTGCGTCCGGGACGTGAGCAGACCGTCCAGAGGGTTCCTGGCAACGAGCTCGCTGGACGACGCCTTTGAGGACGATTGAGGCCTCGTGTCCACACGCGCCCCGACAACCGAAGTCGCGACTGCTACCCGTTGAGATACGGCGACGACAAGACGCAGGACGCCTTGAGCTGATCACACGTCGGGTCGAGATGCCCGGACTCATCCTCTCAACGGTGTTACGCCGACTGCCGCCGTGCATCCGCCGATTCTTGGACTCCCGCTCGTTCCAGGAAAACGCGTCTGCTGGTGGCGTTCTGGGCAATGGCGAAACCGAGAAGGAAGACCTTCTGGCGTTCAAGACCGTAGGAGATCATGCGGTTGTTCCACATGCTCTGATCCAGCTGGTTGTGTACGGACTCGGAGTCGCTGCGGTAGGGGTAGAGCTGCTGGTGGGTGAGGGTGGACTCCGGAATCTGCTGCAGGTACTCGGCGCGGTGGAAGTCGCGTTCGGTGTCGCTTTTGAGGCGGCGGCCGGTATCCGGATCGGTGCCGATCCGGTCGTCGGGAGTCGTGGTGATGCCGACTTGGACGCGATACGGGTGGACGCCATGGCGGCAGGGGATGAGCAGCAGGTGGTACCAGCGTGATTTCGTACGGCCCTGCCGGTGTTCGAGGCGGTTGACGGGGACCGGGATCAGGGTGCTTGTTCCGTCATCGAGAAGAACGCGTTCCGCGATGCGGCCCTGGTCGCACCACAGGTCGTGGCGGCAGCGTCCGAAGCGCACGAGTTCGTAGGCGCGCGGCTTGACCGAACCGTGCTGCCTGTTGATGACCAGCAGACCCAGGCGGGCAAGGGCGTCGCGGTGGACGCCGCGGAACGCTCCGTCGTAGATGACACCCATGCAGCCAGGCAGTAAGCGGCTGAACTGGGCGAACGCGCGTACGGCTACAGCAGCCTCGTCCTCGTATTCACCGCGTGGTCGACGGCCCGGAGCCCACGGTCAGGCTCGGGGCGTTTCTGTCGAAAAGGCGAGGTGCCGTAGCTGTCGTCCTGCGCCCGCCGGGGATTGCGGGACAGCCCTAGGCGACGCGTCACATCTGTTGGCTGAAGAAGGTTCTTTCTACAAGCCCCACGAAAGTGGGGGCCTGTGCGAGATTGCGCGTGGAACTCGGTGATGAGTCGGGGCCAGGTTTCCCGGTCAAGCCCTGAGCGATCTGGATCGGGACGCTCGCACCGCAGGGTGCCGGATCAGGGCTCAGCCGGGCGCTGGCTCGAAGACCGTGCGGCGGCTTGGCGGCCTGGCAACCCGGTGACCCTCCAGCCCGGCGACCCAGTGACGCGCCGACCCTCCAGCCCGGCGACCTGACGGCCGAGGGATCGGTCACGCCCGTAGGTAGGTGAGGACTGCCAGCACCCTGCGGTGGGTCTCGTCCGCCGGGGGCAGGTTCAGCTTGGTGAGGATGCCGCCGATGTGCTTGCCGACCGCGGCCTCGGACACCACCAGCTCCTGTGCGATCGCGCCGTTGGACCTGCCCTCCGCCATCAGCGCCAGCACCTCGCGCTCGCGCGGTGTGAGCCGCTGCAGCGGATCGCGGCGGCGGCGCAGCAGCCGGCGCACCACCTCGGGGTCGAGCACCGTCCCGCCGTCCGCGACCTCGTGCAGCGCGTCGACGAACTCCTCGACCTGGCCGACGCGGTCCTTCAGCAGATAGCCGACGCCGGTTCCGTCGCCGGAGTCGAGGAGTTCGGAGGCGTACGTCCGTTGCACGTACTGGCTGAGGACCAGGACGGGAAGCGTGGGCCGCTTCTCGCGCAGCCGTACCGCCGCGTGCAGCCCCTCGTCCTGGAAACCGGGCGGCATGCGCACGTCCGTCAACACGATGTCGGGGATGTGCTCCTCGACCGCTGTGACCAGGGCTGCCGCGTCCCCGACGGCCGCCACCACCTCGTGACCGAAGCGGCCGAGCAGACCGATCAGCCCTTCCCGCAGCAGCACGCTGTCCTCCGCCAGTACTACGCGGAGCAATCGGCTGTCTCTGCCAATTCGCAAGGAACCTCCACAAGCAACAGCGTCGGGCCGCCCGGCGGACTGAACAAGGCGAGTCTGCCATCCAGCGCCGACACCCGGTCCGCGAGGCCGGTGAGTCCGCTGCCGGCCGAAGTGTCCGCACCGCCCCGGCCGTCGTCACGTACCCGGAGAAACAGGCGGCCGTCGCGGTGACCGCCGCTCACGCGCGCACGATCGGCCCCGCTGTGCCTGGCGACGTTGGCCAGCGCCTCGCAGACCACGAAGTACGCCGCGGACTCGACCGACCGGGGCAGTCGGCCCGGCAGTTCGAAGTCGACGTCGACGGGGATCACGGAGCGGTCCGCGGCATCGGCGACCGCGGCCGGCAGGCCGTAGTCCGCGAGAACCTTGGGGTGGATGCCGTGTATGAGCTCGCGCAGCTCCGCGAGCGCCAGGCCCGCCTCCTCGTGGGCCTTGGAGAGCTGGTCGGAGAGCGGGCCGGGCGCTACGTCCAGCCGGGCCAGGCCGAGGGTCATCGTCAGGGCCACCAGGCGTTGTTGGGCACCGTCGTGCAGATCACGCTCGATACGGCGACGCTCCGCCTCGAAGGCGTCCACCAACCGGAAGCGGGAGCTGGCCAGTTCGACCACCCTGGCGCCGAGTTCGTCCTCGCGAGAGGCGATCAGCAGTCGGACCAGCCGGCCGCGGGCGCCCGCCGCGACACCGAGCACGTAGCAGCACAGGCCCATGAGGAGCAGGCCCAGCACGGCGACGCCGAACGCGGTCGGCCAGGTGGTGACCGTCCACTGCTTGAGCACCTTCGTCTCCTCGCCGTCGCCGACCGTGGCCATCAGCAACGGGGTGGCGACCACGGACAGCGGGAAGAGCAGGACGACCGTGATCGCGAGGGCGTCGACCGGCCACAGGAGCACGGCGAACAGCAGCGCGTACCCGAGTTCTCGCCAGGTCGCCTGCTCGCGCAGGCGGAGGGTCAGCCAAGGCCGCAGTCCCGGCGCGGTCGGCTCCCGGTGCTGGTCGGATGCCGGGTCGTGGTCGATCAGGCGTAGCCTGCGCCGCTCCACCCGGGCCACCGGAATCCCGCTGAGGGCGAGCAGGACGAGCAGGGGAAGCCCCACCAGGACGAGGGCGAGCACCCCGCAGACCGCCGCCACCGTCACGATCACCACCAAGGTGGCGACGCCGGTCGCCGCGCCCGTGAGCAGATACGCGACAGAGCGCCAGGGCCAGGCTGACAGAAGGAAGTCCGGCCGGGACATGGCCTGCCACACGTTCTGAGCGTTCCGAGGGCGCATGGGGATCACCGTAGGAGGGCGGGTCCGCCCCGCACCATCGGGCCAGGGCGTGGACCGGGGGTAGGTCTGGCCCTACCCCAAGTCTCGTCCCTGCCGTACTGCGTCGGGAGGGTGCGCGGGCCGACCCTGAAGCACCGACGGCAATCACCGATGGGGAGTACGGACACCGACATGAGTGGGAACACATGAACGGCGACGCGGTCCGACTGCGCTGCGTAACCCGGCAGTACAGCTCCGGCGGCACGTCCGTCACCGCCCTCGACCAAGTGTCGGTCGGCTTCTCCAAGGGGACGTTCACCGCCGTGATGGGGCCGTCCGGCTCGGGCAAGTCGACCTTGCTGCAGTGCGCCGCGGGCCTGGACCGGCCCACGTCCGGCTCGGTCACCATCGGGGGGACCGAGCTGACCGGACTGAGCGAGACCAAACTGACCCTGTTGCGCCGGGAGCGCATCGGTTTCGTGTTCCAGGCGTTCAACCTGCTGCCCTCGCTGACCGCAGAGCAGAACGTGGCCCTGCCTCTGCGGCTCGCCGGCCGCCGCCCTCGGAAAGCCCGGGTCCGCGAGGTACTGGAGCAGGTCGGACTCGGCGAGCGGGCTCGTCACCGGCCGTCGCACATGTCCGGCGGTCAGCAGCAGCGTGTCGCTCTGGCCCGCGCCCTGATCACGCGCCCTGAGGTCCTGTTCGGCGACGAGCCGACCGGCGCGCTCGATTCGCGGACCGGCCGCGAGGTGCTCGTCCTGCTGCGCGGCATGGTCGACCGCGAGGGCCAGACGATCATTATCGTCACTCACGACCCGGTCGCCGCCTCGTACGCCGACCGCGTGGTCGTGCTCGTCGACGGCCGCGTCAACGGTGAGCTGGTCGGCGCCGGTGCCGAGGACATCGCCGCGCGCGTGACCAAGCTGGAGGCCCTGCCGTGCTGAGTACCGCTCTGCGCACTCTGCGCACCCGCTGGGTCACCTTCGTCGGCAGCTTTGTCGCCCTCTCGCTTGGCGTGGCGCTGATTGCCGTCATGGGGCTGGCCCTGTCGTCCTCGCTGGACGCACCCGGCCGGGAGCCCGAGCGGTTCGCCGCGGCACCGGTCGTCGTCAAGGGTACGGACACGCTGCGGGTGCGCACCCCGAACGGTGACCGCACCCGCGAGCTCGCGCAGCCGCGCCCCGTGCCCGAGGAACTGGTCGCCCGGCTGGAGGACCTCGGGCACGTCGTCGAGGACCGGTCGTTCGCCGTACGGGTCCGGGGCGGCCCCGGCGATCTGGTGGGCCACCCCTGGTCCACCGCCGCCTTCGCACCGTACGAGCTCGTCGCGGGACGCGCGCCGGAGGCGGCGGACGAGGTCGTCGTCAGCGGTGACTGGGCTCGGCCCGGAACGCGGGTGCGGACTGGCAGCGGCACGGTACGGGTTGTCGGCACCGTACGGGTCGTCGGTGCCGTGGCCGGGCTCGGCTTCGAGAACGCCGTCTTCCACACCGACGCCCGCGCCGCACAGTTGGCGCCGCGCAGCACGCAGCTCGTCGTCGCCGATGCCGATGCCGATGCCTACGTGGACGCGGCTGCCGTGCGCGAGACGGTGCGCAGCAGCGACGGCGTCCAGGTCCTCACCGGTGACGCGCGCCGGTACGCGGACGCCGATCCCGACCGTGACAGTGAGGCACTCACCGCGATGAACGCCATGTTCGGCACGGCGGGCGGTGTCACCGGGTTCGTGTCGGTGTTCGTGGTGGCGTCGACCTTCGCGTTCGCGGTGGCCCAGCGCCGCCGTGAGTTCGGGCTGCTGCGCACGGCAGGGGCGACGCCGGGGCAGATCCGCCGCATGGTCGTCTCCGAGGCTCTCCTGATCGGTGTGCTCGCCTCGGCGGCCGGCTGCGTACTCGGCTCGTACGGGGCGCCGCAGCTCGCCGAGTGGGCGGTCGACGAGGACCTCGCGCCCCGCTGGTTCACCATCGGAGATCACACCTGGCCGTATCACATGGCTTTCTGGGCGGGCCTGCTCGTGGCGCTGTCCGGGGTGCTGGCCGCGTCGTGGCGTGCGGGGCGCATCGGTCCCACCGAGGCGCTGCGCGGGGCGGACGTGGACACCGGGGCGATGACGCGGGGCCGCTGGGTGGTCGGCGCCGGTCTGCTGCTGATCGCCGTCGTCATGCCGGTCCTGGCCCTGGTGCACGACCCCGGCGACCTGCTGCACCGCAAGACGTACGTGAGCCGGCCCCTGTTGCTGATCACCGCGGTGGCGTTGCTCGCGCCGGTGCTGGTGCGCCCGCTGGCCCGGCTGATCGCCTGGCTGCCGGCCCGACTGCCCGGCGCCACCGGGATGCTGGTACGGGAGAACGCCGCCGCAGGCGTCCGGCGTACGGCCGCCGTCGCGGCGCCCGTCCTGGTCACGGTCGCGCTCGCGGGCTCGTTGCTGGGCGCCACCGCCACCCTCGACGGCGCGAAGGCGACCGAGGTCCGCGAGCAGACCGCCGCTGACTTCGTGGTCACCATGTCGGGCGGCGCGGGTTTTGACGAGGAGACGCTGAGGAAGCTCAAGGGCCCGAAGGGCCCGAAGAGCCCGAAGAGCCCGAAGAGCCCGAAGAGCCCGAAGAGCCCGAAGAGCCCGAAGAGCCCGAAGAGCCCGAAGAGCCCGAAGAGCCCGAAGAATCCGAAGAATCCGAAGAGGCTGAGCGGGGCGCCCCGCACAGAGGTCTCCGCGACGTCGTCGAGCGCCGTGTACGTCCTGGAGGACGGCGGGGCGCTCATCGAGTCCGAGGCCCGCGCCGCCGATCCCGGCCCGCTCACCCGCACCGCCCGGCTGCCGCTCGCCGCCGGGAGGGCGAGCGACCTGGACGACGACTCGATCATCGTCAACGAGGAGTGGGAACGGCACACCGTGGGACAGCGCGTGGACGTGTGGCTCGGTGACGGCACGAGGAAGTCCCTGGAGATCGCTGCGGTCATGACGATCGGCACCGGTAACAACGGCGTGTACGTCACGCCGCACAACGCTCCGCACGCGTACGTCGACCGGGTCGACGTACGCCTCGCGGACGTCAGGGACGCAGCTGCCGTTGCCGCCGTGGGCGTCGAACTGAGGGACGCGGTGCGGGCGTCCGGCGGGGAGGTGCACACCGCCGGGCAGTTGGTGCGGGCGGCGTACCCCGCGACCAACCGGACGACCCGGATGGGCGTCCTGCTGGTCCTTGGCATCGCCCTGCTGTACACCGGCATCTCGCTGGCCAACACCATGGTCATGGCGACCTCGGACCGGATCCGCGACCTGGCCGTGCTGCGGCTGGCCGGGGCCACCAGGTGGCAGGTGCTGCGGCTGGTGGGCGCCGAGGCTCTGATGGTGGTCGTGATCGGTGCGGTGCTGGGACTGCTGGTCGCCGGATTCAACCTGATGGGCATGTGGAGCGCACTGAACCTGCTCTCGGTGCGGACGCCGATCGAGACGCCGTGGGCGGCGCTCGGTGCGACCGTGGGCGCCTGCGCGGTGCTCGCCGTGGTTTCGTCCGTGGCGACCGCCGCCCTCGCCATGCGCCGCATGGGGGCGGAGCGTGCGGTGTGACGGGCTGAGGGCGCCCCCGGCACCACCCCCGGCACCACCCCTGGCATACGTCGGAGGCGCCGACCCCGCTGCCCGTCAGCGCCAGTCCGGCGCCCCGGACGCCGAAGGGAGCACGCTCTCGATCTCTGTCCGCATCTCCCGCATGACCGCGATCACCCGGGCCTCATGTGCCTCGCTGAGGCGCGCCACCGGTACCGAGCAGCTGATGGCGTCCGCCGCCGGGGAGTCGTACCGCAGGGCGAAGCCGAAGCCGGCGATCCCGGTCACCGTCTCCTCGCGGTCGGTGGAGTAGCCGCGGGCGCGTACTCCCGCGAGGTCGGCGAGCAGGCCGGCCCGGGTGGTGTGCGTGTTCTCGGTGAGGGCGGGCAACGAGCCGTCGAGGAGCGGAAGTTCGCCGTCGAGGCGCTCGGCGAGCAGCGCCTTGCCGAGCGCGCCCGCGTGGGCCGGGATCCGGCGGCCGACCCTGCTGATGGTCCGCAGGTACTCATGCGACTCGCGGGTCGCGAGGTAGACGACGTCCGGGCCGTCGAGCCGGGCCAGGTGGATCGTCTCGCCGAGCGCGTCCGAGGCCTGGTCGAGATAAGGGCGCACCACCCGGACGTGCGGGTCGCTGTCGAGGTAGCTCGTGCCCGTGAACAGGGCGCGGATCCCGATGCCGTAGAGGGACCCCGTCGTGTCGGAGCGCACCCAGCCGCAGTCGATGAGGGTCTGGAGCAGCTGGTACATGCTGCTGCGCGGTACGTCCAGCTCCTCGGCCAGTTCGTCCAGGCGGGCGGGTCGGTCGCCGCGTGCGGCGAGCAGTTCCAGCAGTGCGACCGTGCGGGCCGCCGATTTCACTCCACGGACTCCGCTGCTCTCCGGCATGGCCTCATCGTAAATCCGCGCTGTCGCACCCATTGACCATGTCCGGTTCACCGACCTAACCTCCGTTCTCATACATATACGTCATCTGCATATGGAGATGAGGTTGGAGGTGCGGTTCAGTGCGGAGACCACAGGAGCGGCGGAGGCGGCGGGGCGGCGGGGGCAACAGGGCCGACGGGAGCGACCTCGCCGAACTGGAGGCGATCCTCGACACCGGCCTCGCCCTCGTCGGAGCGACGCGCCACCGCACCACCGCCTGACACCCGGCCGCTCACACCGGCCAGGTGCTCCGGCCGCCCGCGCAACAGTTCAAAGGGGAACTGCATGCCTCTGCTCGTAGTCGGGATCAGCGTTCTGGTGCTGCTGTTCCTGATGACCCGGATGAAACTCAACGGCTTCGCCGCGCTGCTGCTCGTGGCGGTGGGCGTCGCCCTGGTCCAGGGCATTCCGGTGGCCGACATCCCGGACGTCCTCGCGGACGGCATCGGTGGCCAGATCGGCGACACGATGCTCACCATCGGGCTCGGCGCCATGGTCGGCCGGGTGATGGGGGACTCCGGCGCCGCCCAGCGGATAGCCGGCCGGCTGCTGGACGCGTTCGGACCGCGCTGGGTCCAGGTGGCCATGGTGGTCACGTCCATGCTCATCGGCGTGACCATGTTCTACGAGGTCGCGTTCATCATCATCGTGCCCATCGCGTTCACGCTCGTCAGGGTCACCGGCGCGAAGCTGCTCTGGGTCGGCCTGCCGATGTCGATCGCCCTGTCCACGATGCACAGCTTCCTGCCGCCGCACCCCGGCCCCACCGCCGTGGCCGCGACCTTCCACGCCTCCGTCGGACACACCCTGTTCTACGGCCTGTTCATCGCCGTCCCGGTGGGCGCGTTCATCGCCCTGCTGTGGCCGCGGCTGCCGTTCATCAGGGCCATGGACCCAGCCATCCCCAAGGGCCTGGTCAGCGACCGCGAGTTCGAGGACGGCGAGATGCCGGGCCTCGGCTGGTCGCTGTCCGTGGCGCTCTTCCCCGTCGTGCTCATCGCGGGCGCCGCGGTCATCGACATGGCGGCCTCGGGGGACGGCCCCGTCCTGCACTTCGTCTCCTTCATCGGCTCGGCGCCGATCGCGCTCATGCTGACCCTGCTCCTGGCGATCTGGGCCTTCGGCCCGCGCATCGGCCGCAGCCTGGCGGACGTCAACGCGTCCTGCACCTCGGCCGCCCAGTCGATGGCCATGATCCTGCTCGTGATCGGCGCGGGCGGCGCCTTCAAGAACGTCCTCGTCGAAGGCGGCATCTCCGACTACATCAAGGACGCCACCGACGGCTGGTCCATCTCGCCGATCATCCTGGCGTGGCTCATCGCGGTCATCCTCCGCGTCGCGCTCGGCTCGGCGACCGTCGCCGTCGTCACCGCCTCCGGTGTGGTGCTGCCGCTCCTCGCGGGCAGCGGGATCCATCCCGAGATCATGGTGCTCGCCGTGTCCTGCGGATCGATCGCCTTCTCGCACGTCAACGACCCGGGGTTCTGGCTCTTCAAGGAGTACTTCAACCTGTCGGTCATCGAAGCGATCAAGGTGCGTACCACCTATACGACGGTCCTCGCGGTCCTCGGCCTCGGCGGAGTCCTGGCGATGGAGTGGACCCTCGACGTCCTGAGCCTGTGAACCCGTCCCGCACCGGCACTCGATCCCGCCCTCTCCCCAGCCAAGGACTTCGATACGCATGAGCCAGCCGACCGTCACCGAGTTCGCCGTCTACCCCGTCGCCGGCCGCGACTGCATGGAGCTGAACCTCTCCGGCGCGCACGGCCCCTACTTCACCCGCAACATCGTGGTCCTCAAGGACTCCGAGGGCCGTACGGGACTGGGGGAGGTGCCCGGCGGCGAGAAGATCACCCGGACACTGCGGGACGCCGAATCCCTGGTCGTCGGCGCGAAGGTGGGCGACTACAAGCGCGTCCTGCGGGCGATCGGGGACCGCTTCGCCGACCGTGACGCGGGCGGCCGGGGTGCCCAGACCTTCGATCTGCGCACCACCGTGCACGCCGTGACGGCCGTCGAGTCGGCGCTGCTCGACCTCCTGGGCCAGCATCTCGACGTACCGGTCGCGGCGCTCCTCGGGGACGGTCAACAGCGCTCGTCCGTACGGGTACTGGGCTACCTCTTCTATGTCGGTGATCCCGGCCGGACCGACCTGGAGTACGTGCGTGAGCCCGACTCGGACGTCGACTGGTACCGCGTCCGGCACGAGGAGGCGCTCACGCCCGAGGCGATCGTCCGGCAGGCCGAGACCGCGTACGACCTCTACGGCTTCCGGGACTTCAAGCTCAAGGGCGGCGTCCTGGCGGGGGCGGAGGAGGTCGAGGCCGTACGGGCGCTCAAGGACCGTTTCCCGGGGGCGCGGGTCACCCTGGACCCCAACGGGGCGTGGTCGCTGCGCGAGGCCGTCGAGCTGTGCAAGCCGCTGGTCGGCACGCTCGCCTACGCCGAGGACCCCTGTGGGGCGGAGGGCGGGTACTCCGGGCGGGAGATCCTGGCGGAGTTCCGGCGTGCGACCGGGTTGCCGACGGCCACCAACATGATCGCCACGGACTGGCGGCAGATGACGCACGCGCTGGCGCTCCAGTCGGTCTCCATCCCGCTGGCGGACCCGCACTTCTGGACCATGCAGGGGTCCGTACGGGTGGCTCAGCTCTGCAACGCGATGGGGCTGACCTGGGGTTGTCACTCCAACAACCACTTCGACATCTCGTTGGCCATGGTGACGCACTGCGGGGCGGCGGCGCCGGGGGAGTACAACGCGCTGGACACGCACTGGATCTGGCAGGAGGGTCTGGAACGGCTCACCGTCAGCCCGCCTCGCATCGTCGACGGGGAGATCGCCGTGCCGGATGCGCCGGGGCTGGGTGTGCGGCTGGACATGGAGCGGTTGCTCGCGGCGCACGAGCTGTACCTGAAGAAGGCGCTGGGGGCGCGGGACGATGCCGCCGGGATGCGGTACCTCGTCCCCGACTGGCAGTTCGACGCGAAGCGGCCGTGCCTGGTTCGTTAGCGGGGTGTTCGACTGCTGTCCGGCCGCTGTCCGGCCGCTGTCCGGCTGCCGTCCGACTGCTGGTCGACAGTTGTCGGACCGCGGGCGCGTCGTGACTGAGCGCGCGGTTCTCCGCGCCCCTTAAAGGCAGAAGCAGGGGTGCGGGGAACTGCACATCCCGGGCCCCGCCCCTCACCAACCCACCGCCCCCACCAGGTCATCACTCACGTCGGCCCCGCCGACAGAACCCCCGCTGGCGATCGGGATGCTGGACAGCACCTCAGCCGGCAGGTCGAACGCGTCGACCAGCGTCATCAGATGCGGCGCCAGATCTCCCAGAACCGTGTCGACGGCCTTCGGCAGACCGCGCACGTGATCGGCCGTGAGCCGTCCCTCGGCCAGCAAGTCGCCTGTGTGCGGGCCGAGTTGTCTCAACAGGAACAGCCGGCACAGGTTCCGCATCAGATGGCCGGCCCGGGGGTCCGCGGTCCGGGCGATCGCGGCCAGGAACGCGTCGGCCGCCCGGAGGCGTGCGTGCGCGGAGACCATTTCCAGGGCCGCCTCCGAGGTCACGTTCCAGCGGCCGACCGGGTCACCCGAGGGACCCTCGCGCAGGGCGGCCCGCGCCCGGTCCTGCCAGATGCGCTCGACATCGGCCAGCAGGTCACGCAGGAAGGGAAGCTCGGTGATCTCCCGGTCACCGATGCCGCCGGAGCCACCGGTGCCATCGCGGTCACCGGAGCCACCGATGCCGCCGGAGCCATCGCGGTCACCGGAGCCGCCGGAGCCACCGATGCCGCCGGAGCCGCCGTGGTTGCCGGCGCCGTTGGTCCGTGCCACCTGATGCCCGAAGACCATCTCGGACGCGGCCTTCACCCAGATCACCAGGTTGTCGCCCTCGGCGGTGATGCCGCCCTCGATGTTGAGGGGAAGGTCGGCCAGCCCGTTGGCCGGGAACAGGCCCTGCGCGCCGCAGCGTTCGCGGCACTCGGTGGTGATCGCCCGTGCCTGCCAGGTGATCCACCCCTTGGCCACGGCCACCGCACGCTCCACCTCCGCCCGGTCCTCCTCGGCGTGCCCGGCGAAAAGGCTCACCGTCGACCGGTGCAGGAACGTCATCGCGTACGCCGTGGCCAGCGCGTGCAGCAGCCGGCCGTGGTGGCTGCGGTGGGCCGCCAGCGGGACGCGCTCGCCCGCCTTCGGGCCGGACAGGAGGCGGCTGTGGGCGTAACGCACCGCGATCGTCAGGGCCGCACGGGACATGCCCAGGGTGCCGGCGCTCATGCAGAGCTTGCCCATGGTGACGCGGTTGATGGAGCGCAGGAGCCGCTTGCGTCTGTTGCCGAGGCTGCTGGTCAGGGTCCCGTCGGCGGACAGCCGTCCGTGCTCGGCCTCCAGCAGGGCCTCGCGCGGCAGCCACACCTGGTCGAACGCGGTGAGGCAGTGGTCCACCGGGGTGCCGGTGCGCTGGGGCAGCGGACGGACCCGTACGCCGGGAAGATGGCCGCTCTCGTCGCTGAGGGGGGTCAGGAAGAGGAACGTTCCCCGGTCCTCGCCGTCGACGAGGAGGCGGGCCGCGACCACGGCCGTCTTGGGGCCGCCGGTCAGGCTGGTGTTGGGCATGAACTTCTGCGCGCCCTCGGTGGGCGTGGTCAGCCGGAAACCGCCCGTCACCCGGTCGAACACCGCGACCGTCTCCATCGACGCCACGTCGTTGCCGTGCTCCAACTCCGTGCAGAGGAACGTTCCTGTGCTCTGCAGGGACGTGAAAGGGGAGAGGTCTCTCTCGCGGCCGCCGTCATGGTCGAGGAGGCTGCCGAGGAAAAGGTTGTAGTGGATGCTCGCGAGCGTGGTCAGTCCGCCGTCCACCGGACCCGTCCACTCGTGCAGACCCGCGAGGCGGTACGGGTCGGCCGCCAGCTCCACCGGGTCGCCCACCGCCTCGTTCAGCAGCCTCAGCCGCTCGTACGAAAGAGCCGTCCGCTCCTGCGGCGACAACTCCGCCCGGTAGGCGAACTCCCTGCCGCGGACGAGCCGGCGCCAGGCCCCGTGGACGCGCTCGCGGTCGGCGCCCTCGAAGAGGAGCCGGGCCAGTTCGTCGGCGACGGGGTGGGTCTTCGTGTGTGCGGGCACGGACATCGAACTCCCCAGGGTGTGGGACTGGTCGGATGCGGACCACTGCCCCACAAAGATACGTACCAACCGGTTTTCTTTTCAAGGTGCCGGGGGAGGTGCACAGACTCGATCGGGGCGCGCGCGGGCGTGCGGAGGGGGCGCCGGGGAGCGTCGAGGGCGATATTCCGGCGTCATCGCAGCTCAGGGTGGCGCGACGAGTCCGAGCGGGAGGAATCCTTGAGAAACCGTTCGGCTGGTTTTATTCTGGGCCGCGAGGTCGTTGGCATACGGTACAGACCTCTTGGTCTCTTTTCCCGGTGAGCGGGATGGTACGGAGGTTCCCCGTGGCGCGGCAAGAGCGAGCCATTCGGACGCGACGCGCGCTTCTCGTCGCGGCGGCCCAGGTGTTCGACGAGGTCGGATACGAGGCGGCGACCATCTCGGACGTCCTCAAGAAGTCCGGCATGACCAAAGGCGCCCTCTACTTCCACTTCACCTCCAAGGAGGAGCTGGCCCAGGCGGTCCTCGCGGGACAGGTCGACTCCCTGCCGCGCGTGCCCGAACAGGAGCTGAAGCTGCAGCAGTCCCTGGACGAGGCGCTGCTGCTCGCGTATCTGCTCAAGCAGGACACCGGTGACCCGATCGTCCAGGGCAGCGTGCGGCTGACCGTGGACCAGGGCTCTCCCAAGGACCGTCTCAACCGCCGGGTGCCCATGCAGGCCTGGCAGGAACACACCCACGCCCTCTTCCGGGAGGCCAAGGTCAGGGGCGAGGTGCTGCCGCACGCCGATGTGGACGCGCTGGCCAAGCTGTTCGTCGGCGCCTTCACCGGCGTTCAGGTGCTGTCCCGGATCATGACGGGGCGCGCGGACCTGGCGGAGCGGGTGGCCGACCTCTACCGGCACCTGATGCCGTCGATCGCGGTGCCCGGCATCCTCGTACGGCTGGACTTCTCGCCGGAGCGGGCGGCCCGCGTCCATTCGGACGCCATGCGGCTGCGCGAGGCCGAGGTCGAGGCCGAGGGTGAGGCGCAAGCCGGGGGCGGCCTCACCCCCGAGAGCGCCCCCGGAGGCGCCCCCGAGAAGGAGGCCGTGGGGGCGGCCGTGGGGGAGACGGCGGAGGGGACGGCGGAGGGGACCGGGAAGGCGTCGCGGACCGTTCCGGCGGCGGAGGCCGTGACCGCAGTCCAGTGAGGCGCCCCGGCCGGGGCGCCCAGGTAAGACGCCGCCCCATGTCGGCGGGGCGTGGGAACGACCTACCGAACGGAGTGCACGGATGGACATGCCCGCTTGCCCGTACGCGTTGGACGTGACGGGACGCGACCTCGCCTCGGAGGCCGGGAAACTGCGCTCGCGAGGGCCGGTGGCCGCGGTGGAACTGCCGGGCAAGGTGGCCGCCTGGGCGGTCGTACGGCAGAAGTACGTCAAGCGGCTCCTCCTCGACCCGAGGGTGTCCAAGGACGCCAGGCAGCACTGGCCCGCCTTCGTCGACGGGCGGATAGACGCCGAGTGGCCGCTGTATCCGTGGGTCGCCAACGAGAACATGCTGTTCGCCTACGGAGAGCACCACGCCCGGCTGCGGCGGCTGGTCGCGGGCGCGTTCACCGCACGCCGCAGCGAGGCCCTACGGCCGCGGATCGAGGAACTCACGGCCGGGCTGCTGGACGAGCTGGCCGCCCACCCGGCCGGTGAACGGATCGACCTGCGGACCGAGTTCGCCAAGCTGCTGCCGATGCGGGTGATCTGCGAGCTGTTCGGGGTGGCGGAGGAGGCGCGTGAACCCCTGTGCACCGCGCTGGAGTTGGTGTTCGGCACGGCGGTGCCGGCCGTGGAGATGGCCGCCGCGCAGGTCGAGGTCTTCGGCATGCTGGCGCAGCTCGTCGCCGAGAAGCGGGACCGTCCCGGCGGCGACCTGACGTCCGCGCTGATCGAGGCCCGCGACCAGGACGGCGGCCTCAGCGAGCAGGAACTCCTCGGCACCCTCTACCTCATGATCGCCGCAGGCCAGGAGACGACCTGCACCCTCATCACCAACGCCGTCGGAGCGCTGCTCGTACACCCCGGCCAACTGGCCCACGTACGCGCGGGACGGGCGACCTGGGCGGACGTGGTGGACGAGACGCTGCGGATGCACAGTCCGGCGGCGTACTCGCCGATGCGGTTCGCGGTCGACGACATCACGCTGGAGGAGGACGGGGCCGGATCGGACGCGGTGGTGATTCGTCAGGGGGACCCCATCCTCGTCTCCTTCGCCGCGGCGTCCGGCGATCCCGAGGCGTACGGGGACGATGTCGCCGTCTTCGATGTGCTGCGGCCGGGCCGGCGTGACGACCTGGCCTTCGGGTACGGGGTGCACCGGTGTCCGGGTGCCCCGCTCGCGCGGATCGAGGCGGGTGTCGCGGTGGCCGCGCTGTTCGAGCGCTTTCCCCAACTGTCCCCGGCGGTGCCGGTGGACGGGATCAAGCCCGTGGAGTCCTTCATCGTCAACGGCTACGGCTCACTGCCGGTGCTGCTGTCGCCAGCCATGCGGGCACTATAGAAACCGCACGTGCGGTTTGTTATCGTGTCTTTGCCTTTCCGGCATGCCCTCGCAGCAACGGAGCGTTCTGATGGCCCAGCAGGAGCGAGCGGTGCGTACGCGCAACGCGTTGATCGAGTCGGCGGCGGAACTCTTCAGCAAGGACGGCTTCGACGTCGTCTCCTTGTCCACGATCAGTACCCGGGCCGGTGTCAGCAACGGCGCGTTGCACTTCCACTTCGCCAGCAAGGCGGCGCTGACCGCGGCGGTGTGGGAGGCGGCGGCGCAGCGGCTGCGCCAGATCACCCACGAGGGTGCGGCGCGGGGGCAGGCCGCCGGGAGCGGGGGCCCCTTGCAGGTGCTGGTCGACACGACGCACGCCCTGCTGCGGGGGTTGCGGCACGATGTGATCCTGCGGGCAGGGTTCGACCTGAGCGAGAGTCCCCTGCCGGTGCCCGGTGCGGATCTGCGGCGGCGCTGGCAGGCGTGGGTCGAGAGTCTGCTGGTCCAGGCGGCCAGGGAGGGCGCGCTGGCGCGGGACGTGGCACCGCAGGACGCCGCTCACGCGGTGGTCGCGGCCACGGTCGGCTTCGGGGCGCTGGGCAGCCGCAACGCGCAGTGGCTCTCCCAGTCCATGCTGACCCGCTTCTGGGCGCTGCTGCTGCCGCGCCTGGCGACGGAGACGACCCTGAAGGAACTGGTCGCTTCGGGGCGCCGCCGGGAGGATGCGGCGCCGCCGCTGTACCGGGCCGCATCGCGCCAGAGCGCGTAATCCCGGCCCCCGCCAAAGACTGCGCAGTTCCCCGCGCCCCCAAAACCGAAAGACAAGGCCACGGCCCGCCTCCCCAGGGGCGCGGGGAACGGCGCGGCTGGTCCCCGCGTACCTGCACCCGACTCCCGGGCCGGGGTTTTTCCGGGGTTTTCAGGGGCGCGGGGAACGGCGCGATCAGCCCCCGTGTACCCGCACTTGATTCCCGGCCCGGGGTTTTTTCTGGGGTTCTCAGGGGTGCGGGGAACTGCGCGGCCGGCCCCCGCCGGCCCGCACAGCCCCACAGACCCGTTTCTCCCGCCCCGCCGGCTAGGCGACAGGTACGCGGTTGAACCGCCCCGCGACCCGCAGATCCGCTTCGATCAGCCCAGCCGTCGCCGACAGCTCCGGAAGCACCTCGGCCACACACCGCTCGACCGTCCGTCGAGAGCTGTGCATGGCCACGTTCACGGCGGCCACGACGGCCCCCGTACGGTCCCGGACCGGAGCCGCGATCGACCGCAACCCCTCCTCCAACTCGCCGTCCACCACGGCGTATCCGGCCTCCCGTACGCGGTCCAGGGTGGCCGCGAGAGCTGCCGGGTCCGTGACCGTGTGCGGGGTCAGCGCGTCCAGAGGGCCGGTCAGGAACCGGCCCCGCCCGGCCGGGGAGAGGTCCGCCATCATCACCCGCCCCAGCGAGGTCGCGTACGCCGGCAGCCGTGTGCCGACCGTGATGTTGACGCTCATGATGCGGCTGGTGGCGACGCGGGCCGTGTACTGGATCTCGTCGCCGGCCAGGACCGCGAGGGACGCCGAGTCGTGCAGCCGGCCCGCGAGATCGGCAAGGTGTGGAGCCGCGATCTGCGACAGGGTCGTACGGGAGAGGGGTGGGAAGCCGATCGACAGGACGCGGGGCGTCAGCGTGAAGTGCCGGCCGTGGGCCGTGACATGCCCCAGGTGTTCCAACGTGATCAGCGCACGCCGTGCCGTCGCCCGCGCGAGGCCCGTCGCCTGCGCCACCTCGGTGAGCGTCAGCTCGGCCCGCCCTTCGCCGAACGCCGTGATCACGGTCAGCCCGCGGGCCAGCGACTCGACGAACTCCCGGCCCAGTTCCTGTTTCGAGGCCCCGGTCCAGATGGCGAGCCCGGCCGGAGCGGTGGGCGGCCGGGCGGGTGCCTCGCGCAGATCCCGTTCCATGGCGCGTACGGTCGCCCGCAGCCGGGGCAGCATGGTCTTCGGCAGGGACTCCGCGCCGTGCCGGCTGGTGTGGCTCACCACGCTCACCACGCAGGCGAGGTGGCCGCTCCGGTCCCGTACGGGCACCGAGACGGCGACCAGGCCCGGTTCGATCAGCTGGTCGTCGAGGGCCCAGCCCCGGGTGCCTGCCTGGCGTGTCCGCTCCTCGAACTCCGTGTCCCGGGCGGGGCGTTCGCGTGGAGGCACCGCCGGGAAGCCCAGGTCCTGCGGGTCCGCCGCCCGTCTGTCCCGCCACCGTGCCCAGTCCTCCAGGGTCCATTCGGTGGCGAACAGCGGCCCCGGCGCGGTCCGTTCGGTCGGCAGGAGGTCGCCGATACGGAAACTCAGGGACATCGCGCGCCGGCGCGTGGCCTGGTGGATGAAGCGGATGCCGTCCCGGTCGGCGACCGCGAGGGAGACCGACTCGTCCAGCTCGTCCGCGAGGGCGTCGGCCCGGGTGTCCAGCAGCCGGGGGAACTGGAGCGCGGCGAGGTAGGCGTTGCCCAGCTCCATCAGCCGTGGGGTGAGTACGGCGTCGCGGCCGTCCAGGCGCAGGTATCCCATCCGGGCGAGGGTCGCCGCGATGCGGTCCACCGTGGATCTGGCGAGTCCGGTGGTCTTCTCCAGGCCGCTGAGGCTCTGTGTGCCGCCTGCCTCGGTGAGGCGGTGCAGCACGGTGATGCCGCGCATCAGCGGGGCTACTGCCTCTACGGGTTCGACTGCCTCGGCGGGTTCGACGGCGTCGGGCTCGGGCGGGGTGAGGTGGGTCGGTGGCATGGCTCCCCATTACGGTGTCCCGACCACGGTAATGAATGGGAGCGGGGTGGGGTGGGTGTACGCGAGCTGCGGGCCGGTGGGGGCTGATCGCGCCGTTCCCCGCGCCCCTGGGGCTGCGCCCCTGAAGGCAAAAGATCGCGCCGTTCCCCGCGCCCCTGAGGGTTGCGCCCCTGAGGGTTGCGCCCCTGAAGGTTATGTCCCCTGCGGGTTGCGTCCCTAGTGGGAGCCGCGGGTCACGTACACGCGGTGGTTGCCCTTGGGGTCTGTGCCCGCGACCGTGATGCGGATGCCCGATGCCAGGTCCTTGAAGTACTGGCCGGGGGAGAAGGGGGCGTCGGAGAGTTCGGCGTGGACGTTCGGGCTGCGGGTGCAGCCGCCGCTGTCCTTCGTGGAGTCGACCACCGAGATCGGGCCGTGGCCGGTGTCGACGTCCGCGTTCACCTTGTAGATCAGTACGCCCGTCTTGCACACCGACTCGTCGTTGCCCGCCTGGGTGCGCAGCTCGACCGCGTACCCCGTCTTCGCATCGACCGGGACGAAGACCAGTTTGCCGCCGTCGCCCGGCTCGGTCAGCGGGGTCAGCACATGCTCGGTCGTGCCGGGCGAGGCCGCGCAGCCGACCTGGGAGTCGTCGAGCCAGCCGAGCTTCCACTTGTGCCAGCCCAGCAGGTCGTTGTCGGCCCCCCAGTCCTCGCTCATGATGTCCCAGTGCCCGACCGCGCCGCCGCCGTCCTGGGTGTAGAGGTCGGGCAGTCCGAAGACATGGCCGTTCTCGTGGGGGAGCACGCGGTATCCGGTCTCGGCGTACGTACCGGACCCGTCGTCCTGGCGGCTGTAGACGAAGGACGCGTTGGCGACGGGCACCCCGTCCGCGACCGGCGCCTCGGTGTTGCCCGCGAAGGTGACGGACAGGACCGTGTCCAGGGCGGAGGGGCCGGCGTTCGGGGTGATCAGGACGTTCAGCAGGTCGTAGTCCTGGAAGTTCACCTTCGGGTCGGCGGTGCTCACGATGTCCTGGACCAGCTCGCGGTAGCCCGGGTCGAAGGGGGCGCCGCGTTCTATCCCGTACTCCTTGAAGGGCTTGGGCATCCGCAGCCAGTCGCCTATCGGAGCCTGCGGACGGTAGTCGAGACGGCCGTACGAGCTGGTGCGGAACCAGTCGGTGGTCTGCGGGAAGAACTCGCCGAAGCGGTCGAGCGCCTTGCCCTGTCCGGGCGCGTCGGAGAAGTCGACCATCAGGTTCAGGGCCCGGACGGTGCCGGTGGAGCGCGCGTAGCCCGCGGGGGTGGGGATGCCCTCCGACATCTGCACACCCGTCGAGCCGCTGATCATGCAGGGACCGAGCGGGGAGGTCCCGGCCGCCGGTGCCACGGGGCCCGCCGCCGAGGTCGAACCGGCCGTCAGATGTCCGGACCCGGCGGAGGTGCTGACCGCCAGGGTGAGGGCGGTGACCGAGACGAGGGCTGCGGTGCGGCGGCGCGGGCGTATCCGGCGGCTGGTCGGCTGCATGCGAAGCCCTTCGCTCCAGGCAGCCCGGCCGTTTCTGGCTGCACCCTGTCCGATCACCCTGTGCCGCCGGATGCGGGGGCGCGCGCTGGAGGAGACCGATCGTGGGAGGCGGGCGGAGACACAGAGCCCCTCGGAGGGCCGCAAACTCCTCAGGAGAAACATGTGACTCAGGTCACAGTGAATCTCTTCGGGATCGGGAAATAACCGGGGACCCTCTCCCCGTTTAGCCATGTGTCCGCGTGAAACGGGGAGAGGGTCCCCGGATCGCCGGACGGCAGGAACCAGCGAGACCGAGCAAGCGCAAGTGGAAGCAAGCAGAAGCAGAAGTAGAAGCAAGCAAGAGCCACAAACCACTGGCCACAAACCACTGGCCACGAACCACCGGCCACGAACCACTGAGAGAACGCGAAGGAGTACGCCGTGGAGACCGCAACCGTCGCCCAGCGCAAGGTGCCCCGCCCGCGGGCCGATGCTCTGCGCAACCGGGAGCGGATCGTCGCCGCCGGACGAGAGATGTTCGTCGAGTTCGGTGCCGAGGTGCCGCTCGACGAGATCGCCCGCCGGGCGGGTATCGGCAACGCCACGCTGTACCGCAACTTCCCGGACCGGGCGGCTCTCCAGCGCGAGGTCGTCTGCTCGGTCATGGACCGCGTCTCGGAACAGGTCGAGCAGATGCTCGCCGAGACCGGTGACGCCTTCGAGGCACTCGCACGGTTCGTGCACGCTTCGGCCGACGAGCGGATCGGCGCCCTGTGCCCGATGCTCTCGGAAGCCTTCGACGCGAACCACCCGGACCTGGTCGCCTCGCGCGAGCGGGTCGAGGAGCTGATCGAGACACTCATGGGGCGGGCCCGGACCGCGGGCCAGCTCCGTCCTGACGTCGCCGTCGGGGACCTCATGATTGCCATCACTCAGCTCACCCGGCCACTGCCCGGTACCGCGTGCCCGAACATGGACCGCTTCGTACACCGCCACCTGCAGCTGTTCCTGGACGGGCTACGGGCACCCGCCCGCTCCGAACTGCCCGGTGCGGCCGCGACCATGGAGGACCTGCGACGGGCCTGACCGATCGAGCGCCCGACTGACCGATCGACAGACTGACCGGCTCACCGACCGGTCGGCCGACCGATCAGATCCGCGTACTTCGCGAGTCACTCCTCACACCGCACCACTCACACCGCACGACGTACACCGCACCACTCACACCCCGCACGACTTACACCACAAACCACCGGTCGTCATCGACAAGGACGTCGAGGAGGGCGTCGACAACGAAGTCGGCGAAGACGTCACCGGTGACGAGCCGTCCCTTCCGTCACGCTTTTTTCGCCACGAAGTCCTGAAGTGGGTACTCCCATGTCTGAAACAGTCCAGGCCAACGCCGCCAAGGCGCCGGCTCCCGATTCCAACCGCTGGAAAGCGCTGGTCTTCATCGCGCTCGCCCAGCTGATGGTCGTGCTCGACGCGACCATCGTGAACATCGCCCTTCCCTCGGCCCAGCAGGACCTGGGGATCTCCGACGGCAACCGGCAGTGGGTCATCACGGCCTACGCCCTCGCCTTCGGCGGACTCCTCCTGTTCGGTGGCCGCATAGCCGACCTGTGGGGCCGCAAGCGCACCTTCGTCGCCGGTCTGATCGGCTTCGCCGGCGCGTCCGCCCTGGGTGGCGCCGCGACCAACGAGGCGATGCTGCTCGGCTCCCGCGCCCTGCAGGGTGCCTTCGGCGCGCTGCTCGCACCCGCCGCGCTGTCGCTGCTCGCGGTGATGTTCACCGACTCCAAGGAACGCGCCAAGGCGTTCGGCATCTACGGGGCGATCGCCGGTGGCGGTGGCGCCGTCGGCCTCATCCTCGGCGGTTTCCTCACCGAGTACCTGAACTGGCGCTGGACCTTCTTCGTCAACATCCCGTTCGCGATCGTCGCCGCGGCCGGTGCGTACTTCGTCATCCGTGAGCCGGTCGGCAGCCGCAACCGCTCGCCGCTCGACATCCCGGGTGTGGTCCTCTCCACCCTCGGTCTGGTCTCCCTGGTCTACGGCTTCACGCGTGCCGAGTCCGAGGGCTGGAGCGACTCCACCACGATCGGTCTGTTCGTCGCGTCGGTGCTGCTCCTGGCCGCCTTCGTCGTCGTCGAGTCCAAGGTCAAGGCCCCGCTGCTGCCCCTGCGCGTCATCACCGAGCGCAACCGTGGCGGTATCTACCTCTCGCTCGGCCTCGCGATCATCGCGATGTTCGGTCTGTTCCTCTTCCTGACGTACTACCTGCAGATCGTGAAGGGCTACACGCCGGTCAAGACCGGCTTCGCCTTCCTGCCGATGATCGCGGGCATGATCACGGGCTCCACGCAGATCGGCGCCCGGCTGATGAACCGCGTTCCGGCGCGGCTGCTGATGGGTCCCGGCTTCCTGGTCGCGGCGCTCGGCATGCTGCTCCTGACCCGGATGGAGATCGGCTCCTCGTACGCGGCGCTGCTCCTGCCGGCGATGCTGCTGCTCGGCCTCGGTATGGGTACGGCGTTCATGCCGGCCATGTCCCTGGCCACGCTCGGTGTCGAGCCGCGTGACTCCGGTGTCGCCTCCGCGATGGTCAACACCTCGCAGCAGGTGGGTGGCGCGATCGGTACGGCTCTGCTGAACACGATCGCCGCGTCGGCCACGACCGCGTACGTCAAGGACCACATCGGGGGTGCGACCTCGCAGTCCCAGCAGCAGCTCGTGCAGCTGCAGGCGCAGGTGCACGGGTACACCAGCGCGATCTGGTTCGCGGTCGGCATCCTCGTGGCGGCAGCGGTGATCGTCTTCACCCTCGTCAACGCGGGCAGTGTCGACATGAACGAGGCCTCCAAGTCCGTCGACGGAGCCGACGACGACCTGAAGGTGCCGGTCATCGCCCACTAGCCGCTCCGCGGTGAGCGGGCCCGGAACCGACTGGGTCACCCACTGACCTCGTGCGTACGCAGGGGTGGGGACGCCTTCGTACGCACGAACCCCGATCTGCCCCGGCTCCGAGAGTGATGGAGCCGGGGCAGATCCATGCGTTGCGCTCCGCGGTGGGGCGGTGGGGTTTGCCCGCACAGTTCCCCGCGCCCCTCATGGGGTCCGGCCGGTTGTCACGGCCCCGGGGACCGGCGGGGCCGCGCAGTTCCCCGCGCCCCTTAAGAGGCCCGCCCGGCCGCCGCAGACCTACGCGCCGCAAGCCCACCCCTAAGGGGCGCGGGGAACTGCGCGCTCAACCCTCACGCGCCCGCACCGGGAATCGGCCTGCAGTTTGAGGGGCGCGGGGAACTGCGCGGCCAGCCGCAACGCGCCCGCACTGGGCATCGGCCTGTCGTTTGTGAGGGGCGCGGGGAACGGCGCGCTCAGCCACAACGCACCCGCACCCCACAACGCACCCGCACCCCTAAAAACGGGCCGAGCCAACCCCACCGGCTCGCCTACCGCAGCCAGGGCAGATCCGCCCCCGCCCCCTCCGGCTGAAGCCCCTCCGCGATGAGCAGCATCGCCTCCCCGAGCGCCTTCTGCTGCTCAGGTGTGAGCCGGTCGAACAGCGCCTGCCGGACCGCGGCCACATGCCCGGGAGCAACCCGCTCAAGAACGGCGTACCCCTCGTCCGTCAGGACAGCGAACTGCCCCCGCTTGTCGGACGGACAGTCCTCCCGCCGCACCCACCCGCTCTTCTCCAGCCGAGCGACCGCATGCGACAGCCGAGACCGCGTGATCTTCGCCTTCATCGCCAGCTCGGTCATCCGCAGACGCCGCCGCGGCGCCTCGACCAACTGCACCAGCAGGCCGTAGTAGATGTGCGGCATGCCCGCGTCACGCTGTAACTGGCGGTCGAGATGGTCCTCAAGAAGCGTGGTCGCGTGCATGAACGCACGCCAGGTGCGTTGTTCCTCGTCGCTGAGCCAGCGTGGCCCGTCAGCGGATGCCGTGTTCATGCACCTACTGTACGAGCTTCTTCTTGAATCTTAAACAAGTACCGGGTAGGCTACGCCTGGTAAAGCTTGATAGTTCAAGCAGTAGGAGAGGGAGCCGCAGCCATGTCCGCAGCCACCGAGGAACACCCCGCCGTGGAGCGCATGCCCGCCCTCTACCTCTCGCACGGCGCCCCGCCCCTGGCCGACGACCCCATCTGGCCCGGCCAGCTCGCCGCCTGGTCCGCCGACCTCCCGCGCCCCAAGGCGATCCTGATGGTCTCGGCGCACTGGGAGGAGGCCCCGCTGGCCCTCGGCGCCACGACGCCCGTCCCGTTGGTGTACGACTTCTGGGGCTTCCCCGAGCACTACTACAAGGTGCGGTACGACGCCCCGGGCGCCCCCGCCCTTGCCGAGTCCGTCCGCAAGCTGCTGCGCGCCCCCGGCACACCGGTCCAGGACATCCAGGACCGAGGCCTGGACCACGGCGCGTACGTCCCGCTCGTGGAGATGTTCCCCGAGGCCGACATCCCGGTCCTGCAGATCTCCATGCCCACGCTGGACCCCGTCCGCCTCATGGAGACAGGCCGAAAACTGGCCCCCCTGCGCGACGAGGGCGTCCTCATCGTCGGCTCCGGCTTCTTCACCCACAACCTCGCCGCTCTGCGCCAGGGCGGTATCCCCGGCTGGTCGGCCGAGTTCGACGCCTGGGGCCGGCAGGCGCTCGACTCCGTGGACGTGGACGGCCTCCTCGACTTCCTCCACAAGTCCCCGGCCGGGCAGCTGGCCCACCCGCGCACGGAGCACTTCGCCCCGCTGTTCGTGACGATGGGGGCGGCGGACGCCTCCGGCGACCTGGCGTCCCAGCGGTCCGTGATCGACGGCTTCTGGCTGGGCCTGGCCAAGCGCTCGGTGCAGTTCGGCTGACGAGCGCCGCCTGACCCCGGAAGCACCGCCTGACCGTGGCGGGGGCCGAGTCTCAGAGATCCTTCTCGTACCGCGCCACATCCCAGTACCGCCCGAACTTCCGGCCCACTTCCCGGTACGTACCGACGTGCCGGAAGCCGAACCGCTCGTGCAGTCGCGTGGACGCCTCGTTGGGCTGCGCGATCCCCGCGTACGCCCGGTGGAGGTCCTCGCCCGCGAGCGCCTCGAACAGAGCCTTGTAGAGGAGTGTGCCGATGCCTCGGCCGCCCGCGCCGGGCGCGAGGTAGACCGTCACCTCCACGGACGTTCCGTACGCGGGCTTCGGCCGGAACCCGCTCGATGTGGCGTACCCCAGAATCCGCTGTGAGTCCGCGTCCACGGCAACCATCAGCCGATGCGGGCCGTCTTCAGGGTGAGAGAGCAGCCAAGGGCGTCGCTCCTCCTGGGTGAAGACCGCCGTGTCGAAGGTGATCGGCGTCTCACGGACGTAGTGGTTGTAGATGTCCGTGAGGGCGCCCAGATCGGTTTGGACTCCGGGTCTGACCTGGACCTCCGCACGTTCCGACGGCACCGCGCCTCCCTTGATGGCGGCACAGGGTACTGCAAGATCAGAAAAATCGAGGACCGGGTTGGGAATTCTGTCCGGATTCCAGTCGTTGTTTCCATCGGAAGCAGGGCACTCGGGAGAGTGTCCGAGCCACCGAAGCCACCACTAGGACCCGCAAGCCCACCATCGCAAGGGAGCACGCATGGCAACCCGTGCCGTCGCCCGTCGTAAGTCCGCCTCCGGCGAGACCGACGCGGCACGCAGTGTTCGCGTCGTAGGCGGCGAGATCGCCGACCGCGACCTGGTCGGCATGTATCTCGACGAGATAGCGCGCACACCGCTGCTCGACGCCGCCAAGGAGGTCGACCTGTCACAGACCATCGAGGCAGGCGTCTTCGCGCGGCAGCTTCTCGACGGTGAGACCACCGAGACGAAGGTGAAGGCCTCCCGCGAGGAGCTCGAAGCGCTGGTCGCCGACGCCGAGCGGGCCAAGGAAGTCTTCATCAAGTCGAACCTCCGCCTGGTCGTCGCGGTAGCGCGCCGCTACCCCCGCAGCGGCCTCCCGCTGCTGGACCTGATCCAGGAGGGGAACGCCGGCCTGGTGCGCGCGGTCGAGAAGTTCGACTACCGCAAGGGCTTCAAGTTCTCGACGTACGCGACCTGGTGGATCCGTCAGGCCATCACCCGGTCCATCGCAGACCAGTCGCGCACCATCCGGCTCCCCGTCCACCTGGTGGAGGAGCTGGGCAGGATCCGTCGCGTGCAGCGCGAGTTCAACCGCGAGCACGGCCGTGACCCCGAGCCCGCGGAGATCGCGGCGGAGCTGGACTCCAAGCCGGAGCGCGTCATCGACGTCCTGGACTGGGCCCGCGACCCGGTCTCGCTGAACATGGCGGTGGACGACGAGGGCGACACCCAGTTCGGAGACCTGCTGGAGGACACCTCGGCCGTGTCGCCCGAGCAGTCCGTGATGACGCTGCTGCGCAGCGAGGAGCTGGACGACCTCATAGGCCGCCTCGACCAGCGCACCGCCTCCATCATCAAGATGCGGTACGGAATCGTCGACGGCCGCGAGCGCACGCTGACCGAGGTCGGCAAGGAGCACGGCCTCACCCGTGAGCGCATCCGCCAGATCGAGAAGCACGCGCTGATGGAACTGAAGAAGCTGGCCCGTTCCACGGGATTCGACGCCGCGGCGTAGGCCCCTCCGGCGGCTGAGCCCGACCGGCGGGAAAGGCCGCCTCCGAACTTCGGCGGCGCCCCGGTCGAGGCCCGGTCCGGGGCCAGGTCCGGGGCCAGGTTCGGGGCCAGGTTCGGGACGAGAAAAACTGGTCCCCGTCGAGGGGATTGGGTCCCTGTTTCGGGGGCATGCGAGCCTACCGCGGGCCGGACGAGCAGATCTGTGTCGGCCATGCCGCACGGCATGGCTGGTCAGAGCCGCTCACCGGGTCGTACAGAAGTCCGTTTACAGCCGCTTCAACCCATCGGTCCCGGGGCACAAACTCCAGGACCCCCAAAGCCGAGTCCCGACGCACTCCCCCCGGTGCCGGGACTCTTCCAGAGCCGAGCTCCGGCGCCTCCCCCCCCTGGCGCCGGGGCTCGGCTCCATTCGTCGGGTCATGCGGCCAGGGTCACGCGGCCAGTCGCATGAGAACGGGGCGCATGAGAACGGGGCGCATGAGAACGGGGCGCATGAGAACTGGGCCACCCCGAACCTGAACCCCGGGGTGACCCAGGCGGCACATTGTGTCACGGAGGAGAACCCGTGCCGACGGACGCACCGTTCGCCAGGACGGGCAGCCCTGCCGCCCGCGCAACCCTCTAGTCCGTGACAGCCCGGCTGAGCCGTCCCCCCAAGTCCCGTACGCAGGACACGAGTTCCGTCGGCGCGTGCACGGTGAACTCGCAGTCCACCATCGCGAGCCGCACGGCCATCCACTCCACCGCGTCCCCCGTCGAGGCACGCAACCGGCACCGCTGGTCGTCGATCGGCTCGGGCGCCCCCAGCCACGCGGGCAGCCGCGCCGTGATGAAGTCCGCCGGCGCCATGAACGTCACGTCGACCTCGTACGTCTCCTGCCGCCGGTACATCGACTGCCGCAGATACTCGGCCGCGTCCCCCGTGGGCAGCTCGCGCTCCGCGAAACGGGCTCCGGTCGCGAAGGGCTCGGACACCCGGTCGACCCGGAACGTACGCCAGTCCTCGCGGCCGAGGTCGTACGCGACGAGATACCAGCGGCGGCCGGTCGACACGAGCCGGTACGGCTCCGTCCGGCGCCGGCTCTCCGCCCCGTCCCCCGCGCGGTACGCGAACCGCAGCTGCTCCCGCCCAGCGATCGTCGAAGCCATGGTGGTCAGCGTCTCGGGCGCGATGCTGGCGCCGTCGCCCGTCGTCAGGGGAGTGGTGGCGGCCTGCAGGGTCGAGACGCGGTGGCGCAGACGGCTCGGCAGGACCTGTTCGAGCTTGGCCAGCGCCCGGACCGAGGCCTCGTCGACGCCCTCGACAGCGTGCCCCGCCCCGGCCCGCAGGCCCACCGCGATCGCCACCGCCTCCTCGTCGTCGAGAACCAGCGGAGGCATGGCCTTCCCGGCGACCAGCCGGTAGCCGCCGTCCGCACCCTTGGTCGCCTGCACCGGATAGCCCAGCTCCCGCAGCCGGTCGACATCCCGCCGCACGGTCCGCCGGGACACCCCGAGCCGCTCCGAAAGCTCACCACCGGGCCACTCCCGAGGAGTCTGAAGAAGCGACAACAACTGCAACAGCCTCGCCGGAGTGTCCGTACTCATGGGGTCTCCCTCTAGTCGAACCGTTCAGGGGCGCGGCGAACGGCGCAGTCTTTCTGGTCTTCGGGGGCGCAGCTCCCAGGGGCGCGGGGAACGGCGCAGTCTTCTGTCTTTCGCCTTCGGAGGCGCTGGGCTGTGTCGGTATGCGGCTCCGACGCGCGGGCGCGACCAGCCACCACGCACCCGCACCGTCCAGACGCATCCGCCCCCCACCGACAACCCCGAGCATGCCCCACAAGTAGGACACGACCTGACCTACATCCCTCCTACCTTCACCACATGACCTCGCCGAGCAGCACCCCCGCACCCCCCGGCCCGAAGGCCACCCCGCCGACGCCGACGCCGACGCCGGCCACAGCGGACCGCCGCCGCTGGTACGCCCTGGCCATCGTCATGACGGCCGCCTTCATGGACCTGGTCGACGTGACGATCGTCAACATCGCGATCCCCTCGATCCAGCGGGAGGCGGGCGCGACGTTCAGCCAGATCCAATGGATCACAGCCGGCTACGCGCTCGCCTTCGCCGCGGGCCTGATCACCGGCGGACGCCTGGGCGACATCCACGGCCGCAAGCGCCTCTTCCTCATCGGCATCGGCGGCTTCACCCTCGCGTCCGCGCTCTGCGGCTTCGCCGTGAACCCGGACATGCTCGTCGCCTCCCGGATCCTCCAGGGCGCGATGGCCGCGCTGATGGTGCCGCAGGTCCTGTCGATCGTGCACGCCACGTTCCCCGCACATGAACGCGGCAAGGTCTTCGGCCTGTTCGGCGCGATCGTGGGCCTGGGCGCGGTCTCCGGCCCCCTCTTCGGCGCGCTGCTCACGGAGTGGAACCTGTTCGGCCTGGAATGGCGGCCGATCTTCCTCATCAATCTGCCGGTGGGCATAGCGGGCCTGATCCTCGGCCGGAAGTTCATCACCGAGTCCAAGGCCCCGCGCGCCCTGAAGCTCGACCTCGTCGGCGTCGCCCTGGTCACCCTCGGTCTGCTGATGCTGCTCTACCCGCTGATCCGCGGCCGCGAGCTGGACTGGCCGACCTGGGGGTACGTGTCGATGGGCGGCTCCCTCGTCGTCTTCGGGGCGCTGGTGGCGTACGAGAAGCGCAAGACGGCGCGCGACGGTTCGCCGCTCGTCGAACTCTCCCTGTTCAAGGTGAAGAGCTTCGCGGCGGGCATCGCCGTCCAGACCGTCTTCGGGATCGGCCTGGGCATCTTCTTCCTGATCTGGACGCTCTACATGCAGACCGGCCTCGGCTGGAGCCCGCTGCGGGCCGGCCTGACGGGCGTACCGTTCTCGATCGCGGTGTCGCTCGCGGCCGGTCTCTCGGTGCAGAAGCTGGTACCGCGGTTCGGCCGGAAGGTGCTCCAGACGGGCGCGCTCACCATGGCCGCCGGTGTTCTGCTCTACATCTGGGAGTCCGAGCGGTACGGCCTGTCCATCGCCTCCTGGCAGATGGCCCTCCCGCTGATCGTGATGGGCCTCGGTATGGGTCTGATCGTCGCCCCGCTGACGGACGCGGTCCTCTCCGAGGTGCCGCGCGAGCACGCCGGTTCGGCGTCCGGACTGATCAACACGGTCCAGCAGATGGGCAACGCCCTCGGCCTCGCCCTGGTCTCCGTCGTCTTCTTCGGCACGATGTCCGACCACCTGGCTCCGCCGGAGGTCGGCCCCGCGTTCGTCGACGCCTTCCAGCACGCGCTGGTCTGGGTCGTCGTGGTGATGACGGCGATCTTCCTCCTGATGTTCGCCCTTCCGAAGCGCCCCGCCCAGCACGTGGAGGGAGCGGAGGCGACGGAAACCGCGCCCGCACCGGCGACCGCGTCCACACCCGCCGACGACCAGCAGCCCGAACTCGTCGGCTGACAACTCCGATCCTGGCGACCGAGTAACGATGCCCGTTCATGCCCGTTCATGCCCACATCCACGCCCGAACCTGTTTACTTTCCCGAAACTCGGGCGTAGCCTCCGAGTGAAACCACAGGTTCGGGCACAGAGTGGAGGCGAACGGGCATGTACGCACCTGAGCGGCAGCAGGAGATCCTCCGGCTCGCACGTGACGGTGGACGCGTGGACGTGGTGTCGCTGGCCGAGGAGTTCCAAGTCACGGCCGAGACCATCCGGCGGGACCTGAAGGCCCTCGACCGGTCGGGACTCCTGCGCCGGGTGCACGGTGGCGCCATACCCGCCGGGCGGCTCGACTTCGAGCCCGACCTCGCCGAGCGCGAGACCACCGCCGCGGACGAGAAGGACCGCATCGCCAAGGCGGCCCTCGCCGAACTGCCCGAAGAGGGCACGATGATCCTCGACGCGGGCACGACCGTCGCCCGCCTCGCCGGCGCCCTCCCGCTGGAGGCTTCGCTCACCGTCGTGACGCACAGCCTCCCCATCGCCGCCCGCCTCGCCGACCACCCCGGCGTCCAGCTCCACCTCATCGGCGGCCGAGTCCGGCACCGTACACGCGCGGCGGTCGACGCCTGGGCGCTGCGGGCGTACGGGGAGATCCGCGCGGACGTGGTCTTCCTCGCCGCGAACGGCTTCTCCGCCGAACACGGCCTGACCACCCCCGACCTCGCCGAAGCCGCCGTGAAGCGCGCCGCCATCGCCGCGGCCCGCCGCGTGGTGCTGCTCGCCGACTCGGCCAAGCTCGGCCAGGAACACTTCGCGCGCTTCGGCGGCCTCGATGACGTGGACCTGCTGATCACCGACACCGGACTGAGCCCCGAAGACGCCACCGCCATGGAGCGCGGCGGCACGGAAGTAGTGCGAGCATGATCCTCACCGTCACCCCGAACCCGTCCCTCGACCGTACGTACGAGGTCCCTTCGCTCGACCGCGGTGAGGTCATCCGGGCCACCGGAGAGCGCGTGGACCCGGGCGGCAAGGGCGTCAACGTCTCGCGGGCCGTCGCCGCGGCCGGCCGGCGCACCGTCGCGGTCCTGCCGCTGGGCGGCGCCCCCGGAGCGCTCGTCGCCGACCTGCTCGACGCGCAGGGCATCGAGGTCGCGCCGGTCCCGGTCGCCGGGGCGACCCGCTCGAACATCGCGCTCGCCGAGGCGGACGGCGTCCTCACGAAGATCAACGCACCCGGGCCCGAACTCACCTCCGCAGAGGAGGAGTCGCTCCTGGAAACGGTGCGTGAGCAGTCCCGCGACGCCGACTGGATCGCCTGCTGCGGCAGCCTGCCCCGCGGCCTCGCACCCTCCTGGTACGCGGAACTGGTCGCCCGCGCCCACCGGGCGGGCGCCCGCATCGCGCTGGACACCTCGGGGCCCGCGCTGCTCGCGGCCCTCCGCGAACGGCCCGACGTCGTCAAGCCGAACGTCGAAGAGCTCGCCGAGGCGGTCGGCCGCCCGCTCACCACGGTGGGCGACGCGGTCAAGGCCGCCGAAGAACTGCGGGAGCTGGGCGCGCGGGCCGTGCTCGCCTCCCTCGGCGCCGACGGGCAACTGCTCGTCGGCGAGGACGGTACGTGGTTCGCGAGCGCCCGCGTCGACGTCGTACGCAGCAATGTGGGCGCGGGCGACTCCTCCCTCGCCGGGTTCCTCATCGCCGGCGGCAGTGGGCCCGACGCGCTCGCCTCCGCCGTGGCGCACGGAGCGGCGGCCGTCCAACTGCCGGGCAGCGTGATGCCGAGCCCGGCGAACCTCGACCCGGGCGCGGTGACGGTCACCGCGGAGATCCCGGTCGACCGCGTACTGACGGAGCCGGCGTCATGAGCACCCACACAGTCCACGTAACCCACGTAACCCACGCACCCCACGCAGCAATGGCCGCAGTGGCCGCAGTAGCAACTGTGACAACTGTGACAACTGGGGCAACTGAAGCAACCCCCGTCCCCGTCCCCACCCTCGCCCACAACTCTCCCCGGGCGATACGCGAGCGAAGGAGCCCGCGATGAGCGAGATGATCACCGCGGACCTGGTCGATCTCGACCTGTCCGCCGATACGAAGGAAGCGGCGGCGCGCGCCCTCGCCGAGCGCATGGTGTCTCTGGGGCGGGTGACCGACCTGGACGGATTCCTCGCCGACGTCGCCGCCCGCGAGGCCCAGATGCCGACCGGTCTCGACGGCGGCATCGGCATTCCGCACTGCCGCAGCGAGCACGTCACCGAGCCGACCCTGGCCTTCGGGCGCAGCGCGGCCGGGGTCGACTTCGGCGCGCCGGACGGCCCCGCCGACCTGATCTTCCTGATCGCCGCTCCGGCCGGTGCGGACGACGCCCACCTCACGATCCTGTCGTCGCTGGCCCGCCAGTTGATGAACGCCGAGTTCACGTCCGCGCTGCGGTCGGTGGACGACGCGGCGTCCGCGGCGGCCCTCATCCGCGGGGACGAAACCGCCGAGGCGGGCGCCAAGCCCGCCCCGTCGGCAGTCGCCGAACCCGCAGCTCCCGCCGGCCCCGCAGCCCCCGCAACCGCCGGATCCGCAGCCGTCGACGGGCCCGAGGCCGACGCCGATCCCGTGGCCGACGCGGGTCCCGTGGCCGACGCCGGGGAAGGCGGTCGGCCTGGTCGGCAGCCGTTCCGGATCGTCGCCGTCACCTCCTGCCCCACCGGCATCGCACACACCTACATGGCGGCCGAGTCGCTGGAGAAAGCGGGCCGTGAGGCCGGTGACGTCGAGATCGTCGTCGAAACGCAGGGATCGGCCGGCTTCACCCGGCTCGACCCCGCCGTCATCGCCGCGGCGGACGGCGTGATCTTCGCGCACGACGTGCCCGTACGGGAGAAGGACCGGTTCGCCGGCAAGCCGACCGTGGACGTCGGGGTGAAGGCGGGCATCAACAAGCCCGCCGAGCTGATCGCCGATGTGCGCGGCAGGGCCGAGCGCGGCGAATCCACCTCGGCCGCCCGGCCCGGCGGCACCCCGGTGGACCGGGCGGGCGACCCCGGCGACGGCTACGGCACCAAACTCCGCAAGTGGCTGATGACCGGCGTGAGTTACATGGTCCCCTTCGTGGCCGCGGGCGGTCTGCTGATCGCGCTCGGATTCGCGATCGGCGGCTACCAGATCAACGAGGCCAAGCCGGTCACCGAGGTCTTCGACTGGGGCCAGATCGACAGCTGGGGCGCACTGCTGTTCCAGATCGGCGGCGTCGCCTTCGGCTTCCTGATCCCCGTCCTCGCCGGCTACATCGCCTACGGGATGGCCGACCGGCCCGGCCTCGTGCCCGGCTTCGTCGGCGGCATGATCTCGGTCAACATCAACGCCGGTTTCCTCGGCGGCCTGATCGCCGGCCTGCTGGCCGGTGCGGTGGTCCTCGCCATCCAGCGGGTCAGGATCCCGCCGGTGCTGCGCGGCATCATGCCGGTGGTCGTGATCCCGCTCATCTCGTCGATGGTCGTCGGCTTCCTGATGCTGATCGTGATCGGCAAGCCCATCGCCGAGGCCCAGAAGGCCATGACGGACTGGCTCGGGGGACTCTCCGGCACGAACGCGGTGCTGCTCGGCGTCCTGCTCGGCCTGATGATGTGCTTCGACCTGGGCGGCCCGGTCAACAAGGTCGCATACGCCTTCGCCACAGCCGGGATCGCCGTGCAGGATCCCAGCGACTCCGCGATGAAGATCATGGCGGCCGTGATGGCCGCGGGTATGGTCCCGCCGCTCGGTATGGCGCTGGCGACCACTATCCGCAAGAAGCTCTTCACCCCCACCGAGCAGGAGAACGGCAAGGCCGCCTGGGTCCTGGGCGCGTCCTTCATCTCCGAGGGCGCCATCCCGTTCGCGGCCGCCGACCCGCTGCGGGTCATCCCGGCCTCGATGGCGGGCGGCGCGGTCACCGGCGCCCTGACCATGTCGTTCGGCTCGACCCTGCGCGCCCCGCACGGCGGCGTCTGGGTCACCTTCCTGATCGGCAGTCCGTTCCTCTACCTGCTGGCCATCGCCGCCGGCACGGCCGTCACGGCCGGCCTGGTCATCGTCCTGAAGGGCATGCGCAAGCAGGCTCCCGACGGCAGCACGAAGAAGTCCGCCGAGGCCTCGGAGGCGCCGCAGCCGAAGGAGCCGGTGGCAGCGTAGGCGCGCAGCCGCAGGACCAGCACACGGCCGTGGCCCGGGAAGAACTCCCGGGCCACGGCCGCGCCTGTACGTATCTGCGCCGGCTCTCTCAGCTCTCCGTCAGCGCAGGTTGGTGGCCCGGCGCTCCATGGCCTCCCGGGCGTCCTCCTCCGACGCGTACACCTCACACATGTGCCGTCCGTCGGGCGTCGCCGTGTGCTCGACCTCCCACAGGGACAGCTCGCGGCCGTCCCGCAGCAGGAACGCGTGCTCGTAGAGCGAGAAGCACAGCCCTCTCCGGCCGGCCCGGCACGGCCGCCCGAAGGCCTGGGTGATCTGGTGCGCGAACGCCCTGCGCAGCAGCTCGGCCATGTCCTCGCCCGGCCGGTCAGCGTTCTCGGCGCGACGCAGCAACCGCCGGCCGTGGTCCGCCGAGTCGTCCAGCACATAGGCGTGCAGCGGTTCCGGAATGACCGACAACCGCACCAGGAGGGGCAGTTCGAAATCGGGAGTGTCCACGGGCAGCGGCAGGCGCGCGGTCGCGGTGCGCAGCTCTTCCTCGTCCTCGTAGACCTCGTGCTGGGTGTCGCGGCCCGGCGCGGTGTTGTGGACCAGCTCCCAGAGCGTGAGCGCGCTCCCATCGGCCAGCAGCCACGTATGACGATACGTTTCGCGGTGCAGCCCCGCGCTGTGGTGCGCGGAGTGCAGTGAACTGTCGTGAGCCAGCGCTCGGTCGAGCCGCCCTATCGTGTCGTCAGGCAGCTCGAAGGAGTTCAGGGCGCGACCGAGGAGTCGCGCGAGATGCTCCTCCGGAGACTCGGGCGACTCGGGTGGCTCGTACGCTGCCGTCTCGTACGGAACGCTCAAGGCTTCTCCCGGCGTTGCTGCATGTCACCTTGTGGGTGCATACCGTAGCCCCTCGGTCGGACATCATGTCCGCGAACCGAGAAAACGTACACACAGAAAACGCCGTGACCGCGGGAGAAGTTCCTGCGAGGGCTGCGAAAAACCACAAAACCCGTAGGTCAGAGGGCACTCCCGGCGATCCATGCACTCCACGCACTCCATGCCATGTCCCAGGGGCGCGTCGGGACGGGGGCCGGAACTGTCCAAGCGCCCGATGCCGAAAACAGAGGGCCCCCGCCCTCCCTCCCCACCCTGCCCCCTCCCACCCGCCCTACCCCCTCCCGTACAACTCCCCATGTGACAGCCACACTCCGCCCGGGCCCTCCACCGACTCGGCGGCCCGTACGGCCCTCACGATCGCGCGTGTCACCAGGTCCGCGCCCGCGGCGAGGATGTCGTTCAGCGCGAGGGGGTCCTCGGCGGCGAGTGGGCGCGCGCCCGTGGCCAGGGCGAACACCGTGTCCCCGTCGTTCAGCAGATGTACCGGCCGGACAGCTCGCGCGATGCCGTCGTGTGCCGTGCCCGCCACCTTCTGTGCCTGTGCCTTCGACAGGTCGGCGTCGGTGGCGACCACCGCGAGCGTGGTGTTGAGCGGGGGAACCGAGTTCTTCGCCGCGGCCTCGGCCAGCCGCACCCGCGCCGCCCGGTGAATCTCCGCGGCGGGACAGCTCAACTGCCCCTGGACCAACTCCCCGTACAGCGCCCCCTTCCGCGGCTCCAGCACCGACCCCGCCGCGTTGGCCACGACGAGCGCCGCCACCGTGACCCCCGATTCGAGGACGGCACTCGCCGTGCCGACCCCGCCCTTCATCATTCCGACGGCCGCCCCGGTCCCGGCGCCCACACATCCCTCCCGTACGGGCGCGCCCTGCCCGCTCGCCGCCGCGGCCTCCACCGCCTCGCGGCCCGTCGCCGCGTCCGGCCGGGCACGGAAGTCGCCACCCCGGCCCAGGTCGAAGACGCAGGCCGCCGGCACGACCGGTACGACATGGTGCGAATCGGGGCCGACCCGCACCCCGCGCCCCCGCTCCTCCAGCCAGGCCATCACGCCCGTCGCCGAGTCCAGCCCGAACGCGCTGCCGCCGGTCAGCACGATCGCCTCGACCTTGCGCACCACATTGCGCGGGTCGAGCGCGTCGGTCTCCTTGGTACCGGGCCCGCCGCCGCGCACGTCCACGGCGGCGACCGCGCCACCCTCCGGGGCCAGGACGACCGTCGTTCCGGTGAGCCAGCCATCGCCGATCCGCGTGGCATGCCCCACCCGCAGCCCGGTCACATCGGTCAGAGCGTCAACAGTCATGACTCCAGTGTCGACCCCGGCCCCGCCCGGAGAGGAGACCTCGGCGGACGCCCGGCGCCACGCTCGCCTGCGCGTACCCTGAAGGTATGAGCGAAGCTGGAGCGCCCACCCCAAAACCGCGTGAGCCGAAGGTCGCGCTGGTCTTCGACGACCCGCTGAGCCGGCCGTCCGCGGACGACACGGACCGCGGTTGGGGCGAGAGGCCGACCGGCGACGGCGCCGCTGACCTGGCCCGCTTCCTGGACGAGAAGCCGCCCCACCACATCTGACCCCGCTCGCGCCCCGGCCGGTCGCCGGCCACCCCGCGACCGGGCCGGACAGCGTCGGTCACCGCCCGGAAGCGCGCCCCTATCGCTCGCCGTGTCCGGAGCCGCGCTGGGCCACCAGTGCGTCGCGAATCTCCTTCAGGACCGCCAGTTCGGTGACCTCGATCACCTCTTGCGTGTTCTCCCTGGCCTTCTGGCGGGCCGCCTGCCGGGCGAGGTACTTGGACATCGGCAGCACCATCAGGAAGTAGACGACGGCAGCGGTGATCAAGAAGGTCAGCGTCGCGCTGAGGACGGTGCCCCACATGATGGGAATGCCGCTGGTCGCGGTCCCCGTCGCCTCGTCGAAAGTGCAGGGGTCCTTCAGGCAAGAGCTGTACTTGTCGAGGTCCTTGGTGCCGAAGGCGCCGACCAGGGGGTTGATCACGCCTTTCACCAAGGAGTTGACGATGTTGGTGAAGGCAGCGCCGATGACCACCGCGACAGCCAGGTCGACGACGTTCCCGCGCATCAGAAAGGCCTTGAAGCCGTCCCAGATGCCCGGGTCCTTCTTCTTCTCGCTCACCAGGGGGACCCTTCTCGGTTGCACAGATGGTGGAATGAACAGCTCCGCAACCTACGTCAGGCTGCGGCGGCCCTGTCCAATTCCACAACCCCAACGAGCGACTTGACAGCCGCACAGCGACCCGCTTGACCGTCATCAGCACAAGGTCACCGCCAGCCGTGAGGTCACGCCTGCCCCGGCCAACCGTGCGGCAGTCCTCCTGGGTACGGACAGAACGATCAGCGCCCCACCCTCGGACACGCTGTCCAGGGGCTCCGGGACCTCGGCCACCCGCACCCCACGGGCCACCACCCGTGCGTCCCCCGCCGCCGACTGCTCGGCCGCGACCACGTCCACCCGATCACCAGGCCTGAGCAGCCGCACGGTGGCACCGTCGGCGATCCGCACGGGCGCCGTCACCATCTCGACCGGCCGCCGCTCCCGCACGGAGTCGACCACCGGCCGGGGCGGCCCCGCGCCCCGTACCGCCACATCCCTCGGCCCGACCGCGACAAGGGCCGCCGCGGTCACGGCCAGCCCCGCCGCCAGAGCCCGTCTCCGGCACCGGACCAGCCGACGCAACTGATACCGCCCGCCCCCCACCCGCACAGGAGCGAAGTGCGGCACCTGGCACGTGCCGGGAACGTCCGTGCCCAACGGACGCGGGAAGGAGGACAACTGCGACACGAGTACCACCGCCTGCGGTCGGAGATCGCTTTCGAACCCCAGACTGCAGCCTCACCAAGATTCCCGCCGACGCCCGTGGACAGCCCCCCACTTGTGGAAAACCCCACCACCCGAAGGGGAGATTCCGACGCGAGGGCGACTCAACCGGCACCCGGCGACGAGACCAGGGAGCGGGCCGTGCCGGTACGTCGAAAGTCCGCCGCGTAGGGCTCCTCCAGGAAGCGGCGCCCTCAGAAACGTAG